>NZ_JBFUCW010000050.1:0-908 GCF_056405035.1 Pedococcus sp. P2_A3 | reverse complement strand
GCTAGCTGTACTGACCTGACAGGTTGGTCAAGCGGGTGATGGGTGGCTTGTTCTCGCAGGCGGTGTGGGGTCGGTGGTGGTTGTACTCGTGGRTCCATGCTGACAGGGCGGCTCGTCGCTCGGCTTCGGATTCGTAGCAGCGGGCGTAGCCCCACCCTTCGGCCATGGTGCGGTGGAAGCGCTCGATCTTGCCGTTGGTCTGTGGGCGGTAGGGGCGGGTCTTGCTGACCTTGATGCCCAGCTCGGCGCAGGCGTCGGCCCAGGCGAAGGATCGGTAGGCCGATCCGTTGTCGGACAAAACGCGTTGGATGCTGACGCCGCGTTCGGCGAACCAGGCCACCGCCCGGCGCAGGACCGCGACCGCGGTAGCGGCGGTCTCGTCATCGTGGACCTCGGCGTAGCCGACTCGGGAGTGGTCGTCGATCACGGTGTGCACGAACGCGTGGCCCAGCTGAGGGTTGTGCCGGGTGTTCTTGGGCTTGTCCGGGGTCGCGGCCCGGTTCCGGAAGCCTTGGGGGCGTCCGACGAACCGCCACCCGCCGCCGTCGGGRATGTTGCCGAGCTTCTTGACGTCGACGTGGATCATCGACCCGGGGTAGGGGTGTTCGTAGCGACGCACCGGCTCCCCGGTGGCCCGGTCCACATGGGCCAACCTGTTGAGCCGGCACCGGGTCAGCACCCGGTGCGCGGTCGAGGGCGCGACCCCGGTCAACGAGGCGAGCTGGACCGGCCCGAACCGCTTACGCAGCCGCAACGACACGATCCGCCGCGTGACCACCGTGGTGGTCTTGGCGGGCATCGYGTGCGGGCGCGAAGACCGGTCGCTCATCGGCTCGCCCGCGGCATACCGGTCGGCCCACCGCTTGACCGTCGGCCAGGAGCACTGAAACCGGGCCGCGACCTCAGCC
>NZ_JBFUCW010000049.1:0-1884 GCF_056405035.1 Pedococcus sp. P2_A3 | reverse complement strand
GAGAAGCCCGTGGTCGTCATCGGCAGGAGCAGTCAGCAACAGCTCAACTGCCATGGCGTAGTGCGAAACAATGAAGTCGATGGGCGACTTGCCACGCAGCACCTGATCGACGGAGGTCGCCGAAACATCGTGGCACTGGTGACGAGATCGCCCACGCTCGTTGAAGAGGAACGTATCTCTGGGTACGCGCAATCGATGGCGAAGCATGACCTCGTGCCACGCGTGCGCTTCTGGGCAGAAGGGCTTGGCCTCTCCGCCTACTCCGAGAGCGTGGAGGCCATGGCGGTGGCCGCTGAGCCCTTTGACGCCATTGTTGCGATCGGTGAGTACACTGCTTTTCCCGCCCTGCGCTCGTTGCGCCGCCTGCGACTTCAAGTTCCGGAGGACGTGGCAGTGGTCGGCTTCGAGTCCTCGCTCGCCGCACTGGCGACGGACCCGCCACTGACCACGATCGAAGAACCTTCGGGCGAGTTGGCGCGGCGTGCCGTTGACGCCATGCACCGGCTCATCAGTGGCGAAACGCCTCCGAGGGAATGTGACCGCGTACCTGGTCGCCTCGTCCAGCGATCGACATCTGTACCGATAAATAGCGATCGATAGGAAAAAGCCTATTCACCGAAATGTATCGCTACGGCTCGCCGAAGACGGGTGAGTACGCCAGTACGCCCACATCCCGGTCCTGAACTCTTGGGCTGGCCAGAGCCGGTCTCAGTGGAGGGCGCAGTGGCGACCGCCAGGATGGCCGTGATCGCGACCTCGGCGGGTTGGCGGGCATCGGCAAGAATCCGTGACAGGTGCAGCTGAGCCACCTTGGCCGAGTCGCGCACCTTCCTGTTATACGGGCTCAACGCGATCAGCAGCCGGAGGGCTCATGCTCGGTCTGGGTCCAGGGCGTCGCTCCAGGGTGCTCCCTGAACTGCCCCCTGGGTGGCCATCGGCTCGCTGTCAGGCGCTGAGCCGGAGCGCCGGATGTTTTGGGGGTCGAGGCCCTTCGGCGCGCTGTTCAAGGTAATCGATGCACTGCTTGGTCACGCCGGTTCCTCGGAGCCGGGGTGGTCGAGCGTGACGACCTCCATGGCCCGGCGCCGGAGCTGTGCGCTGACGGATTTCGGGGCCAGTGACTCGTTGCCGATCTCGGCCGAATCCCCGGTTGACAACGGCCTCCTCGACAACCCAGATCCGGCCGGTAACAGGGCTCCTAGGAGCCCTCGATCGTCCCCGCCGGTCCGCCGGTCCGCCGATCTGACGCCCTGAAAGCGGCGTTCCCTTTCCTGCTCGAAGCCTTCCCGCGCCAGGAGCGCCACGACTCGGGCGCCTTCGGGAAGGCCAAAGGCGGCGTCCAACCGCGCGGGGGCCGCCACCCTGATGGGGGAGGTCCACCCTTCCCGCGGGCCTTGGTGCGGTCGAAGTAGGCGCGGCCCTCGGTGGGGTTGCGCAGCTGGACGGTGGCCATGATGTGCAGCACCCGGTTGATCTGACGGTTACCACCGCGAGACAACCGGTGGCGGACGTTGTCCCCTGAGGAGGCGTCGATGGGTGCGGTGCCGGTCCAGGAACCGAAGTGGTTGCTGCCCGGGAACCGGGTGATGTCACCGACTTCAACCAGCAGCCGGGCAGCGCCGGAGGGGCCGATCCCGTTCAGGTCCATCAGGGCGGTGCCGGTGGCGGCAACCAGGGCGGTCAGCTCCTTGTTCGCGGTCTTCTTGCGTTGGTAGATCCGCTCGAGGTCGGCGATCAGTTCGGCCGCGACCCGGGGCCGAGTCTTGCCGGCGGCATCACGCGGACGAACGGTTGCCAGCAGCGCCTTGGCCTGTGCCGCGGAGAGGTCCTTCTTCGCGCCTCCGGGGATCAGTTCCAGGAGCAGCTGGTGGACCTGGGACAYCT
>NZ_JBFUCW010000048.1:0-2301 GCF_056405035.1 Pedococcus sp. P2_A3 | reverse complement strand
GGAGCGAGCATCGTGGAGGGGGCTCGCTCCCGGAGCCACGCTGGTGTGCACCAGCTCGGTGTATGTCGTGACGCAGGCGGACGTCGACGCGGGTTCGATCGACAACTCGGCTACCGCCTCGGGCACGCCGCCGACCGGTCCGCCCGTCGTCACACCTCCATCGACGACGACCACGCCCACGCCGACCACGCCCGGCCTGAGCCTGGTGAAGTCTGCGGCGATCACGAAGGACGCCAACAACGATTCGCTGGCTGGGGTGGGTGACGAGGTCACCTTCACCTTTACGATCAAGAACACCGGCAACGTCACCCTGACCGGTGTCTCGGTGGACGACCAGCTCGTGGCGCCGGCCGGGCCGGCGGTCAGCGTGAGCTGCCCCTCCACGAYGCTCGCTCCCGGAGCCACGCTGGTGTGCACCAGCTCGGTGTATGTCGTGACACAGGCGGACGTCGACGCGGGTTCGATCGACAACTCCGCTACCGCCTCGGGCACCCCGCCGACCGGTACGCCCGTGGTCACGCCTCCATCGACGACCACCACTCCCACGCCTACTCCCTCCCCGGCGCTGACGCTGGTGAAGTCGGCGGCGATCACCAAGGACGTCAACAACGATTCCTTGGCTGGGGTGGGTGACGAGGTCACCTTCACCTTCCACGTCCAGAACACCGGCAATGTCACGCTCACCGGTGTCTCGGTGGACGACCAGCTGGTCGCTCCGGCCGGGCCCGCCATCGCCGTGACCTGCCCGGCAACGACGTTGGCTCCCGGTGCCGCGATGGACTGCACCTCCAGCGCGTACGTGGTGACGCAGGCGGACGTCGACGCTGGTTCGGTCGACAACTCGGCGACTGCATCGGGGACGCCCCCGACCGGTMCGCCGGTGGTCACGCCTCCGTCGACGACCACGACCCCGACCCCCAGCCCSGCYCCGGCCCTGTCGCTGGTGAAGTCGGCGTCGATCACGAAGGACGTCAACAACGACGGCCTGGCYGGRGTSGGYGACGAGGTCACCTTCACCTTCACGATGACGAACACCGGCAACGTCACCCTGCACGACGTGACGGTCGCCGACCAGCTSGTSGCRCCCGCTGGTCCGGAGGTGACCGTGATCTGTCCCACGACCACGATCGCTCCTGGCGGCACCCTGGTGTGCACCTCGAGCGCGTACGTGGTGACCCAGGCRGACGTCGAYGCGGGTTCGGTCGACAACTCSGCTACCGCCTCGGGSACSCCSCCKACCGGTMCGCCGGTGGTCACGCCTCCGTCGACGACCACGACGCCCACGCCTGAAGCCGCACCAGGTCTGTCCCTCGTGAAGTCGCCGGCACTCACCAAGGATGCCAACGGCGACCGCCTGGCTGGCGTGGATGACGAAGTCACCTTCGCGTTCCACGTCGAGAACACCGGAAACGTCACGCTCGCTGACGTCTTCGTGGACGACGAGATGCTCAACGCCCTCGGGCTGTCGGTGTCCTGTCCGACGACGACCCTGGCTCCCGGCGCGGAGATGGACTGCATCTCTGACGTCTACGTGGTGACGCAGGCGGACATCGATGCGGGACAGGTGCGCAACATCGCCACGGCTGAGGGCACGACCCCACCCGGAGGTGGCGTCTCGTCGCCGCCGTCCGTGGTCGAGGTTCCCACGGCGGATGATGAGTCGGGCCAGTTCGGTTCCCTCGCGTTCACGGGTTCGAACCTGGTGCCGTCCGTCGCCCTGGGGCTCCTCCTGCTGGTGGTGGGCCTGCTCATGGTCGTGGTCGCCCGCCGCCGCCGCGGTGAGTCCATGGACATCTGATCACCATGCTCGAACCATCTTCACGAACAAGCAGAACGGACAACACCATGAGTAACCGCCACACCATCCGACACCAGACGCTGGTCGTGATGGGGATCCTCTCCCTCGTCACCGCTTGCTCTGGCGGCGGGGGAGGCGCTCAGGCTACCCACGACAGGGCCGGGGAGCCGACCGCTTCGGCCACCCAGCTGGGTGCGCGGGCGGCGCTCACCGGCTTCGAGTGCCAGCCGGACGAGAAGGGTTCCTGGTCCGCCACAGGCACCATCAACAATGCCGACGGCGCCAAGGCCGCGTATGTCGTGCGGATCTCGGTGGCAGGCAAGGACTCCCACGTGGTGGCAAGCGTGACCAAGAACGTCACTGTCGACGCCGCCGGCCAGTCCAAGCTCGAGGTGGCCGACTTTGGCAAGGCGACCGGCAAGGGCTTGGACTGCTCGGCGCACGTAACCCGGGCGGTCAGCTGACCGCCCCGCGCGGCGCGACAGAAGCGGCCGGTTCCGACA
>NZ_JBFUCW010000047.1:0-3586 GCF_056405035.1 Pedococcus sp. P2_A3 | reverse complement strand
CTCCTGGAGTGGCTCGTCAGACCGGGTGACACCGTCCACCGCGGCGACATCGTCGCCGTCGTCGACACGACGAAGTCGGCCGTCGAGGTGGAGTGCTTCGATGACGGCGTCGTCGAGCAGCTGGTGGTGGATCCCGGCACGGTGGTCCCGGTCGGGGGCGTGCTCGCCCGCCTCCACCCCCTCGACGACCACACAGCCGAGCCCGAAGTTCCCCGGCCGGCGCCCACTTCGCCCATTCCGGCACCCGCTCCAGCGCCCGCGCGGCGGACGTCGGAGCGCGCTCAGGCGCAGACCCCGGCGCCGGGCCTGGACGCCCACCCGCCCGTGGTGGCCAGCCCCTTGGTGAGGCGCCATGCCGAGGAGCTCGGCGTCGACCTCGGCGTCGTCGCGGGTAGTGGAGGTGGGGGACGCGTGACCCGCCACGACGTGGACGTCGTGGCCCACGGCATACCGCCCGGTGCGCGGGCGCGCATGCAAGCGGTGCCGGCGCCGCAGCCGCCCGCCCCGACGACGCGGCCCGTCGCGGCCACCGCTCGGGCGCGGGTCTCACCCCTGGCCAGGCGACTCGGCGCCGAAGCCGGTCTCGACCTCGACACGGTCACCGGCACCGGGCCTGGAGGTTCGGTACGTGCCGACGACGTGCGGGCGGCCGTGCAGGCTGCGGGGGCCGCCACCCCGACCACCCCTGCACCGACCGTGGCCTCACACCCACCGGACCACGACCTGCGTGCTGCCACGGCAGCGCTGATGTCCAGGTCGAAGCGGGAGATCCCGCACTACTACCTGTCCACCACGGTGGACCTGTACCGCACCGCGACGTGGATCCACGCACGCAACCGCGAGCTGGAGGTCGGGGAGAGCCTGGTCCCCTCCGCGGCCCTGCTCTGCGCCGCCGCACGCGCCGCCGCCCAGGTGCCTGAGCTCAACGGCCACTGGGTGGACGGGGCGCTGCACACCGCCACGGACGTGGACCTGGGACTGGTGCTCTCGCTACGCGGGGGCGGCCTCCTCGTGCCGGTCATCAAGGGCGCCGACGCACTCAGCATCGGCGAGGTCATGAGCCGGATGCGGGACCTCACCCACAAGGCCCGGAGGGGCCGCCTGCGCGGCTCCGAGCTGCAACCACCGAGCATCACGGTGACCAACCTCGGCGAGCGCGGTGTCGAGAGCGTCCACGGCGTCATCTACCCACCCCAGGTGGCGCTCGTCGGGTTCGGCGCGGTCAGCGACCGGCCGTGGGCCGTCGACGGCCTGCTCGGGATCCGCCCCCTGGTCACGGTCACCCTCGCGGCCGACCACCGAGCCACCGACGCGGCAACTGGGTCGCGACTGCTCAGAGCCATCGACACCATCCTGCAGACCCCAGAGGAGCTGTGATCCCCGTGAACACCCTGACCACTGACCAGGCCCGTGACCTGCTCGGCACGACACTGCGCGAGATCGTCCCCGACGCAGACCTTGCCGTCCTGCCACCCGGCACCGACCTGCGGTCGACCTTCGAGCTCGACTCCATGGACGTCGTCGAGCTCGTCGAGCGGCTCAGCAAGCGAGCCGGCTTCCGGATCGAGGACGAGGACGCCTGGGTGTTCTCCAACGTCGACGACGCGATCGCGTTCCTCACGTCCCACGCCCCCGGGCGCTGAGGGCTCCGCGGGCTGCGCGGGTCAGTCACCCAGCGACTGGCTGCCGGGCAGTCACACCGCGGCCGGGTGACGCTCCACGCTGTGGGTCACCGTCAGGTGGATGTCCATGACGTTGCTCAGCAGGTGCAGCGCCTCGTCATGCGGTCGCTGGAAGGAGTTGCGACCCATGATCGTCCCGAACCCTCCGCCCAGGGCCGTCTGGCGGTTCTCCTCGAGCACCGCCGCGGTCTCCTTCGCCGCCCCACCCGAGAAGATGACGATGCGCTTGCCGTCGAAGGCCGACTGCACCACGTGGCGCACCCGGTCGGCGAGGGTGTCCAGCGGGACCCCGGCCTCCACGAGCGCGGCCCGTGCAGCGTCGGACTCGATGGCCTCCGTGGGTGGCTTCACCTTGACGATGTGGGCCCCGAGCTGACAGGCGAGGTGGGCGGCGTAGGCCACGACGTCGACCGCCGTACGCCCGCTCGTCGACACCCCGCTTCCGCGCGGGTAGGACCACACCACGAGTGGGAGGCCGGCCGCATCCGCATCCCGCGCGAGCGACCGCACCTGCTCGTACATCTCGTTGCGGTGGGCCGACCCCGGGTAGATGGTGAACCCGACCGCAGCACACCTCAGCGCCAGCGCCTCCTCCACCCCGGCGACCACCGCCGGCTCGGGATCTGTCCCGACGTAGAGGCCGTCGGCACTGTTGCACTTGAGGATCAGGGGAAGCTCCTCGGCATACACGGGCGCCACGAGGCGCGCAGCCCCCAGCGGGAGGGCGTGGGCGCTGCAGCCGGCCTCGATGGCCAGGCGCGCGTGGTAGCGCGGGTCGTAGCCGGCCGGGTTGACGGCGAAGCTGCGTCCGGGCCCGTGCTCGAAGCCCTGGTCGACCGGCAGCACGACCAGCTTCCCGGACCCACCCGTCCTGCCCTGCATGAGGATCCGCCGCAGGTGGGCGATGGTGGCCTTGTTGTCAGCGGGGTACCACGACAGGATCTGGTCGACGCGATGGGACATGGCGGCACTTCCTTCTGGGCGGGTCAGGCGACGATTCCCTCTCGACCCACCCAGCATCAGCCCGCTCCGCGCCCGCGGGCAGGGTCGTTGGTCCCGGCCCGAGCACACCTGTGGGGAGCCGGTCCGGCAAGGCTGCCCGGCGGGACTCCGGCACGTCCGGCACGTCGGGCAAGGCTGCTCGACAGGACTCCAGCAGGACTCCGGCGAGGTCCCCGGAGGCCCGAGCGTTTCTCGGGGGACCTTGGCCCCTGTGCGGGTGGTGCGGCGCGCTGCAGGCTCGAGGCACGGGGTGCAGCCATCCCGACGACCCCACGAGGACCGGAGGACCGACCATGTCCGACATCGACAGGGAGCGGGCCCGCAAAGAGGCTGCCGACGCGCTGACGTCGCGACCCCCCGGCGAGGGCGAGTCACGGGTGCAGGCAGCCCTGCGCCGTTACCTCGGCACCTCGTTGACCAGCCTGCGCAGCCGGGACCGTTCGAAGCCTCCCGAGGACGCACCACCACCGGGACAGCGCAGGGGTACCCAGCCCGAAGACCAGGACAAGTAGCCATGGCGCGCTCGGGCGGGGCCGACCGTGCCCTGGCGCGTCGGCCCGGCCCGAGGCGACCCGGACCGTCCCAGCCCGCACCTCGGCGGAGGGTTCGCCGTGCCACCTGTCCGTGACCTGCTGCTGCGGTTCCGCCCGTCCGGCGCCCCCGGGGCGGCTGGCCCTGCAGGCGTGCCCGTCGACGTGTCAGCACAGTGGTCGGCAGAGCTCGCACCGGTCTTCGCCGCCCTCGCCGCGACAGAAGACGAGTGCACCGCGGTGGCGAGCGAGGGGCTGCGGCGCGCCGACCAGGCGCGAGCGACGATGAGGACGCGAGCCGACGCGCTGCGGGCGGGGCTGCACCAGCAGGCCGAGGCCGAGCGCGCGATGGACGCCGCGGCGGCGCACGAC
>NZ_JBFUCW010000046.1:0-6056 GCF_056405035.1 Pedococcus sp. P2_A3 | reverse complement strand
CCACGAGTACAACCACCACCGACCCCACACCGCCTGCGAGAACAAGCCACCCATCACCCGCTTGACCAACCTGTCAGGTCAGTACAGCTAGCAAAGGAAACTCGTTCGCGGACAGGTTGCACCGTGTCCATCAACCACGAACGTTTGCTAGCAAAGGTTGCTTCAGGGGGCGAGGGCGGTCTCGAAGTTGCTCAGGGTCAGCTGGCTGAAGAGCACGAACCGCACCAGCTCGATGCCCCCAGCCGCGCCGTCGCCACCCGCGGGCTCGGTGTCGAGCTCTGCCCGGACCGCCTCGACGGCGATCTGCGCCACGTCGGCCGAGTCCCAGCCGTAGACCCCGGCGCTCACGGCCGGGAACGCCACGCTGCGCGCCCCCACCTCGCGCGCCACCTGCAGGCTCCGGCGGAAGCAGGACGCGAGCAGGTCGGGGTCGGTCTGACCGCGGTGCTTGTTCGGTCCGACGGTGTGGATCACCCACTGTGCCGGCAGGTCGCCCGCAGTGGTGGCCACCGCGTCCCCGACCTCCAGCCCGTCCGGATGGGTGGTGCTCCGCAGCCGCCGGCAGGCCTCCAGCAGCCGTGGCCCCGCTGCGGCGTGGATGGCGCCGTCGACGCCACCGCCACCGAGCAGTGCTGAGTTCGCGGCGTTGACGATGGCATCGACGTGCTGGGTCGTGATGTCCCCCAGGACGGCTTCGATCGTGACCATCCACCCACGGTATGCCGCGCGGACAGCTCAGTCGCGCGGCATACGGCGTGGGTCAGCCCACAGTCAGGACCCTGACCTAGGGGTTGACGGCGAGGAAGACGAACGCTGCGAGGAGCACGAGGTGGACGCCACCCTGCAGCCGCGTAGCGCGCCCCGGCACCACGGTGAGGACGCTGACCACCACGGTCAGCGCGAGCAGCACCATCTGCACCGGGCCGAGGCCGAGCAGCAGCGGGCCGTCGAGCCAGATCGAGGCGATCGCGATCGCCGGGATGGTCAGGCCGATGCTGGCCATCGCCGAGCCGAGCGCGAGGTTGAGGCTGGTCTGGATGCGGTTGCCCCGGGCCGCGCGGGCCGCGGCGAGGGTCTCGGGCAGCAGCACGAGCAGCGCGATGACCACCCCGACGAACGACTGCGGGAACCCTGCTGCGGCGACCCCTGACTCGATGGCCGGCGACTCGACCTTCGCCAGACCGACCACCGCGACCAGCGAGACGAGCAGGAGCCCGAGGCTGGTCCAGGTCTCGCGGTCCGTGGGCGGGTCGGCGTGCTCGTCCTCGAGGGGCTCCCCGTCGTGGGCGACCGGCAGGAAGAAGTCGCGGTGCCGCCGCGTCTGGGTCGACACGAACATGCCGTAGAGCGCGAGCGAGATGACCGCTGCGAACACCAGCTGCGAGCTCGTGAACTCCGGTCCCGGCGCGCTGGTCGTGAAGGTCGGCACCACCATCGTCATCACGGCCAGCGTCGTGACCGTCGCGAGCGCAGCCCCGGTGCCCTCGGCGTTGAACGAGATGAGCCGGTACTTCACCGCGCCCACGAAGAGCGACAGCCCCACGATGCCGTTGCAGGTGATCATCACCGCCGCGAACACCGTGTCGCGGGCCAGTGACGCCGTGTCCTTGCCGCCGCTGATCATCAGGGTGACGATCAACGCCACCTCGATGATCGTGACCGCGACGGCCAGCACCAGCGAGCCGAACGGTTCGCCGACACGGTGCGCGACGACCTCGGCGTGGTGCACGGCGGCCAGCACGGCAGCGGCCAAGGCCACCGCCACGACGATCACGGGGAGGGTGCCGAGGTGCCGGCCCCAGGTCAGCACCAGCGCGACGACGGCGATGAGTGGCGCGACGGTGGTCCAGGTGAAGCGAGTGCTCAGAGTGCTTCGGAGAGTGGTGCGGTTCGAGGGGGTCCTGGTCGTTTTCGCGGCCATGGGGCATTCTCGCAGGTGGGGGGTTCGCCCTACTAATCGCTGATCTGCTCACCCCTCACTACGGTCGACCCATGACCTTCTCGATCGTCGGCCAGGTCGGTGACGCCTTCGGGGTCGCCGTCGCGAGCAAGTTCCCGTTCGTGGGCGCGGTGGTGCCCGAGGTGCGACCGGGCGTCGGGGCCGTCGCCACCCAGGCCATGGCACGCGTCGCCTACCGCTCCGTCGCCCTCGACGCCCTCGCGGGCGGGGCCGACGCCGAGGAGGCCGTCACGGCCTGCACCACCCCCGACGACGACCGGGCGCACCGGCAGCTGGGGGTCGTCGGTCCCGACAGCCAGGCCACCTACACCGGCGACTCGTGCCTGGACTGGGCCGGTGGTGTCAGCGGCCGCGACGCCACCGGGGGCTACGCCATCCAGGGCAACATCCTCACCGGACCCGACGTCGTCTCCGAGATGGAGGCGGCCTGGCTGGCCTCAGTGGGCAAGTCGCTCACCGACCGGCTCATCGCCGCCCTGCTCGCCGGCGACGCAGCGGGCGGCGACTCCCGCGGGCGCCAGGGCGCGGCCCTGTATGCCGTGCAGCCAGGTGCGGGGTACGACCACTGCGGGGTGCTCGCGGACCTGCGGGTCGACGACCACGAGGACGCGCCGCAGGAGCTGGCCCGCCTCCTGCGGATGAACGACCTCATCTTCGGCGGCCCCGAGGACGTCCGTCCGCTCACCGGCGACCTCGCCGACGAGGTCGCGGTCCGGCTCTCGGAGCTCGGCTACTCCGGCGACCTGTCGACCGCCTTGACGACGTGGGCGGCCGAGGCGAACTACGAGATGCGGATGTCACCCGACGGCATCGACGCCAAAGTGCTGGAAGCGCTGCGCGCGGCCACGCCTGACGCCTAGCCCCCGCAGCGGCTACTCAGCTCCAGGGCGGCGCCCAGGACGTGCAGCCGAGGACGCGCAGCCCATGACGTGCCGCCGAGGGGCGCGCCCATGACGTGCAGCCGAGGGGCGCGCCCATGACGTGCCGCCGCCCGTGGCGTGCAACCGCGCGAGGACGCCGCCGGTCAGTCGCTTGCGTCGGCGATGGACCCGGGGTCCTGCTTGGCCTGCCGACGGCGCTCGCGCTCCTCGGCCTCGAGCCGCTCCCGTTCGAGCCGCTGGCGCTTGGCCTCGCGAGTCTGCGCCTCCGCGCGCTCGCGCACCTTCCGCAGGAACTCTGCGTCGTCATCGGGGTTGGTCGGCACGAACCGCCCGGGTCGCTCGTACTCGGGGTACGCCGATCCCGTGTTGCCCTTGTACGGCAGGCTCCGCTGCGGCGTCTGCGGTCGACCGGCCACGAGCCACGCCACCGCACCGACGACCGAGGTGATGAGCACCACGAAGATCCAGGTCACCTTGGGCAGGTTCCTGATCCGGGACTCGTCGGTCATGATCACGTCGAAGAGGCAGTAGATCCACAGCGCGGTCCCAAGGATCCCCAACCCGAGTTCTGCTCAAATCACGCGGCGATCGTGGCACAACGACGTCACCCGAGGGGGCGAATTGGGTGGATCTCGACTGATCTCCGGGTGCCGGCCACGCGGCATACCTCAGCGCTTGAGGATGCGCGCCTCCCACGGGCGGAGCGTCGCGGTGGGCGAGGCCGGCTCGTCGAGGTTGCCCAGCAGCAGGGTGGCCGACTCCCACCCGTCGAGGTCGACCGTGCCATCCGCGCCGACCTCGGCGAGGTCGAGGTCGGCGCCGGAGAAGTTGGCCAGCACCAGCAGCTCGGTGCCCTCGTGCGACCGGGTGAACGCGTAGAGCGTCTCGTGGTCGGGAGCGAGCAGGTGGAAGTCGCCGTGGGCGACGGCCGGCTCGGTGTGCCGCAGCTCGATCACCCGGCGGTAGTGGTGGAACACCGAGTCGTCATCGGCGACCGCTGCTGCTGCATTGATCGCGAGGTAGTTGGGATTCGTTGCAGCCCAAGGCTTTCCGGTGGTGAAGCCGGCATTCTCCGAGTCGTCCCACTGCATGGGGGAGCGCGCGTTGTCGCGGCTGCCGAGCCTCAGGTTGACGAGGATCTCCTCGACGTCGCCGCCGGCCCCCGAGGCCAGTCGGTAGTAGTTGACCGACTCGATGTCGAGGAAGTCGTCGGCCGACGCGAAGGGCACGTTCGTCATGCCGAGCTCCTCGCCCTGGTAGACGTACGGCGTGCCACGGTGCAGGTGCAGGACCGTGCCGAGCAGCTTCGCCGACGCCACCCGGTGCTCCGGCGCATCGGAGCCGAACCGTGACACCGCCCGCGGCTGGTCGTGGTTGTTCCAGTAGAGCGAGTTCCAGCCAACCTCGGCCAGCGCGTCCTGCCACCGACCGAGCGACGCCTTGAGGTCGCGAAGGTCGACCCGGCTCCGGTCCCACTTGTGGGCGCCGATGTCGAGCCCGACGTGCTCGAACTGGAACACCATGTCGACCTCGTGCCGCTCCGGGTCGGTGTAGAGGATCGCGTCCTCGACGGTCACCCCCGGCATCTCGCCGACGGTCAGCAGCTTCTCGGTGCGCCCCGCGAAGACCTGCGCGTGCATCTCCTGCAGGAACTCGTGGATCCGCGGCCCGTTGAGGAAGTGCGGCGTCCCGTCACCGAGGTGCGGGGTGGTCGGGAGCGGCTCGCCGTCCGGCAGCGAGGTGACCTTGGAGATCATGTTGATGACGTCCATCCGGAACCCGTCGATCCCGCGGTCGAGCCACCAGCGCATCATCGCGTAGACCGCCTCGCGCACCTCCGGGTTCTCCCAGTTGAGGTCGGGCTGCTTGCGGCTGAACAGGTGGAGGTAGTACTCGCCGGTGGCCTCGTCGAGCTCCCACGCGGGCCCGCTGAAGAACGACTCCCAGTTGGTCGGCTCGGCGCCCTCCTCGCCGGCCACGTGGCCGTCGCGGGCGGTCCGCCACCAGTACCAGTCGCGCTTCGGGTTGTCCTTGCTCGACCGTGACTCGACGAACCACGGGTGCTCGTCCGAGGTGTGGTTGACCACGAGGTCCATGACGATGCGTATGCCGCGGGCGTGCGCCTGCGCGATCAGCTCGTCGACGTCGGCGAGGGTGCCGAAGGTCGGGTCGATGTCCTGGTAGTCGGCGATGTCGTAGCCGTTGTCGTCCTGCGGGCTGGTGTAGATCGGGGACAGCCAGACCACGTCGACGCCGAGCCGCTGGAGGTAGTCGAGCCGGCTGATGATGCCGGGCACGTCACCGATGCCGTCGCCGTCGGAGTCCTGGAAGCTGCGCGGGTAGATCTGGTAGACGACGGCTTCGCGGAACCACTGGTCATCAGTCATGACCGGAGTCTTCCGACCGACGGGGTCCCCGGCAAGCGGGTCTTGCGAAGGGCCATGGCTCGGTCATGTCCGCCTGCTGATGGTGACTCGTTTCCTGCCGTCGGGTTCTCGGGTGATTCGGTGGTGGAATCCGGAGTGGTGGACGCGGCGGTGGTGGAACCCGCACAGGGGGACTGCTTTGTCGAGGTCGGTCGCGCCACCCGATGCCCAGGGGTCTTGGTGGTGTTGCTCGGTCCAGGCGTAGGGGCGGTCGCAGTCGTCGGCGGCGCAGGAGTCGTAGGTCAAGGCGAGGGCGACCCGTTGGGCTTCGGTGAAGAAGCGTTGGGTGCGGCCGAGGTCGAGCAGCTGGGACTGGCCGTCGAGCACGGCCGGGACGATCCCTGCGCCGCAGGCCAGCCGGCGTGCTTCGGAGGCGGACAGGTCGTGTCCGGTGTCGAGGTGCGCGGCACCGAGGGATGCCTTGAGGGTGTCGTGGTCGAGGGTGACCAGCACGGTGGCGTTGACCTTGCCGGAGAGGTGGTCGGTGGGCAGGTGTTCGAGSAGCTCGACGAAGGCCCGGCCGTACTTCTGGGACCAGTCGAGGTCTTCGGCSCGGAATGCGTTCCAGGTCGCCTCGGCCACCTGCTCGGCGCTCAGGTCCGCGCCGKCCGCCGCTGCCTTGAGCTTGGCGTCCTTGGCTGCCTGSTGGGCGAACCGGCGTGGTGAGGCGATCTGCTGGATCACCTTGGTGAGGATCTGYCCGGCGAGGGTGGGGACGGTGAAGTGCCCGGTGGTGGTGCCGTCGTGGTTGTCGTGCAGGGTCAGCCTGGTCGCGGCCAGCGCGCGGTC
>NZ_JBFUCW010000045.1:0-6759 GCF_056405035.1 Pedococcus sp. P2_A3 | reverse complement strand
CCCGCTCCGGTGGTGCGATCCGCATCGCCGGGACAGACTCGATGCAGGTCGCTGACCTGCAGCGACGCCAGCGATTGGCCGTCACAGAGTGGACGCCATCTAGTTGGACCACACCGAGGAGGACTGATGACAGACAGCTTCGAGGTCGCGCAGAGCAGCTCGGAGGACGAGCTGACCGACGAGCAACGGCACGAGGTCGTGGCCGCCCAGCTGCGCGGCGAGGCCAAGGCAGCCGGGGACGGTGCCGATGCCGTGGTGGCGGCCGTCGCGGCGGAGCTGGAGGAGATCGGCCTGCAGCCCGACCCCTCGGAGCTGCACCGGCGCTACGAGCAGATCGACCCCGACCTCCCCGAGCTCGCCGACGCGGGCGACGACAGAGACCTACCACCGGCCGACGCGGGCACCGACGCAGCCACCTCGGCCGATGCGTCGCAGACGGACGGCCCGTTCTCCGCGGGGGTCGACGGCGCTCGCGAACGCGGACCCGTCGATGACAGCCGGTCCGATGACCACCGGTCCGATGACAGCGGGTCCGATGACAGCGGGTCCGACGGCCAGGCTCCGCGCTAGGACGTGCACGTGCACGTGTCGTGCACCTGCAGGGGCAGGGGCCCCGTCAGCCTCCTGGCTGACGGGGCCCCTGCGTGCTGGGTGTCCAGCCGACCTACTTGGGGGCCACCGTGACGTTCAGGTGACCACCGAGGGAGACGCCGTTGACCGTGACGGTCGTGCCCGTCTTCGGGACGTCCACGCCGTACCAGCCGGGCTGGTAGCGACCCGCGTGCGCGCCGGTGGCGGCGTGCTCGTCGGAGTTGTACCACCAGGTCTTGGTGTCGTCGAAGGTCGCCACGGCCGGTTTCGAGGCGATCGAGCCGGCAACGCTGTTGTTGTGCAACGTGATCGCATCGGTGCGCTCGAGCCCGAAGGTCGAGTCGTACGCCAGGATCCGGTTGCGCATCAACGTGCCGTCCGACCAGTGGCTGAACTGCGGGTGGGCATCCACCGGCAGGATCAGACCGCCGCCCGGGTGCTCGCCGACGTTGTTGTCGCCGAACGACTCGTCCCAGTAGTTGATCAGCAGCCCGTTCTGGTACGGGTAGGTCTCCACCCAGTCGGGACGGGTGTTGAGGAACCCGAAGTTGTAGGCCGTCTTGAGCGATGCGTCGTAGCCGTCGTACTGGCGGTTCTCCAGCACGTAGGCGTTGAAGTGGAAGCTCTCGGCCTTCCCGGTGGTGCGGATGAAGCCGTCGAGCACCCAGCCCTCGTCGGTCTCAGCGTTGCCCACGACCGTGCCGTTGATGGCGACGTCGTCCACGGCGATCCCGTAGCCGATGACAGCCGGGTCGGTGGTGTAGCGCCACCGCAGCGCATTGGTGCCCGCCGGCAGGGTCGCCGTCAGGTCCACGTAGGCACCCGTCGCGAACCCGGTCGACGTCCCGGTGATACCGGTGTGCGACGGGTTGTTGCTGTTCGGGTCGGTGGTGCTGGACCGGTTGGTCAGCACCGGTGTCCACGAGGTGCCACCGTTGGTCGAGGCCTCGAGGAAGGCGTAGTCGAAGTCGGGCTCGGTGCTGTAGCGCACCTTGGCCGTGAGCGACCCGGCGGTGATGCCGGTCGTCTTGGTCATGGTGTGCGTGAACTCGTTGCCCTGTCCGCTGTAGAAGAACTGGGTGCCGGATGCAGGGACACCCACGTCGTCGACACGCTTCTTGTCGGGCAGCAGCACGAAGACTGCTTGCGGCGACTTGGTCGAGGGCGTGTTCGGGCCGAGCTTGTGCGTCGACTTCTCCCCGGCACGGGCCACCTCGTAGAACGGGCCCTTCTCACCTTGGGCGCTGAGCCAGCCGAGCTGGAACTTCTCCCAGTTGCCGAGGTCGGTCGGGGCGTCGCCGATGCCGTCAGCGCTGCCGTCGCCGATGTTGGCGCCGGAGGACATCAGGCTCCAGAAGGCGGTGTTGTTCTCCGCCCCACCGGTGTTGCCCGAGGTGTCGTACAGGTCCGGCAGACCGAGGTCGTGGCCGAACTCGTGCGCGAACACGCCGAGGCCACCGTTCTCGGGCTGGATCGTGTAGTCGTAGACCCACACGCCCGTCGGGTTGTTGGGGACCAGCGCGCTGGACACGATGCCGCCGTTGGAGCCGACGTTGACGCCGACCCCGAGCGGGCCACCCGCCTGGATGTTGGCACCGGAGCGGTGGCTCCAGATGGCGTCGGAGCCCTGGTTCGGGTCGCCGGCCGCCTGGTCGCCACCGGCGTGGACGATCTGGAAGTGGTCGATGACGCCGTCGGGCTCGTTGAACACGCCGTCGCCGTCGATGTCGTAGCGGTCCTGCTGGTCGAAGGTCTTCAGGTAGGCCTGGATCTGGGCCATCGACTGGCCGCTGTCCAGCTGCGACTTGACCCAGACGGCGAGGGCGTCGCGCACCAGCGCCTTGCTGGTGTTGCAGACGATGTCGCCGCAGTAGTCGCGGCCGTAGAGGGCCTCGTTGAACGGCACCTTGACCCACTCGGTGACGGTGCCCTCGACGGAGTAGCGGCCCGAGGACTGCGTCTCGTAGTACTTCTTCATGCGGTTGAAGTACATGTCCTCGTAGTGGGCGCGGTCGTAGTTCTGCTGCCACAGCGTGGAGTTGTCGACGCTGCGGTCCGGCGCCGGGATCTCGTTGTGCAGAGGGCCGGTCACGTCCGAGGTGCTGCCGTCCGGTGGCGGTCCCTGGAAGATCGGGTTCGGGTACTGCTGGTCGCCGAACTCGGCGATGACGACGAAGATCTTGTCCGTGCCCTCGTTCGCGAGGTTCACGTACTGACCCTTGCCCAGCTTGGCGACCGAGCCCTGCATCGCCTTGTCGCCCTTGAGCTTGCGCTGCAGGGCGGCCTGTCGCAGGGCGTCCTGCTTGATCGCCAACGGCGTGCGCAGGTTGTCGCTGCCGTGCTTGATCTTTCCGCCAGCCTTGTCCGTGGGTGGAACGGCTGCGGCGGAGCCGGTGCTGGCGACGAAGCCTGCGAGCACCAAGCTGCCTACGGCGACCAGGCTGTATGCCTTGCGCCTTCCTGAGTGGACCGTGTGTGTCACGTGGACCCTGCCTTCTATCGGTGGGAACTCCTCCTGGCGCCTGGTCCGACGCTCCTCAAGAACGCGGGCTGACCGGGACCTTCACAGTGAAGTCCCGCCTGTCCGGAATGTGATCACCCCACAACCAGTTTGTTACCTACTCGTGACCTGAACTACTCGCTGAAGCGTGCGCTGTGTGGGGCGGGTCAGGTGCGTGCGCTCCATGGATGACAAATGTCATGCCCCGTTCGTCCCACCTCCAGCGGCCCGGGGAGGGTGGGGTCAAGAGGTCGCCGCGGCGCCCGTAGGCTCGGCCGGTGGACTACGACGACGTCGTCATCGGTGCGGGGCACAACGGGCTCACGGCCGCGGCATACCTTGCAAGAGCTGGTCGGCGGGTGCTGGTGCTCGAGGCGGCCGACCACGTCGGCGGCGCCGCCGTGTCGGCCCAGGCGTTCCCGGGGGTGGACGCGCGGCTCTCGCGGTACTCCTACCTCGTGTCGCTGTTGCCGCGGCAGGTGATCACCGACCTCGACCTCGACGTCCGGCTGATCCGGCGACGGTTCTCGTCGTTCACGCCCGTGCCGTCGCAGCCGGCCCGCGGGCTGCTCGTCGACCACGGTGACCCGGACGCGACGGCGGCCGGCTTCGCGCGGCTCACCGGGAGCCCTGGCGAGTATGCCGCGTGGCAGCAGTTCTACGGGCGCGTGCAACACCTGGCCGAGCGGGTCTTCCCGACCGTGCTCGAGCCCCTGCGCACCGAGGCGGAGGTCGCGGGGTTGGTCGGCGACGACGAGCTGTGGGGCGCGCTGGTGCGCCGCCCGCTCGCCGAGGTGCTCGAGGACCAGTTCGCTGACGACACGGTGCGCGGCATCGTCGCCACCGACGCCCTCATCGGCACCTTCGCCCGGATGGGTGGCGCCGACCTGCGCCAGAACGTCTGCTTCCTCTACCACCTCATCGGCGGCGGCACGGGCGACTGGGACGTCCCCGTCGGAGGCATGGGCTCGGTGACGGACGGGCTGGCCCGTGCTGCTGCCGCGGCAGGTGCCGAGATCCGGACCTCGACCCGGGTGCTGGCGGTGGACCCCGACGGCGAGGTGGTCTTCGAGGGAGGCTCGGCCCGCGCAGGCACGATCCACGCTGCCTGCGCGCCCGCGGTCCTCAACTCCCTGCTCGCCGCGGCGGGAGCCGACCCCGTGCCCACCGAGGACGCGCCCGAAGGCGCCCAGCTCAAGGTGAACATGCTGCTCTCGCGACTGCCCCGGCTGCGCGACGAGTCGGTCGACCCAGCGGCCGCCTTCGCCGGTACGTTCCACATCAACGAGGGGTGGGCCCAGCTCGACGAGGCGTATGCCGCGGCGGACGCCGGGCGCGTGCCCCAGCTGCCGCCGTGCGAGATCTACTGCCACAGCCTCTCCGACCGGTCGATCCTCGGGCCCGAGCTGGCGGCCACGGAGGCGCAGACGCTCACCTTGTTCGGGCTGCACCTTCCGGCCCGGCTGTTCCGCGGCACGACCGAGGAGCACGACGCGGCGAAGGACCTCGCGCTCGCCCGCACGCTGGAGTCGCTCAACTCGGTGCTCGCCGAACCCATCCAGGACGTGCTGCTCCGTGATCCCGAGGGCGCCTACTGCCTGGAGGTGCGGACCCCGGTCGAGCTCGAGGCCGACCTGGGGCTCCCGGGCGGCAACATCTTCCACCGGTCGCTGCAGTGGCCGTGGGCCGAGAGCGACTCCGAGGTCGGGACCTGGGGCGTGGAGACGGGGTACCCGACGGTGCGCATCGCCGGGGCCGGCGCGCGCCGCGGGGGAGGCGTCAGCGGCATCCCCGGTCACAACGCCGCCATGTCGGTGCTCAAGGGCTGAGGAGCCGTCAGCCCCCTCGGACGTGGTCTCCGGTCGGGCTCTCGGGCCGTGACCCGAGCAGGGCGCGCACGAACCCCGGGTGGACGCGAGTGAGTAGCAGGCCGCCGTCCTGCGAGAGGTGGACACCGATGGTGTTGAACCACTCGTTGCCGGCGTAGAACGCCAGGCCGATCAGGGTGGGGAAGAGCAGGAGAGCGGGGTTGCTGCTCCCGAGGAACATGGCCGCGACGGTGAGGGCCACGCCGGTGCCGATGAGGTATAGGGCTGCGCGACGCACGCGGCGGTGACGCCGCCACACGACAGCGCGCATCGGCACCTCGATGGCATAGGGCTTCGAGGTGGCGAGGTTGGCGACGAGCCAGGGCAGGAACCCGAACACGAGCATCGCCCACGACCAGCCGGGTGCTGCGCTGCCTCTGATGGTCAGCGCGTCGGCCGTCGGGGTGCCGGTCTTGACGCAGACGGCGGGGAGCGGAACGACGCGGAAGGTCGACTCGCACACCTGGACGCTGGCCACGCGGCAAGGATAGGTGCCGGTCGTCGGTTCGGCCGGAGATCGAACAGATTCGAAGCGCCCGTTCGGCCAGTCGATCATGACGCTCGCGGGTCGCCTGGATCGCTCGCAATTCCCTGTCTTCCCAACGGTTCTCGTTGCGTGTTGTCCTTGTGCGTTGTTGGCCGCGTGGTGGGGCGGGCGGGTCGGTCCGTGGGGTTGGGTTGTCGGTGGCGGGTTGTAGGATCGAACACATGTTCGACAGCGTGGAGTCCGTGCAGGGGGCCGATCCGGCCGTCCTGTCCGGTGCGTTGTTCACGTTGACTGATGAGGAGATCGCCGGCCTGCCGGTGGAGGCGGCGGAGGCGCTGGTGCTGGCGGCGCAGCGGGTGGTGAGCGCGGCGACGGCGCGGCAGCGGTCGGCGATGGAGACGGTGGCCCGGCGCTGTGACGAGCGGGCCGAGTGCGACGCCGCCGACCTTCTGGCTGCGGGTGGGCGTCGCCGGCAGGTGTTGTCGGGGCACGCGGTCGCGGCGGGGTCGTTGGCGGCGCTGTTGCATGTGTCGCCGCGGACCATGTCGACGCGTCTGGACCAGGCCCGGCGGGTGGTGTGCGCGCTGCCGCAGGTGCAGGAGCTGGCCTGGTCCGGTGACCTGGAGCCGTACCGGGTGGACGCGGTGGTGGCGGAGTCGGGGTCCGCTCCGCCGGCACGGTTGCACGAGTTCGAGGCGCGGGTCCTCGAGGGCGGGATCGGTGAGGTGTCGTGTGCGGCGTTGCGGCGCCGGGCCCGGCGCGCGGCCGACCGGTGCGCCCCCGACGACGCCGCCCACCTGGCTGCGCTGGCCAGGTCCCGCAGTGACGTGCGGGTCCGCCCCGGGGAGTGCACCGGGATGACCCGGCTGGTGGCCGACCTGCCGACCCCGGTCGCGATGCGGGTCTGGTCCGCSGTCGACGGGTTGGCGGCGGAGTACGCGCGCGCGAACCCCGGCCAGCGGRTCGGGGCCGCGCGGGTCGACGCSYTGGCCGACCTGATCGCGGCCAACGCCACGATCAGCACCACGATCGAGCTCGTCGCCCCCATCGACCACGATCCCGGCCGCACGGACCCGTTGGGCGTCTCGAAGAGTTGCSTCGGCYCGGCGCCCGACCACAACCACAACCACRACCACGAGCACGASCAGGACCAGGCGGACCAGGCGGACCAGGCGGGCCAGGCCAGTCCAGCCGGGGCCGGCGTGGGTGTGTACGAGGACCTCGGCGGGTGCGAGGAGCTCGACGACGGGGTCCTGCACGACCACGACGGCGACCTGTGGTTCGTGTCCGCCCGCACCGAGGTCCCCCCCCCC
>NZ_JBFUCW010000044.1:0-8683 GCF_056405035.1 Pedococcus sp. P2_A3 | reverse complement strand
GCGGCACGACGAAGCGCGCACACGGAAGTGCCTCCCTACCTTACCGACGCCGTCCGTGCAGGGTCAAAACGCGAGGGGTATGCCGTTGAGTGAGTATGCGCAGGTCAGCCGTCGCGAGGCGGGTGCGGAGGAGACCGCCGCCGCCAACCGGTCGTGGTGGGACGCCGAGGCCGGCGACTACTACGCCGAGCACGGGACCTTCCTCGGGGACGCGGACTTCGTCTGGGGACCCGAGGGGTGGCGGGAGGACGAGCTGCGGCTGCTCGGCGACCTCAACGGTCGCCGGGTGCTGGAGATCGGGGCCGGCGCCGGCCAGTGCGCGCGCTGGGTGGCCGCGGCCGGTGGGCAGGTGGTGGCCACGGACCTGTCGGCCGGGATGGTCCGCCAAGGGCTCGACCTCAACCGCAAGGCTCCCGCGCGTGCCGTCCCCTTCGCCCAGTGCGACGCGGTCGAGCTGCCCTTCGCCGACGGCAGCTTCGACACCGTCTTCACCGCCTACGGCGCCGTCCCGTTCGTGGCCGACACCGCCCGCCTCATGCGCGAGGTCGCGCGGGTGCTGCGCCCCGGGGGGCGGTTCGTCTTCTCCACGACCCACCCCTTCCGCTGGGCGTTCCCCGACGACCCGGGCGCGCGCGGCCTGACCCTGGCCCAGTCGTACTTCGACCGCACCCCCTACGTCGAGGCCGACTCCGACGGTGAGGCCACCTACGTCGAGCACCACCGCACCGTCGGCGACCGCGTCCGCGAGCTGGTGGCCGCCGGCCTGGTGCTCGTCGACCTCGTCGAGCCAGAGTGGCCGGAGCGCAACCAGGAGTCCTGGGGAGGGTGGTCACCCCTGCGCGGCGGGTACTTCCCGGGCACCGCGATCTTCGTCTGCCGCGCCTGACCGCAGCGCGCCAAGCCGCGACCTGCTGCTTCCTGGTCCTCACGGGAGCCCTGATCCGGCCGGCGCCGACGACCTGAACGCACCCATGTGTGCGGACGAGGTGCTACGCCCTCGTCGGCAGCGGGAGATCCCACGTGCACGGCGCGGAATGCGTGCGAGGCGGCCCCGAAGGACCGCCTCGCACAGTGATGGTCGATCAGATCACACGTCGGCGTAGTAGCGCCGCACCACCCGCAAGAGCAAAGACAGCCACAGCACCCAGGCCGCGGCCCCAGTTCCTGCCACCCTCGCCGTCGGCTCCCGCCAACTCGTACGAGTACGCGGTTTGGCCCGCGGCGTCCTTCGGCGCACCGTAGGCCATGCCCTCGGTCTGGGCGCGCTTGGCACCAGCCTCGATGAGTGCGTACTTCTGGCCGTAGTCGGCAGCAGTGGACTTGCCCGCCTCGATCAGCTTCTTGGTGCCCTGATCGGAGAGCTGCTGCGCCCCGTCCCGGAGCTTCGGAGCGCCATCGGCCGCCTTATTGAGTCCATCCGCCAGCTGGCCCGAACCCGTCGCTGCATCGCCCAGACCGCTCGAGAGCTGGTTCGCACCGTCCTTGAGCTGCCCCGCACCGCTGTCCAGCTGTCCAGCGCCGTCAGACAGGACGCCAAGACCTGAGTCCAACTGACCCGCACCCCCAGACAGTTTCTTGGCACCAGCAGACAGAGCACCTGCGCCGCCGGCGACCTGGCCAGCACCGCCTGCCACCTGGTTTGCTCCGTCCGCCACCTGGTTGGCGCCATCGGAGGCATCACTGAGGTAGCTGGAGATGGTCGCCGCGATGCTGGCAACCAACGTGTCAACTCCAGCGCTGACCAAACCCGCCGCCTGCGCGATCCCGCAGTACTTGGGGTCGGTCTTCACCGTCACGAGTTGATCGCAGCCCGGGTTGGACAAACCCTTCTTGATCGCCGCGATCCCAGGCAGTGCCCGACTGTCCAAACCATTGAAGATGGTCGTCAATTTGGCTGCGGCCAAGGCGGTCTGCTGCTGCAGGCCGCCGTCGGGAGAAGTGGGAGAAATCCCAGCGGGGATCGCAAGGCCGTAGACGATGTTGGACGTGTAGATGCAGACCGGAGGGGTCCCTGGAGGCAGACTCGTCGGAGGGATTACCGGAGGGATGGGCGTCGCCGCTGACTGCAGGCATCCTGCAGCCTGGTAGGCGCCAATCCCCGCGTTCTTGAGCGAGCCGATGGCCGGACCGGCCGCAGTGAGCCTGTCCGCGATGATCTCGACGCCGTCGGCAGCCCCGCAGTCATCAGCCGGGTTTGCGTCATCGGTGGGGTCCTGATCGCAGGTGGCGACGCCCAAGGGGCTGCGGATCCCGTACCCGAGCAGGTTGAGGCCACCCAGCAATGTGGTCTGGCTCACGTCCGTAGGCGTTCCGATACCTGCCTGAATGCTGGCGAGCGCTCCCTTGAGTCGCTGGAAATCAGGGTCTTGGGCAACAGTCGTCGGCAGCGCGTCGACGCCCGCCTTGATTTGGGCGATCCCATCCGCAAGGTCCGCAGCACCGGCAGCCAGATCGTTACTTCCCGCAGCAAGATCGCCCGCGCCGACGGCAAGGGCTGATGAACCCGTCGCCACCTGGTTGGCGCCATCAGCGACCTGCGCCGAGCCGTCCTTGGCCTGGATCGCGCCGGCTGCGAGCTTGCCGGTCCCGTCCTTAAGAAGGTCAGCGCCATCGGCGAGCTTGGCTGCACCGGGTGCAGCCTGACCAGCCAGTCCGTCGTGCAGCTGGTTCGCGCCATCCTTCAGCTTGATGAGGCCCGCGAGAAGATCCCCGGCGCCGTCCCGCAGCTTCAGGAGGTTCGCGTCGATCTGCGTCGCGCCAGCGGTGAGAGTGGCGCCCGTCTCGGCACCTCCCTTGTAGCTCTCGGCCCCACCTTTGAACGAGGGGCTGTCGAGCGGACTCACCGGCAGTGCGGAGATAGAGGCCTTGGGGATCACGCCGTCGCTGATGGTGGCCTGGTAGCCAAAGGTGGCTTCGGGCTTTCCAATCGGCCCGAACAGGGTCATGGTGAACGACATCTTGGTGCCGCCACGGCCGTCGCCCGCCATGTTGGCCTCGTCGGAGCGTACGTCCGTGAAGTTCGACGGCAACACCGTCGACAGCGAGCCCACCATGGGGATCACCACATCTTCGGTGGCAGTGGCATCTTTGCCAGTTCCATCGTTGAACGTGACGTCCTGGGGCCGCCCGGTCACGTTGCGGACGGTGTACTGGACCTGGAGGTTGCCGCTCTTGCCGACCACGTCGCCGGGGCTGACCTGCTTGCCGTCCAGCGTGTACTTCACGTCGACTTCGAGGGGGAGCTTCTTGGTGTAGTTGCTGACGGTGCGTAGGCGCTTCTCGCCATCCACGGTGTACGTGCCGACCATCTGGCCGTCCTTGACCTCAAAACCCCCGAATCCGTCGAGGTTGCGCAAGCCCTTCGGCTCGACAGGGTTGACCAGGTCCACTGTTCCCTTGCCCTGCATGGCGATCTGTTCATACACGCGCGCGACATCCACCTTGCCCGAGGCGTTCAGGTAGGCCTGGACGGTCTCCGTGTTCGACACGATGACGTCACCGCTCGAGGCAGCGAAGGCCGGACCGCAAGCGAGCATGAGCGCGGCAGGCATACCGAGAAGCCCGGTGCCCGCAATGGTCAGGGTCTTACTTCTCTTCACTTGCTATCTCCTGCCACGAGGTCCTCAAGACCAACGGTGTCTTTGTCGTTTCGATGTCCCGCATCACGGTTGAACCAGTTCCAGCCTTCACGTGATTCATCCGCTCCCGCTCGAAGGCCCTCACCGAGGAGCGACGTGGCGAGGAAGCCCAGAGCCACCGCAAACAGAACCGTGGTCCCGGCTGTCGGAGAATCCTTGAGGAACTGCGAAGGCGCGTTGGTGTACGTCTCCTCGTAGGCGCCAACGATGGCAGCGGCACCGAGAAGCCCACTCCACAACGGAAGCCGCCCCGCGCTGACAGCGCACGCGGCGCCGATGGCGGCCACCACTAGGAACGCCGCCACAGCGCGGCCGCCCGCCGAGTCCGGGAACACGCCCGCGCGAAGCGCGAACCCGATCCACGCCAGGACGAAGCCGACGACGAAACCGCCGAGCTTCCCGAGCGGCACCGAGTGCGGCACGAGACCGAGCACCCCGCCGAGGGCGGCGCCCATGAGAGCGACGTGCTCGAGATCCAGACCCAAAAGCTGCCCAAGACCGATGATCAGGGCGGCGAAAACGGCCAACACAAGCCCTGCGACCAGGCTTCTGCGCATGTACACCTCACAGTAAAAGCACCCGGCGTCCATTGGCGGGTGCGGTGGTTACCGCAGAGTATGGGGTAAGCCATGTTCTGGCGCACGCTTCTCGTAGGAAACCCGTGCATGTCGCCCACATCACGTCGTCGGCGAACACCGGTCGCCCGGCTCGGCAGGCTCAACCAGCCTGGCTCACACCTAGTGGGCAGCGTCGAACCAGGACCGCCCCACGCCGACACTGACGTCGAGCGGGACATCCATCTCGATCGCCCCGCCCATCTCCTTGCGCACCAACGCCTCGACGTCGGCAGCCTCTCCCGGGGCGATCTCGAGCACCAGCTCGTCGTGCACCTGCAGCAGCTGCCGTGAGCGTGCGCCGGAGTCCGCCAGCGCCTTCTCGACCCGCAGCATCGCGAGCTTGATGATGTCGGCCGCCGACCCCTGGATGGGCGCGTTGAGCGCCATCCGCTCGGCCATCTCGCGTCGCTGCCGGTTGTCGGAGGTCAGGTCGGGCAGGTAGCGCCGACGACCCAACATGGTCTGCGTGTAACCCGTCCCGCGCGCCTCGGCGACGACCGAGTCGAGGTAGTCCTTGACCCCGCCGAACCGGGCGAAGTACTCGTCCATCAGGCCCTGGGCCTCGCCGGTCGAGATGGTGAGCTGCTTGGACAGACCGAACGCCGAGAGGCCGTAGGCCAACCCGTACGACATCGCCTTGACCTTGGAGCGCATCGCCGGGGTGACGTCCTCGGGCTCGACGGAGAACACCCGCGAACCGACGAAGCGGTGCAGGTCCTCCCCCGACCGGAACGCCTCGATCAGCCCCTCGTCGCCGGAGAGTTGGGCCATGATCCGCATCTCGATCTGGCTGTAGTCGGCCGACATCAGCGACTCGTAGCCCTCGCCCACGATGAAGACCTCGCGGATGCGGCGGCCCTCGTCGGTGCGGATCGGGATGTTCTGGAGGTTGGGGTCGGTCGAGGACAACCGTCCGGTCGCGGCGATGGTCTGCTGGTAGGTCGTGTGGATGCGCCCGTCCTCGGCCACCGACTTGAGCAGCCCCTCGACGGTGACCCGCAGTCGTGACGAGTCACGGTGTCGCAGCAGGGCCTCGAGGAAGGGGTGCTCGGTCTTGGTGTACAGGTCGTTCAGCGCGTCGGCGTCCGTGGTGTAGCCGGTCTTGGTGCGCCGGGTCTTGGGCAGGCCCAGGGTCTCGAAGAGCACGACCTGCAGCTGCTTGGGCGACCCGAGGTTGATCTGGTCGCCGCCGATCGCGTCGTAGGCGTCCTGCTGCGCCTCGCGCACCTTGGCCGCGAAGTCGGCCTCCAGCCCCGTCATGACGTCGACGTCGGCGGCGATGCCGGTGCGCTCCATACCGGCGAGGACCTGCTCCAGCGGCAGCTCGACGTCCTGCTGGAGCGACGTGCCGCCGGTGGCCTCGAGCTGCTCGGCCAGCGAGCCGGCCAGGTCGAGGACCGCCCGGGCCCGCACCATCGCGTCCTGGGCGCCGGCGTCGCCTTCGTCACCGAAGTCGAGGAGTCCCTGGCCGGAGGTGTCGGCCTCGGCCCGCAGCTCACGACCCAGGTGGCGCAGCACGAGGTCGGCCAGGTCGTAGGACCGCTGGTCGGGGCGCACGAGGTAGGCGGCCAGTGCCGTGTCGGTGGCGATACCGGCCACCGGCCAGCCGCGAGCCGCCAGGGCCAGCAACGGCCCCTTGGCGTCGTGGAGCACCTTGGGGCGGTCAGCGTCGGCCAGCCACGCTCCGACCGCGGCCTCACCCGCGGCGTCCAGCGTCGTCAGGTCGAGGTATGCCGCGGCGTCACCATCGGTGGCCAGCGCGAGCGCGGTCGCGTCGCCGGTCCCCCGCCCCCAGTGCCCCACCACGTGGACACCCACGGTGGCGCCCGGCGCGGCATACTCCTCCAGCCACCCGGCCACCTCGTCGGGGGCGAGCAGCGCGCCGTCGAGGTCGAAGCCGTGGTCGGCCTCCTCCTGCGGCGCTTCGAGGTACTCGAAGAGGCGGTCGCGCAGCACCCGGAACTCGAGGCTGTCGAAGACCGTGTGCACCTGCTCGCGGTCCCAGTTCTGACGCTCGAGGTCGGCGATGCCGAGCGGCAGCTCGAGGTCGCGGACGAGCTGGTTGAGTCGACGGTTGCGCAGCACGCCGTCGAGGTGCTCGCGCAGCGCCTCGCCCGCCTTGCCCTTGATCTCGTCCACGTGCGCGACGACGCCGGTGAGATCGCCGTACTGGCCGATCCACTTCGCGGCGGTCTTGGGGCCCACCCCGGGGACCCCGGGCAGGTTGTCGCTCGACTCCCCCACCAGGGCAGCGAGGTCGGAGTAGCGCTCGGGGAGCACGCCGTACTTGGCCTCGACGGCGGCCGGGGTCATCCTTGCCAGCTCGGAGACGCCCTTGACGGGGTAGAGCACGGTGCTGGTGTCGGTGACGAGCTGGAAGGAGTCGCGGTCGCCCGAGCAGATCAGCACCTCCATGCCCTCGGCGAGCGCCTGGGTGGTGAGCGTGGCCAGGACGTCATCGGCCTCGTAGCCATCGACCTCGACGTAGCGGATCTTCAGCGCGTCGAGGACCTCGTGGAGCAGCGACACCTGGCCGTGGAACTCGTTCGGGGTGGCCGAGCGACCCGCCTTGTAGTCGGCGTACTCGTCGGTGCGGAAGGTCTGGCGCGACACGTCGAACGCCACCGCCAGGTGGGTGGGCTGCTCGTCGCGCATGACGTTGATCAGCATCGAGGTGAAGCCGTAGACCGCATTGGTGTGCTGGCCCGTGCTGGTCGAGAAGTTCTCGGCCGGCAGCGCGAAGAACGCGCGGTAGGCAAGGGAATGACCGTCGAGGAGCAGGAGGCGACTCACGCATGGCAGCCTATTGCGTATGAGTGACAGCCCCGCGACCGCCAACCCCTCGACCACCAGCCCCACGACCACCAGCCCCACGACCACCAGCCCCACGAGCGCTGGCCCCACCAGCAGCGAGTTCGCCCCCGCCCTCGAGGCGATGATGGCGATGAACCCGAACTCGCTGCTCCACCGCATGCAGATCGAGGTGCTCGAGGCCTCGCCGCAGCGCCTGGTCGCCCGGATGCCCGTCGAGGGGAACACGCAGCCCTACGGCCTGCTGCACGGAGGCGCGTCCGTGGTGCTGGCCGAGACCCTGGGGTCGATCGGCTCCGCCCTGCACGCCGGCCCGGACCGGATCGCGGTCGGTCTCGACATCAACGCGACCCACCACCGGGCCGCGCGGTCCGGCTTCGTGACCGGCACGGCGACCGCCCTGTCGCTGGGCAACACCCTCGCGTCCTACGAGGTCGTCATCACCGACGACCAGGACCGGCGCACCTGCACCTGCCGGATCACCTGCCTGCTGCGCGACGCAGCCCCGGGGGCCTGAGGCTCAGCCGGCCAGCCGGCCGTCGGCGGTCGCCGAAGCCGTGGCGCGCGCACGCAGCGACCGGCGACGGTGGAGCAGCGCCTCGATCGACGTGTGGTGCCGCGACTCGTCCTGCCCGAGGCGGCGACGCAGCGCGGACACGCTGGTGACGCGACGCACCATCTGGGAGCTGAAGCCGAGCCGGGCGAAGAAGCGGTTGGCGTCGCGGTGCTGGGCCGGCACGTTGCACCCGATCTGCTCGCAGCCCCGGGAGTCTGCGTAGAGGGTGACGGCGCTCATCAGCTGGCGCGCGACGCCATGCTTGCGCGAGTCGGGCACGACGTAGAGCTGGTCGATGGTGACGCAGGGAGCGTCCGTGAGGGAGGAGAAGGGGCTGGTCGCGGCGACGGCGAACCCGACCGGCTGGCCGTCAGCGGTGGCGACGTAGGCGCGGACGTCTTCGCGGTGCAGGGCGGTGGAGATGCGACCCTCGGACGCGGCTCGGGCGACCACCTCGGGGCTGACACCGGCCTCGACGCGCGAGGTCATCCAGAGCTCCGTGAACGACCGCTCTTCGTCCGCAGAGACACGCCTGACGCTGATCACGGGACGGCTCACGGGGTTTCCTCCATCGTCGCTCGGGACTGCTCACCACTGCAGACGGCTCCCCCAACGGCCGCGGGCGCCTCGCAAGGCGACCGAGTCAGGACTCTAGGCCCATTCGAGGGCCTTCGTGAAGGGTTCAACAACTTTCCGGTGTTAACACTTGTCGCTGTCGTTGTTCCACGGCTGTTACGGGTCTGGTCAGGGACGTTTCGCTGCTTTGCCATCGTTTCACGGCGTCGTCGCCCACTGGCCATCCGGGGTGCCCAGGCGTCGCTCGGTGGGTGTCAGACCGGCCGCTGGAAGACGTAGTCGTCCTCGTAGCGGTCCCCCACGAGGAAGCGCTTGGTGCCCACGCGCTCGAAGCCGCTCTTCGCGTAGAAGCGCTGGGCGCGGTCGTTCTGCTGGTTCACACCGAGCCAGACGCCGGCCGAGCCCCGGGCCCGCGCCGCCTCGATGCCAGCGGCCATCAGCCGGTGGCTCGTCCCCGCACCGTGGTGGTCGGGCAGGACGTAGAT
>NZ_JBFUCW010000043.1:9107-24545 GCF_056405035.1 Pedococcus sp. P2_A3 | reverse complement strand
GCGTCCACGGGGACGCCGTCCTCGACCCGGGCGGAGCCGCCCGCCTCCTGGGCGTCGACGGAGCCCACGTAGGCGGACCGCAGCACCTGCCCCCCCGGCAGCCGGGTGAGCCCGACATAGAGCCGCCTGCTGACGCTCCGCGTCCCGGCGTCGAGCCCCAGCGCGGACACGATGGTGGGGTCGGCCGGTCCGTTGAAGTACGTCGTCGTCTCGACGTCGCCCGTCCGCAGGCCGAGCGTGGTCGCGACGTCGTAGCTGGTCCCGGTCACCGCGTGGTCCAGGAAGTCCTGTCCCGTGCAGTTGCCGCAGAAGCCCTCGACGTCCGGGTGGGTCGTCCCCGGGCGCGCGGGCAGGGTGGTGCCCCCGTCGTAGCCGCCGACTCGGACCCGGGTGAGTGAGAAGGGTGCGCCGCGCAGGTCGACGATGGCAGCTCCATCCCGGAGGTTCACGGTGTTCCAGGCTCTGGCAACGGTGCCATCGGTGTGGATCTGCGCGGTCGGCGACACCTGCGCCGACCGCACGGAGGGGCGGGTCAACAGCAGCATCCAGCCGTCGGGCGTGGGATCACGTCGCACGATGACGGCGGGCGGATCTGTCTCACCGGACGAGCCGATCGTGGTGAGGGCGGCCACCGGGGCCCCGCGGTCGCCGGCGTAGACCGTGAGCCGCGCCTCGCCCTGGTCGTCGCGGTCCCAGGCGACGACGACGCGGTCGGCGGCGATGTCACCGGCGTACAGGACGGCGGCAGGGCTCACCACCTCACGGAACGAGTCGAGGAAGGTGCGGTCGTCGGCGAGCGAGCCACGGATGGGCCACGTGCGGACGGTGGCCCAGCGGGGGTCGTTGGGTCCGGGGACAACGACCTGGGTGCGCTTCGCGGGGGTCGTGGTGTCCCGGCCCAGCCCACCTGCCAGCGACGGGACCGCCACCGCGATCGCCGCCACGGCCGCGACGCCCGCCAGGGCTGCGGTGCGGCGTCGGCGGCGGTTGACGGCGATGGCCCCGGCGACCCGGGCGTAGGGGTCGTCGGACGCGCCGCCCGGCCCGCCCACCTCGTCGGCGCGGGCGGAGAGCGCCTCGCGCAGCTGGGACTCGATGCTCATGCCAGGCTCCTCTCGCCGGTGCCGTTGGCGCCCGGCTGGTCCGCAGGTTCTGAGGCGGCCCGTAGGACCGCCCGGAGCCGCTCGAGCCCCCGGGAGGCCTGGCTCTTCACCGAGCCGACCGACATCCCGAGCGCCGCAGCGGTATCGGCCTCGGAGAGGTCGTCGAAGTACCGCAGCACCACGACCGCGCGCATCCGGGGTGGCAGGGCGAGCACGGCCCTGCCGATCTCGTCGCGGGTGTCGTAGGCGGCATACGCGTCGCCGGGGGCGCGGTCGGCGTGCAGGGGGAGGTCACCCAGGGTCTCGGCCACCCGCCGCCGTCGCCACCAGGAGGCCGACTCGTTGGCGAGGGCTGCCCGGGTGTAGGCGTACGGGGACTCGACCGAGGCGATGTGGCTCCAGCGCCGGTGCACCTTGACCAGGGTCGTCTGCACGAGGTCCTCCGCGCGACCCCGGTCTCCGGTCAGCAGGTATGCCGTGCGGACCAGCTGGCCCCACCGCGCCTGCACGAAACGCGCGAACTCCTCCTCCGTGGCCTCCACGGCGACCCTCCCCCCTATGGCTGCGGCAACGCTCATGCCCCTTTGACGCGGGTCAGTGTGCCCGAGGTTGAGAGGCGGGGCGGCCTTTCTCGCACCAGCCGCGCCGTGGGGACGCGAAAGGCCCGGCGCCGCTCACGCGGCATACCGGGCCTTCTGCGGGCGCTGGGTCGAGCAGGTGTCACCGCAGCTCGGTGGCGCGGTCCTCCTGCTCCTCGTGGTCCTCGGCGACGTCCCACTCGCCGGTCACGAGGTAGACGACGCGGTGGGCAACCGAGACGGCGTGGTCGGCGAACCGCTCGTAGTAGCGACCGACGAGCGTCATGTCGACCGCGGCCTCGGTGCCGTGCTGCCACGAGCCGTCGATGAGGTGGGAGAAGAGCTCGCGGTGCAGCTCGTCCATCGCGTCGTCGTCACGCTCGAGCGTCTTGGCGGCCTCGACGTCCTTCGCGGCGATGACCTGTCCGCACTTGGCGACGATCCGCTCGGCGACCTGGCCCATCTGCAGGATGGTGGCGCGGACGTCGGCGGGCACGGCCGAGTCGGGGTAGCGGAGCCGGGCGACCTTGGCGACGTGCCGGGCGAGGTCGCCCATCCGCTCGAGGTCCGCGCTCATGCGCATGCCGGTGACCACCATGCGCAGGTCGGTGGCGACCGGCTGCTGCCGGGCGAGCAGGTCGATCGACATCGCGTCGAGGTCCTCGCGGAGGCGGTCGAGCTCCTTGTCGGCCTCGATCACCGACTCCGCGAGCTTGATGTCGGCGTCGAGCAGCGCCGTGGTGGCGCGGGACATGGCTGACCCCGCCAGACGGGTCATCTCGACCAGCTGGTCGGAGATGGTGTCGAGGTCCTCGTGAAACGCGTCGCGCATTGCTTCCCTAGGGTTCGTGGCACGGCTGGGTGCGGTGGTGCGTGCGAGCCGAGGCTCCCACGAGGCAGTGAACGGTCGGGTGACCTCAGGTGAACATCTGGAGACAGCGTGCTCCGAGGACCGCTTCCGTGCGCTGACCGGTGTTCGGGGCACCGTACATTGATGGTGTGGATGCGACCAGTGCCGCCCTCCTGGCGGGTTTCGCCGGGCTGCTGACCGGCGCCCTCGCCGTGGTCGCCGTGCGCTACTCCGAGCGCCAGCAGACGAGTATGCCGCCGACTGCGCCCGTCACGCCGCTCCCCTCCGGGGTCGCGGACGTCCTCGCCGTGCTCCGCTCCAGCGCGATCGTCGTCGACTCCGCGGACGCGGTGATCAACAACTCACCGTCCGCCACGGCCTACGGGCTGGTCAAGGGCACCGAGCTCGTGCACAGCGAGCTGCGCCACCTCGCCCGCCAGGTCCGCCGGGACGGCGTGATCCGCGAGGCCCAGCTGGAGCTGGCCCGCGGACCACTGGGCCAGGGCCGCTCGATCATGCAGGCCCGCGTGGCGCCGCTCGGGAGCAGCCACGTGCTCCTGCTCGTCGAGGACCACACCCAGGCGCGAAGGGTGGAGGAGGTCCGGCGCGACTTCGTGGCGAACGTCAGCCACGAGCTGAAGACCCCGGTCGGCGGTCTCGGCCTGCTCGCCGAAGCCATCCAGGACGCCAAGGACGACCCCGAGGCCGTCGAGCGCTTCGCCTCCCGCATGCAGGTGGAGAGCCACCGGCTCGCCCAGCTCGTCAAGGAGATCGTCGACCTCTCACGGCTGCAGGTGGCCGACACCCTCCACGAGCCCCGCCTCGTCGACGTCACGGCCGCCGTCCACGAGGCCATCGACTACTCGAAGGTGGGCGCCGACGCGAAGCGGATCGAGATCGCCGAGGCGTGCGCCCCCGACCTCAAGGTCTTCGGCGACGAGGACCTGCTGGTGACCGCTGTGCGCAACCTCATCGGCAACGCCGTCAACTACTCCGAGCCGGGCACCCGGGTCGCCGTCGGCGGCAAGCTGTCCGGCGAGATGGTGGAGATCACGGTCACCGACCAGGGCCAGGGCATCCCCACCGGCGAGCAGGCCCGCATCTTCGAGCGGTTCTACCGGGTCGACGACGCCCGGTCGCGCGCCACGGGTGGCAGCGGCCTGGGACTGGCCATCGTCAAGCACATCTGCGCCAACCACGGCGGTGACGTCGACGTGTGGAGCGAGGAGGGCCGGGGATCGACCTTCACCATCCGCCTGCCCGCCGCCACGGACCGCACCGGGGGCAACGCCCACCCGGGCGGGTCCGACGACGTCGTCCCGTCCGCGAGTGCTCCCGCCGGGACGTCCTCCGAGCGACCGGTCCGCGCCGGGGCCGCTCGAGCACTCCCCTCACCGGCATCCCCCTCACCGGCATCCCCCGCCCAGCCACACCCCGCCCAGCCACACCCCGCCCAGCCACACCCCGCACAGAAGGTGGAACCCCGCGCATGACCCGCATCCTCGTCGTCGAGGACGAGATCTCGTTCTCCGACCCGCTGTCCTACCTGTTGCGCAAGGAGGGCTACGAGGTCGCCGTGGCCGAGACCGGTCCGGAGGCGCTGGAGGACTTCGACCGGTCCGGCGCCGACCTGGTGCTGCTCGACCTCATGCTCCCGGGGCTGTCCGGCACCGAGGTGTGCCGCGCGATCCGCTCCCGGTCCAACGTGCCCGTCATCATGCTGACCGCCAAGGACAGCGAGATCGACAAGGTCGTCGGGCTGGAGATCGGCGCCGACGACTACGTGACGAAGCCGTACTCCTCACGCGAGCTGCTGGCCCGGATCAAGGCGGTGCTGCGGCGGCTGGCCGAGCCGGAGGACCTCCTGCCCGCCACCATCGAGGCGGGGCCGGTGAGGATGGACGTGGAACGCCACATCGTCACGGTCTCAGGTCAGGCCACCGCGCTGCCGCTCAAGGAGTTCGAGCTGCTGGAGATGCTGCTGCGCAACACCGGTCGGGTGCTGACCCGGATGCAGCTCATCGACCGGGTCTGGGGCAGTGACTACGTCGGCGACACCAAGACCCTCGACGTCCACGTCAAGCGACTCCGGGCCAAGATCGAGCCCGACCCCGCCGAGCCGCGGCACATCGTGACCGTCCGCGGCCTGGGCTACAAGTTCGAGTCGGACTGACTCAGGGGGTCGCGGTGGCGCTCTCGGTCGGAGTCGGTGCGTTGGTCGGGGCCAGCGACGCGTAGTACCCGGACGCCTTGACCACCGGGACCACGACCACCACGGCCGGTGCCGTGGGCGTCTGGACGCTCAGCGTGACGACGTCACCGGCGTTGACGGGCACGCCCGGCAACTGGACCTGGGACTCGTCGGACAGGCGACGTTCGGAGTAGGCCGGCGCCTCGGCATACACGGGCTGGCCCTGGGCCACGGAGAAGGAGATGCGCTGCGCGTCCGCACCGGAGTTGCTCACGGACGCCGACAGCACGCCGGGCTTGTCCTTGCCCCCGCTGATGACGACGAGGTCGCGCAGCTGGACGCTGCCGAGGTCGACCGGCACGCCGTCGGCGGCCACGTAGGCGACGTCGGTCTGGATCGGTGACTGGGTCTGGCAGGCGGACAGCGCGAAGGCGGCGCCGGCCACGGCCACCGGCACGAGGAACCGGGCGAGGCGTCGCAGGGGCGTGCGCGGACTGGTGGAGCGGCCTCCGGAGCGCGGGGCCAGCGGGGTTCGGCGGGTCACGGGGCACAGCCTACCGGCCGCCTGCACCGGAGCGCGCACCCGCACGCGTTGCACGGAAAAGGCCATTCTGTCAAGACCGAAATCGTTGCCCCACAATGCGTTTGCGGGCCGCTGACCTGCACAAACGCGATTCGCTCGGCTTTCCTGACGTCGGCGTGTCGTGATATTCTTAAGGTCGCGAAAGGGGAAAACAGCACATGGTTTTCAAGGTCGGCGAGACGGTCGTGTACCCCCACCACGGGGCTGCACTGATCGAAGAAATCAATACCCGCACGATCAAGGGCGAGGAGAAGATCTACCTCAAGCTCAAGGTGGCCCAGGGCGACCTGACGATCGAGGTTCCCGCAGACAACTGCGAGGACATCGGCGTCCGTGATGTCGTCGGACAGGAGGGTCTCGACAAGGTCTTCGCAGTCCTTCGCGCCCCCCACACCGAGGAGCCGACCAACTGGTCGCGCCGCTACAAGGCCAACCTCGAGAAGCTCGCCTCCGGCGATGTCATCAAGGTGGCCGAGGTCGTCCGCGACCTGTGGCGTCGTGACAAGGACCGTGGCCTGTCGGCCGGCGAGAAGCGCATGCTCGCCAAGGCTCGCCAGATCCTCGTCTCCGAGCTCGCGCTCGCAGAGAAGACGAACGAGGACAAGGCCGAGGCCATCCTCGACGAGGTGCTCGCCTCCTGAGCGTTGCCGTCGTCCTCGTCGCTGGAGGACAGGGCACCCGGCTCGGCGCCGCCCAGCCCAAGGCCTTCGTGGCCCTGGCGGGTGTGCCGTTGCTGGAGCACGCCATCCGGCACGCGCTCGCGGCACCGGAGGTCTCCCACGTAGTCGTGGTCGCGCCCGCTTCCCACCTGAGGGAGGCGGGCGCGATCGCGTCCCGGAGCAGCCGTCCCGTCGACGTCGACGTGGTCCGCGGCGGCGCCGAGCGCACGGACTCGGTGGCCGCAGGCTTGGCGGCGCTGCGCCCGGAGGACGGCATCGTCCTCGTGCACGACGCCGCCCGAGCGCTCGCTCCCGCCAGCCTGTTCTCCCGCCTGGTCCACGAGGTGCGGTCCGGGCACCCGGCTGTCGTCCCCGGCATACCCGTCACCGACACGGTCAAGGTGGTCGACTCACGCGGTCGCGTGACTGGCACCCCCGACCGTTCGACGTTGCGGGCCATCCAGACACCGCAGGCCTTCCTGCGCGAGGTGCTCCAGCACGCCCACGCTTCCGGCGAGCAGGCCACCGCGACGAAACGGCTCCCACAGACCACGTTTCGTCGAGCAACCACCGTTTTGCGAGGAGGGAGCTAGCGCGAAAGGGCCGCGACGACCTCGTCCCACGAGGTCACCGGTTCGCGATTGGCGTCCGCGTGGATGCTGGCGATCCAGCCGTCGACGATCCGCCCCCGCTCGAGCAGCAGGTCGGGGACGAAGACCGGCACCGCGAACCCGGCCCGCCACACCGCCTTCGCGCTGCCCCAGTTCCCGGCCTGCGCCCTCCAGCGCACCACCCGCCAGCCGAGGGTGTCGCACGCATGACCGACCACCAGCCGCACTGCTTCCGACATCACACCCCGGCCGCGGAAGGCCGGGTGGGTCACGAACCCCAGCTCGCCGGCCCCGTCGTCGACAGGTAGCGCGCGCAGGTCGATGGTCCCGGCATACCGGCCCTCGACCTCGATCGCCCACGAGGCGGCGGCCGTGGAAGGCTCGAGCAGGCCGGCGAGGTACTCCTGCGCCATCTCGCGGGTGTACTCCAGCGGGATCGTCGTGAAGCGCTGCGTCAGCGGGTCGACGCAGCGTTCGAGGATCGGCTCGAGGTCGGCCTCGGCGTGGGGGCGCAAGGTCACCAGCTCGCCGGTGAGGACGGGCACGGCCAGAGGGGGTGGTGCTGGTGCTGCTGGGTCGGTCATGCGGGGCAACCCTAGTGCGGCCGGTCCGCGCCGTTCACCGGGTTTTGTCCTGGGCCGGCCGCGTGGGGGGCGGATGGTTGGATGGGGCCATGGAGCTTGCCGGTATGCCGCGCACGGGAGTCGGCGTCGACGTCCACGCCTTCTCCGCCGATGACCATCGCGAGCTGTGGCTGGCTGGTCTCCTCTGGCCCGGCGAGGTGGGCCTGGAGGGTCACTCCGACGCCGATGTCGCCTGCCATGCGGCGTGCGACGCGCTGTTCTCCGCGGCGGGGCTGGGCGACCTGGGGCTGCACTTCGGGACGGACCGTCCCGACCTCGCCGGCGCGTCCGGACGTGCCCTGCTCACCGCGGCGGCTCGGCTCGTGCGGGAGGCGGGGTTCGAGATCGGCAACGTCGCGGTCCAGGTGATCGGCAACAAGCCCAGGATCGGCCCGCAGCGCCACCTCGCCGAACAGGTCATGACCGCGGCCGTGGAGGCTCCGGTGTCGCTGAGCGGCACCACGACCGACGGGCTCGGCCTCACCGGTCGGGGTGAGGGGATCGCCGCCATCGCCACCGCAATCGTCCGCACCGTGAACTGAAGGAGCCGAGCATGCCGCAGACCGTCAAGGGAGTCATCGCCCGCAGCAAGGGAGCCGACGTCGAGCTGGTCGACGTCGTCGTGCCCGACCCCGGCCCGGGCGAGGCCGTGGTGCAGGTGCAGTCGTGCGGCGTCTGCCACACCGACCTGCACTACCGCGAGGGTGGCATCAACGACGAGTTCCCGTTCCTGCTCGGCCACGAGGCCGCCGGGGTCGTCGAGGCCGTCGGCGAGGGCGTGACGGAGGTGGCGCCGGGTGACTTCGTCATCCTCAACTGGCGGGCCGTCTGCGGCCAGTGCCGCGCCTGCGCCAAGGGCAAGCCGTGGTACTGCTTCAACACCCACAACGCGAAGCAGAAGATGACCCTCACCGACGGCACCGAGCTCAGCCCGGCCCTGGGCATCGGAGCCTTCATCGAGAAGACCATGGTGGCGGCCGGCCAGTGCACCAAGGTCGACGCCGACGCCGACGCAGCAGCCGTGGGCCTGCTCGGCTGCGGGGTGATGGCCGGCTTCGGTGCCGCCGTCAACACCGGCGGGGTGGGCCGTGGCGACTCGATCGCCGTCATCGGCTGCGGCGGGGTCGGCAACGCCGCCATCGCCGGCGCCACCGTGGCCGGCGCGACGACGATCATCGCCGTCGACGTCGACGACCGGAAGCTCGAGGGCGCCAAGGCCTTCGGCGCCACCCACACGGTCAACGGCAAGGACGAGGACGTCGTCGAGCGGATCCGCGAGCTCACCGGCGGCTTCGGTGCCGACGTCGTGGTCGAGGCCGTTGGTCGACCCGAGACCTACGAGCAGGCCTTCTACGCGCGCGACCTCGCCGGCACGGTGGTCCTCGTCGGCGTCCCGACCCCCGACAAGCAGGTCACCCTGCCGATGATCGAGATCTTCGGTCGCGGCGGTGCCTTGAAGTCGAGCTGGTACGGCGACTGCCTGCCCAGCCGTGACTTCCCGATGCTCGTCGACCTCTACCGGCAGCGACGCTTCGACCTCGACGCGTTCGTGTCCGAGCGGATCGGCCTCGGTGACGTCGAGGCGGCCTTCGCCAAGATGGAGCGCGGCGAAGTGCTGCGGTCCGTGGTGGTCCTCTGATGGGCCTGGGCGACGAGGGCAACGCCGGTATGCCGGTCATCGCGCCGTCCGCGGGTGGCGTGCGGGTGGACCGCGTGGTCACGTCCGGGACGTTCGAGCTCGACGGCGGGAGCTGGGAGGTCGACAACAACGTCTGGGTCGTGGGTGACGACCGGGAGTGCGTCATCATCGACGCAGCCCACGACGGCAGGAAGATCGTGAAGTCGATCGACCTCGAGCGCAGGGTCGTCGCGGTCATCTCGACGCACGCCCACAACGACCACATCAACGCGGTCGGTGAGGTGTGCGACGGCACGAGGGCCCCGGCATACCTGCACCCTGCTGACCGGATGCTCTGGGACGAGCTCTACCCCGTGACCCCGGACCGCGAGCTGGCCGACGGCCAGCTCATCACCGTCGGCGACGTGGACCTGCACGTCATCCACACGCCCGGTCACACGCCGGGCTCGTGCTCTCTCTACGCGCCGGCGCTCGACGTCGTCTTCACCGGCGACACGTTGTTCAACGGCGGCCCGGGTGCGACCGGCCGGTCGTACAGCGACTTCCCGACGATCATCGAGTCGATCCGCGACCGGTTGCTCACGCTGCCGGACGAGACGGTGGTGCTGACCGGGCACGGCGACGCGACGGTCATCGGAGCCGAGGCGCCCCACCTGCAGGAGTGGCTCGACCGCGGTCACTGACCACGGCGGTGCCGCGCGCAGGGCTCGGGCCCGGACCGTCGTGCGGTCCGGGCCCGAGCGGGGTTTCGAGCGGTGCTGCCGGTGCCCTAGCGGTCCGAGGGCCGGCTGTCGTCGTGCCGGCCACCGACGGCGACGGCTGGCGCGAGGTCCGCGACCGTGGCGTCGCGCGGCGACAGCGGTGCCAGGCCCCAGGCATGCTCGATCGTCGCGAGGATCGACGTGGTGTCGAAGCTCGTGTGGCTGACACCCGAGTGCTTCATGCCGGCCGAGAGGACGAGGGCCGGGATGCGGGTGCCGGGGCCCCAGGCGTCGGTCTTCGGCGGGGCGACGTGGTCGTAGGACCCGCCGAACTCGTCGTAGGTCACGACCACGAGGGTCTTGTCGGCCTGTGGACCGTGGGTGATGGTCTGGAGCAGGTCGACCAGGTGGTCGCTGCCCGTGTGCTCGCTGGCGTACCCGGGGTGCTCGTTCTCGGAGCCGTACGGCTTGACGAAGCTCACCGCGGGCAGGGTCCCGGCCTTGGCCGCCGCGATGAAGTTGTCCTCGTCCTGGAGGTGGGAGCGTCCGGGAGCGCCGACGGCGTAGTTCGCGAAGTAGTTGAACGGCTGGTGGTGGTACTGGAAGTTGCCACCCGGGTGTCCGGCGACGGCGTCGTTCCACCCGCCGGCATACCAGTTCCAGCTGATGTTGGCGGCGCTGAGGCGGTCACCGATGTTCGGGTACTGGGTGTCGTCGATGAGCGGGATCTTCGCTCCGTTGCCCGACGGCGCGGACGACGGTTGCACCGTGTTGACGGCGTAGTTGCCGCAGGCGGCCACGGGGTCGTTGCCTCCTGCTGCGCACTTCTGCGTGAGCTGGCCGTCGACCACGGCCCCGGTGGGCGTGTACAGCGGGTACTTGGTCACCATGCCGTTGCTGTCCAGGACCGAGCTCTTCGCGCCCAGCGCGCCGGCCGAGGTGTCGAGGGGGGCCCGGGCCGCGATGAGGAACTGGTGGTTGAGGAAGGAACCACCGAACGCCGCCTGGAAGAAGTTGTCGGCGAGCACGTAGTTCGGGGCGTGGGGCGAGTGGAGGTACTGGTAGATCGGCAGGGCCTTGGTGTCGTAGCGGCCCATCGTCAGGCCCACCGCGTCGGAGCCCGTGACGTAGCGGTCCTGCTTGCCACCGTCGAGCTGGTACTGCTCCTGGTAGAAGCGGTGCACCTGGTCGCGGGTGCAGCCACCGGCCAGACCGGTGCCCTTGAGGACGCCGTTCGACGCGAACACGCCCTCCGGGGCGCAGGTGGTGTCGGACGGCTTGATGTAGTCGTCGATCGTGAACGCCTGGTTGGTGAAGTTGCTCGCCGCGACTCCGTGACCGGCGTCCTGGCAGGTGTTCGGCTGCGGGGGTGTGGTGAGGTTGACGTCGGTCTGCAGCAGGCACCCGTAGGGAGTGCCGTCCTCGGCGACCTGGCTCACGGCTGGCGCCGTGGCTCCGTTCACGGCGTCGCCGGCCACGCGTCCCCACCCGCCGTAGAGGTTGTCGAACGAGTGGTTCTCCTCGTAGATCACGACGAGGTTGGTGTAGCCGCCGGGCAGCGCGCCCGGGGCGCCGTGGTGGCCGGGGGTGTCGGCGCCGGGGTGGCCGGCGGACGAGGCGAGTGCGGTGCCGGGAATGGCGGCAGCCGCTGCGCCGATCAGCAGCAGGGCGCCGAACACGGCGGTGGTGCGTCTGGTCACGGTTGATCCTCCTGGGTACGGGTGCGCGTTCGGCGCACTGTGCCAACGTGGCCCAAGACGTCGAGGTCACCCCTGACAGATGTCATGGGTCGGGGTGAACAGTCGGCGAAAGGGGGCCCGAGGTCGCCGTTTCGGCTGGTGGAGCCCTGCGCAGGTAGCCTTGCGCGCGTGAGTCTTCGCCTGTACGACACCGCCGCGCGTGAGCTGCGCGACTTCACCCCACTGGAACCCGGTCGGGTCGGGATCTACATCTGTGGGCTCACGACCCAGGGCGCCCCCCACATCGGGCACGTGCGCTTCGCGGTGGCGTTCGACGTCCTGCGCCGGTGGCTCGAGGGCCGCCACGGCTACGCGGTGACGCTGGTGCGCAACGTCACCGACATCGACGACAAGATCCTCGCGAAGTCGGCCGAGGCCGGCGAGGAGTGGTTCGCGCTGTCCTATCGCAACGAGGTCGCCACCGCCGCGGCCCTCGACTCGCTCGGGGTGCTCCCCCCGACGTACGAACCCCGCGCCACCGGGCACATCCCGGAGATGGTCAGCCTCATGGAGACCCTCGTCGACAAGGGCCACGCCTACGCGGCCACCGACGACAGCGGCGACGTCTACTTCGACGTGAAGAGCTTCCCCGAGTACGGCTCCCTCACGCACCAGAAGATCGACGACATGGAGGCCGCGGAGGACGCCGACCCGCGCGGCAAGCGCGACCCCCGCGACTTCGCGCTGTGGAAGGGCCGCAAGGAGTCGGAGCCGGCCACCGCCTCGTGGGCCACGCCGTTCGGCACCGGCCGCCCCGGCTGGCACCTCGAGTGCTCGGCCATGGCGCGCAAGTACCTCGGCGACGCGTTCGACATCCATGGTGGCGGCGTGGACCTGCGGTTCCCCCACCACGAGAACGAGCAGGCCCAGTCGCACGCGGCGGGGCTCGCCTTCGCGACCTACTGGCTGCACAACGCCTGGGTCACCGTCGGCGGCGAGAAGATGAGCAAGTCGCTGGGCAACAGCCTGGTCGTCTCCGAGGTGACCAAGGTGGCCCGACCGCTGGCCGTCCGGTACTACCTCACCGCAGCCCACTACCGGTCGACGATCGAGTACCACGAGGGCTCGCTGCGCGAGGCCGAGGCGACCGTGGAGCGGATCGAGGGCTTCCTCACCCGCGCCCTGCGGGCGCTCCCCGACGGCACGTCCACCACGCCCGACCACGGCACCGTGCCGGACGCGTATGCCGCGGCCATGGACGACGACCTCAACGTGTCAGGTGCGCTCGCCGTCCTCCACGACACCGTCCGCGCGGGCAACACCGCCATCGACGATGGTGACGACGCGGGCCTCGCGACGGCGTTCGCGGCGGTCGTCGCGATGACCGACCTGCTCGGCGTGAACCCGCTCGACCCGCACTGGGGCGGTGGCAGCGACACCGGGGCCGGCGACGCGCAGGTCGCGCTCGACGCACTCGTGCAGGTGCAGCTGGAGGCCCGCGCGGCCGCACGGGCGGCCCGCGACTTCGCGACGGCTGATGCCATCCGCGACCAGCTGGGTGCGGCCGGCATCGTCATCGAAGACACGGCGTCGGGAGCGAACTGGTCGCTCGCCCGCCGCGAGAGCTGAGAGGAACACCCATGGCTGGCAACTCCCAGCGACGTGGCGCCATCCGCAAGGGCGCGTCGAAGAAGGGCGCCACCGTCGGGTCCGGCGGGCAACGCCGGCGTGGCCTCGAGGGCAAGGGTCCGACCCCGAAGGCCGAGGACCGCCCGAAGCACAAGGCCAACCGGATGGCCGGCGCCGCGGACCGGCGCGCCGGTGGCGCCGCCGGCTCCAAGCCGGGCGCCCGTCCCAGCGCGAGCCGGGGTGGCTCCCGCCGCGGCAAGCAGTCGAGCGAGATCGTGGCCGGTCGCAACGCCGTCGTCGAGGCGCTGCGCGCCGACGTGCCGGTCACCACCATGTACGTCGCCGGCCGGATCGACTCGGACGACCGCGTCCGCGAGGCGCTGAAGACCGCGACGGCCAAGGGCATCGCGATCCTCGAGACGCCGAGAGGCGAGCTCGACCGGCTCACCGACGGGGCGGTCCACCAAGGCCTGGCCCTGCAGGTCCCGCCCTACGAGTACGCCCACCCCAGCGACTTCATCGATCCCCAGGCACCCGGCATACCGCTGGTCGTCGCCCTCGACGGCATCACCGACCCGCGCAACCTCGGCGCCATCATCCGGTCCGTGGCGGCGTTCGGCGGCCACGGCGTGGTCGTCCCCGAGCGCCGGTCTGTCGGGATGACCGCGAGCGCCTGGAAGACGTCGGCGGGCGCCGCGGCCCGCGTGCCGGTCGCGCTCGCCGCGAACCTCACCCGCACGCTGGAGGAGTACCGCAAGGCCGGCTTCTTCGTGCTGGGGCTCGACATGGACGGTGACGTCGAGCTGCCCGGCCTCGAGCTGGCCACCGAGCCGATCGTCATCGTGACCGGCTCGGAGGGCAAGGGCCTCTCGCGACTGGTGCGGGAGACCTGCGACCAGATCGTGTCGATCCCCATGTCGTCGTCGGTCGAGTCGCTCAACGCCGGGATCGCCACCGGGGTGGCGCTCTACGAGGTCGCGAGACGCCGCGCGGTCTGAAGTCCGATTTGCCCCCTTGACCTGCGCTGATCCGCTACCGTTTCGCGCAGTCGCCCCAAGGGGGAGCGACCCCCGCAACCTCGAAGGGATCCACACGCATGTCTGACTACGGCACCCCGCCGCCTCCGCCGCCCGCGGCTCCCGGCTACAACCAGCCGACCGCTGGTGGCACCCCGCCGCCGAACTACCTCGTCTGGGCCATCCTGTCGACGCTCTTCTGCTGCCTCCCGTTCGGCATCGCCTCGATCGTCTTCGCAGCCCAGGTCAACGGCAAGTACGCCTCGGGCGACGTCGCCGGAGCCCAGGCCTCGTCGGAGAAGGCGAAGCGTTTCGCGATCATCGCGGCCATCGTCGGCGTCGTCGTCAACGGCCTCTACCTCGCGTTCGTCCTGCCGAACCTGAACAACTAGGTCTCGGTCCCCGAGGGAACCATGACCACCGTGGCACCGCAGCGCCCCGCACCACCCGTCACCGCACGGGGGTTCGGGGCGCTGCGCGTGCCCGGCCTGGTGCTGGCCGCGGCCGTGGCGGCAACGACCCTCGTCGCAGTGGTCGACCCCAACGAGCCGGGCCACTACCCGACCTGCCCGTTCCTCGCCGTGACCGGGTACTACTGCCCGGGGTGCGGGTCGTTGCGCGCCCTGCACGACCTGGCGCACGGCGACATCTCGGGCGCCGTGGCCCGAAATCCCTTGATGGTGCTGGCCGCCGGGGGCCTGGTCGTCGCCTTCGTCCTCTGGGTGCGGCGTCTGTGGCGCGGCCTGCCCCGCACCTGGGTGGCGCCCGCGGGCCTGCTCTACGGGTTGCTCGCCCTCGTGCTGGCGTTCTGGGTGCTGCGCAACGTGCCCGGCTGGACCTGGTTGTCCCCGGCCTGAGCTCACTGCGCTGAGCGGCCGGCCGAGGTCCGTGGCCGGAGCGGGACTCCGAGCTGCGCCGCCGACCCATCCGTTTGGTTGTGGCCTGCCGGACTCCCGGCGCGACGCGGGCCGGGTCCGCTAGCGTTTCGCCCTGCCGCGCCCATGGGGGGAGYGGCGCCGCGCACTCCGAAGGGATCCTCCGCATGTCTGACTACGGCACCCCACCGCCGCCGCCCCCGCCGTACCAGTCCGGCTACGTCGCCCCGGGCGTGGGTGGCGCCCCGCCGCCGAACTACCTCGTGTGGGCGATCCTGTCGACCGTCCTGTGCTGCCTGCCCCTCGGGGTCGTGTCCATCGTCTTCGCCGCCCAGGTCAACGGCAAGTGGTATGCCGGCGATGTCGCCGGCGCACTCGAGGCCTCGAACAAGGCCAAGAACTTCGCCATGTGGTCGGCCATCGCCGGCGTGGTCGGGGCGATCCTCTGGGTGGTCTTCGTCGTCGTGCTCGGCTCGTTCGGCTCGTTCGGCCAGAGCTCGATGAGCAACGGCTACTGACCCGTCTGGGAATCGGTACGCGCCGCCGCGCACCTGCGCCAGGTCGAGAAGGCGCGACACGCTGACCAGACCCTCATGGCGTCAGCGTGTCGTGCATTCTCGACGGCCGCAGCGGGGCAAACGCCATGCCGGCGCCTAGCACTCAGTACCCGCGTTACCGAGAGGTGCGGCACCGGCAACCGG
>NZ_JBFUCW010000043.1:0-9049 GCF_056405035.1 Pedococcus sp. P2_A3 | reverse complement strand
CCGGCAACCGGTGCCGCACCTTTCTCGTACCCAAGTTTGGTCCAGGCTTGGGCGCTCCTACCGACCATCCCGATTCGTGTTTCCCGTCATGGATGCCGCGCGCGGCCGTCATGTTCTGTGGAGGGCGCCCATCGCTGATCTCCACGCATTGCTGGCGAGCAGGTAAATAAAAGGAAACATAAGAAAACGATAGGAAACGCATAGGAAACGCTATGGTGGGCGAGGTCATGGGGAAGGCCCATGGCACGAAGGAGGGAGAACGCATGGTGGAAGTGCAGCTTCGGGGGATCGCCGAGGGCCGCCTCGATACCGAGAGCCTCAGCTTTGGCGCCGGCGAACTAGTTGTCGACGACGTCCTGCGCGACATCGCGTGGCGGGACGAGCAGCTGGCCAGGAACATCTACGACGACGATGGGACGGCTCGTCGCTCGTTCCGTGTCCTGGTGAACGGGAGTGTCGCTCCGGCAGCACAAGAGCTCTCCGATGGGGATCTGGTCGTCATCGCGGGCGTCTTCACCTGCGACGGCTGACCGCCGCAGCGTCGCTCGCCGAGGGGGCCGCGCTACGTCGCGGCCCCCTCGTGCATCTGCATCCGTCGACCGTGGAGAAGAGTGTGGAATTCGAGGACACCAGGTACAACCGCCAAGAGATGATGCCCCAGGTGGGCCCTGAAGGTCAGCGCCGCTTGGCTGCCGGTTCCGTCGTGAGTGTGGGAGCGGGAGGGGTCAAGTCCCCGCTCCTCTACTACTTGGCCGCCGCGGGGGTCGGCCGCATTCACATCGTCGACTTCGACCAGATCGAGCTAAGCAACCTGAACCGGCAGATCCTGTACCGGAACCACGACATCGGCCGCTCAAAGGCGGTGACCGCAGCAGAGGAGCTCAGGGAGCTCAATCCCTCCATTGAGGTCACCCACGCGGTCGAGCGGATCTCTGCCGCGAACATCGAGGCTCAGCTCGCGGGCTTTGACGTCCTTCTGGAGGGAGGCGACGGTCCCGAGCAGAGGATGCTGGTCAATGCGTTCGCCCTGCGGACTCGGACGCCCATGGTGCACGTGTCTGCTCAGTACGCGCACGGCTACGTCTTCTGCATGGTCAACGACAACGACGCGTGCCTGAACTGTGCCTTTCCGGATCTTCCCGAGAGTCGTCGTGGGGCCGTGCCTGTCTGGGGAGTCGCCACCGGACTGTCCGGGGTTTTGGGCGCTAACGAAGTCCTGAAGATTCTTCTCGGCAAGGGCGCGCTCGCTCGCAACGAGATGCTCTGCTTCTCGAACATGCAGAACGACTTCTATCGCATCCCGGTCGAGAAGGACCCTGCCTGCCCGTCGTGTAGCCGGGTCCCAGTGTGAGCGAATGGAGCCCGCGGCGCATCGAGAAGGCGGCCATGGTTGCGACCGGCGTCGATGCCGTCGGTACGGGAACCTTCGTCAGCGCCTCCGCAATCCTGTTCACGCGGTTCAACGACGTCTCCGTATCGGCCATGGGGCTCGGTCTGACCCTCTCTGCGCTGACAGGGATGTTCGCATCGGTACCGGTGGCACAGCTCGCGGACAGACAGGGAAGCCTTCGTGTCTTCACGCTCGCCTACCTGGCGCGGGCCATCGGGATGCTGGCGTGGTCCCAGGTCTCCGGGCCGGCGGCCTTCATCGTGTTTGCTGCAGCCTTTGGGATCGTCGATCGGTCAGCCGCATCCTTGACGCGGAGCCTCATCATCTCCCCGCTGTCCCGTGAGCAGGGAGTGGCCCTGCTCGGCCGCATTGCGCTGCCCGCCAACCTCGGATACGGAGTCGGTGCTGCCCTGAGCGCCCTCGCGCTGTATCTGCACCTTGCGCCAGTCGTCATCTTCGGGCTCAATGCGGCGTCATTCGTCGTGGTGGTCTTGCTCTATCGCTACGCACTAGCGGGGGAGGACACCACTGCCGCTCGGGTCAAGAGATCGATTCTGTCCTCACCGGGCTCGGTGAGGACGGCCTTCGCGGACTCACGACGCAGGCGGGTGCTCGCTGAGAACTTCTTCTTCTCGTTCCACCGGACGCTGCTCAGTGTCTATCTACCGCTCGTGGTCATTGCGAAGGCACCTGAACTGACCTGGGCGGCCCCTCTGATCTTCATCCTCAACGCCGCCACGGTCGGGTTCCTTCAAGAACGCGTGAACATACTCGTGCACGTAGGGGGAAGGCATGTGCTGGCATGGGGCGTCTCGGGAATCCTGATCGGCCTGACCATTGGAGCCGCCGTCTTCATGGACCGAGTAGGGGGGAATGCTGCCCGGGCCGTGGTGTTGCTCCTGGTGTTCGCGCAGATCGCGGCCGAGATGCTCCAGAGCGCGGCGCTGTCCGTGTACATGGTGGAACTCAGTAGGCGAGAGGCTACGGCAACCGACCTCAGTGCTATCAACATGGGCGGGCAGCTGCAGAACATCGTCGGCCCGTTGCTATTCACCGCCCTCCTGGTTGGCCAGGGGTGGTTGCTGACGTCACTCTGCGCGGGCATAGTGCTGGCAGCCGCCGTCCGGGTGCTCGTCCAGCACGGCGAGCGAGCCACCTGGACCACGGCCTCGGGGGCTCAGTAGATGGGTGACGACGCATCATTGGGTCGACGTTGGGACTGGCACTACCTCACGCGCAGCGAGCACCCCAACCCGCCCCTACCGATCGTCGAGTGCGTGGTCGAACGCGCCGAAAGAGCGGGCCGAATCCTGTACGTGGGCTACGGGGACGGCAGGAACGCATCGGCGTTGCTCAGGGCGGGGCTCGACGTCTACTCGTGCGATCTGTCGGCATATGCGGTCGACGTTGCGAGGAAGGCCTTCCCTGGGCACGAGCATCGTTTCGAATGTGCGACTGCTTCTGAAAGCTTCGCGGCCGTCCCGCGGTTCGACCACCTCGTGTTGTCACGCGTGCTGATCCACGACTCGTTCGCCGCGTCACGCTCCCGCGTCCGGGGGGTCGTCCAGCGACTCCGCGCGGGCGGTCACCTCTATGTGCAGTGGCCGGCGATCGGTACCGACCTATGGCCCGGTTGGACGGATTACGAGCTTGACCAGGGGGGCAACCTCTCCCTGGGCTATGCGCAAGCAACGGAGCGCAAGTTGTACCTGTCCTTCTCGGGCGTTGTCGCCACGGTCGAGGACGCTGGTCTGTCATTCGTCGACGGGCCACGGGCTGTGGACTTGCCCCGGCAGGCGTACCCGGGCGGGATCGTTCGAAACTGGCTCGGAGTCGCGGTCAAGCAATAGCTCGCGTCATCCGGTCGCCAGCACTGGTCGCCCGAGTCGGAGGGCGGGGCCTCAGCCGCGGGGCACCTCGACCACCACGGTGCCGAGGATCATGTCGGCGAACGTCTGGCGCTTGCTGTCCCACAGGGGCCAGAGGTAGCCGATGTAGGCGAAGCCGTCGAGGGTGTGCGCGAGGTCGCGGACAAACGCCATGCCGGCTCCGATCGGCTGGCCGCTGTGCTCGTCCACGAGTCGGATCCCCATGGCCTTCTTGCCGATGCTCTGCCCGGTGCGGCCCTGCTTGAAGGCACGGTTCCAGATCCCGATGGCGAGCATCGCGAGCAGGCCCACGGCGACCAGGAGCCCACCCAGGATCATCAGCCCGGGGTTCCCGCTGTCGGGCGGCAGGTAGTCGGAGCCCGACGAGGAGATGTCTGCGCCGGAGTCGGGTGCGCCGACGACGAACAGCACGACGCCCACGATGTAGGGGATCATGCCGATGAACTGCACCGCAGTGTCGATGAGCATCGCGGCCACGCGCGTGCCCCAGCCGGCCAGCGGTCCCCACGGACCGCTGGCGACGCTCGGCGGCGGCCCGGCATACCCTCCCGGCCCCGGGTAGGGGGCTGGAAGGCAGCGGAGGACGCGGTCGTGGGCGCGGTCGGGCCCGTCGCGGCGGGGCCGGGCGCGGTCGGGTCGGGCGCGGTCGGGTCGGGCGTCGGTTGGTGGGCGAACGGGTCCGCAGGTGGTGGTGTCATGGGTTCCCCTCGTGTCGCCCGCAACCTAGCAGCGACAGYCGCGTCGTCAGGCCAGGGCGCGCTGGGCCCAGGTCGGGCCGTCGGACTGGGGCTGCCGGACGTCCTTGGCCACCACCGTGCCGACCAGCTTGTCGGCCAAGGTCTGCTTGCGGCGGTCCCAGAGGGGCCAGAGGTAGCCGATGTAGAGGATCCCGTCCACGACGTGCACGATCTCGCGGACGAAGGCGGAGCCTGCCCCGATCGGGGTCCCCGTCCTGGAGGACACGAGGACGATCTTCATGGCCGCCTTGCCGATGCTCTGGCCCGTGCGCCCCTGCTGGACGACGCGGTTCCAGACCCAGATGACCATGCTGAGGATGCCGCCGAGACCCATCAGGCCGAGGCCGATTAGCACCGTGACGCGGTCGGTCTGGCGAGTGGGGTCGGCCGACTGGTAGACCGTCGCGCCGGAGCCCTTGGCGTCGAGCAGCATGACCAGGCCGATGAGGTAGGGGAGCATCCCGAGAATCTGGACGACCTCGTCGATGAGGCGGGCTGCGACCCGGAGCCACCAGCCGGCCACCGGAGTCCAGGTCCCTCGGCCGAACTCGTGCTGCTGGGTGGTGACGGCGGCCTGGGCCTGGCTCATGAACTCCCCTTGACGGCGGTGCGTGCGGTGTTGACGCGGTCACCGTATGGGGCCAAAGGCATCCCACATCTACCGTTTGGGGCCGATATCGTCCGAGTGGCTGATGCGGCGCCCACGATCCGGGAGACGGGTGGGGCGGGGGTGGACCGGTGTGCAGCGAGAGGTCAGTCGTCGAACATGGCGACGACCGGCATCTCGACCGTGTCGACGCCCACCACCGTGGCCTCGTCGGGCTTGCTCGGCAGCACCGTCTTCACGTAGTCGGCGATGGCATCCTCGATCGGCATGTCGTGGCCGGCCCGCTCGGACAGGTACCAGCGGTGCTCGAGCACCTCGTGGAACAGCTCGGCGGGCTCGAGCTTGCCGGCCAGCTCACGCGGGACGGTGCGGGTGATCGGCTCGTAGATCCGCTGCAGCCAGTCGTGGGCGACGATCTCCTCGTCGTCGTTCTGCCGGTCGGTGCCCGCGCGGTAGGAGTCGAGGTCGTTGAGCAGCCGGCGGGCCTGGTTCTCCTCCACGTCGAGCCCGGTGAGCCGCAGGAGGCGCCGCGAGTGGTGGCCGGCGTCGACGACCTTGGGCTGGATCTGGATGGTGGTGCCGCCGATGTCGGTGGAGATGGCCAGCTCGTCCACGTYGAAGCCGAGTTCGTTGAGGCGCCGGATCCGCTCGTCGACCCGCCAGCGGTCGCCGCGCTCGAAGCGCTCGAGGCCCGTCAGCTCCTCCCACAGCTCGGTGTAGCGCTCGACAATGCGGTTCGAGGTGTCGACGGCGTCGACACCGGCCTCGAGGAAGCCGCCGGCCTCGAGGTCCATCAGCTCACCGGCGATGTTGACGCGGGCGATGTCGAGGTCGTGCTCGCGCTGCCCGTCGGTGAGCGTCTGGTGCAGCTCCCCGGTCTCGGCGTCGACGAGGTATGCCGCGAACGCGCCGGCGTCCCGCCGGAACAGGGTGTTGGACAGCGACACGTCGCCCCACCAGAAGCCGACGAGGTGGACGCGGACGAGCAGCACCGCCAGGGCGTCGATCAACCGGGTGGTGGTGTCGGGGCGCAGCGACTGGCTGAAGAGCGCGCGGTAGGGCAGCGAGAACTGCAGGTGCCGGGTGATCAGGCAGGCATCGAGGGGGGTGCCGTCAGCGGACGTGCGGCCGCTCACCACCCCGAACGGCTCGACGCACGGCAGGTCGAGGCGGTTGAGCATCCGCAGGAGCTGGTACTCGCGAACCGCGATGTCGGCCTTGATCTCCTTGACCGCCAGCACCTTCCCCGAGAGCTTGACGAACCGCACGACGTGCCGCGAGATGCCGCGGGGCAGGGCCGCGAGGTGCTCCTCGGGCCAGGTCTCCAGCGGAAGCTCCCAGGGCAGGTCGAGCATGGCCGGGTCTGGTCGTGCTGCGGTGATCTCGAGTGCCACGTCTCATCCTCCCAACGACGGGGACAGCCGCGTCGCCCGGTCCAGATCAGGTGCCAACATCAGTCCGGTTGGCGGGGTGTTGACGGGTGGGGTGCCAGGTGAAAGCGGTGTGGCCGGCTCCCACGAACGGGAGCCGGCCACCCGGCATACGGTGCTGCTCGGGTCAGTCGCCGAGGCGCTGGCCCGAGGTGGCGTCGAAGGCGTGCACGTGCCCGGTCTTCGGGGCGAGGTAGACGGTCTCGCCCTTCTTCGGGGGCGTGCGGCCGTCGACGCGGGCGATGAACGGCCGCTCGGGCGCGTCGCTGTCCTCGTCGGCCTCGATGTGCTGGTGGGCCTTGGTCGAGCCGTAGATGTAGGCGTCGGCGCCGAGCTCCTCGACGACGTCCACGGTGACCGGGATGCCCTGGCCCTCGGTGGTGAGCTCGAGGTCCTCGGGACGGACACCCAAGGTGATGTTCTTCCCGGATGAGGCGTCGAGGATGGCGCGCTCGACCGGAACCGTCGAGCCACCGACCTTCACGCCACCGTCAGCCACGTCGACGTCGAGCAGGTTCATGGCGGGGGAGCCGATGAAGCCGGCGACGAACACGTTGTTCGGGTGGTCGTACATGCGGCGCGGGCTGTCGCACTGCATGAGGATGCCGTCCTTGAGGACCGCGACGCGGTCACCCATCGTCATGGCCTCGACCTGGTCGTGGGTGACGTAGACGGTGGTGACGCCGAGGCGACGCTGCAGCGACGCGATCTGCGTGCGGGTCTGGACGCGGAGCTTGGCGTCGAGGTTCGACAGCGGCTCGTCCATGAGGAACACCTGGGGGGAGCGCACGATCGCGCGACCCATGGCGACGCGCTGGCGCTGGCCACCGGAGAGGGCCTTCGGCTTGCGCTCGAGGTACGGCTCGAGGTCGAGGATCTTGGCGGCCTCCTCGACGCGCTTGCGGATCTCGCCCTTGTCGACGCCGGCGATCTTGAGCGCGAAGCCCATGTTGTCGGCGACCGTCATGTGGGGGTAGAGCGCGTAGTTCTGGAAGACCATGGCGACGTCGCGGTCCTTGGGGGACAGGTTGGTGACGTCGCGGTCACCGATCCAGATCTTGCCGGCGTTGACCTCTTCGAGGCCTGCGAGCATGCGGAGGGAGGTGGACTTGCCACATCCGGAGGGGCCGACCAGGACGAGGAACTCGCCGTCCTCGATGTCGATGTTGAGCCGGTCGACAGAGGGCTTGTCGTTGCCCGGGTAGAGGCGGGTGGCCTCGTCGAACTTCACAGTTGCCATGGCTTCATTGCCTTCCTTCACCGGCAGGAACGTGCCGGACGATCCGTTGTAAAGGGTGGTACCGCCGCAGACATCGGTGTCCGCGGTGGGCTCAGTCTGTCCCAGGGTGGGGCGTTGCGCCAGTGCTGGTGCGTGCTGGTGAGACGGTGGCGGCGGTGCCCGCCAGAGAGAATGAAAGCGTTTGCGCACGGATGTGAGCCGCGGCATACCTGAAATATCTTGCAGCGTGTGGCCGGTCGGGCCTGCAAGTTCTTGCTACCGTCACCGCCATGAAGGCGAGACTGGCTGACATCGCGGCGCACGCCGACGTCAGCGAGGCCACCGTCAGCAGGGTGCTCAACGGCAAGCCCGGGGTCGCGGAGGCGACGCGCGAGGCGGTGCTCACCTCGCTCGACATCCTCGGCTACGACCGGCCTTCCCGGCTGCGGCGCAAGACCGCCGACCTCGTCGGCCTGATCGTGCCCGAGCTGACCAACCCGATCTTCCCGGCATTCGCGCAGATCATCGAGACGGCACTCGCCCGGCACCAGTTCACCCCGGTCCTCTGCACGCAGACCCCGGGTGGGGTGCACGAGGACGAGTACGTGCAGATGCTGCTCGACCGCGGCGTCGCCGGGATCATCTACGTCTCGGGCCAGCACGCCGATGTCACGACCGACCCCGAGCGCTACACCAGCCTGCGGGAGCGCGAGCTGCCGATCGTGCTCGTCAACGGCTACCAGGAGGGCATCGACGCGCCCTTCATCTCCAACGATGACGTCGCCTCGATGGAGCTGGCCCTGACCCACCTGGTGCAGCTGGGCCACACCCAGATCGGGCTGGCGGTCGGACCCGAGCGGTTCGTGCCCGTCATCCGGAAGATCGCCGGGTTCCGGGCCTCCATGCGCAGCCTGCTCGGGCGCGAGGACGTCGACGAGCTGATCGAGCGGACCATGTTCTCGGTCGAGGGCGGTGACACGGCCGCGGCGCGGCTCCTCGAGAAGGGGTGCACTGCCGTCGTGTGCGGCTCCGACCTGATGGCGCTCGGCGCGATCCGGGCCGCCCGGCGCGCGGGCCGTCAGGTGCCGGCCGACTTCTCCGTGGTCGGTTATGACGACTCGCCGCTGATCGCCTTCACCGACCCGCCCTTGACGACGGTGCGGCAGAGCGTGCAGGCCATGGCCGAGGCGGCCGTGCGAGCGCTGCTCGACGAGATCGCCGGGGAGCCGTCGCCGCGGGCCGAGTACGTCTTCCGCCCCGAGCTGGTCGTGCGCGCCTCGACCGGAGCTGCCCCCACCCGCTGAGGTCTCGAGCAACCTTTGCTAGCTGTACTGACCGGGGACGTTGGTTGAGTGGGTGTGATCCGCTGATCTGATCAGTGGCGCGGGAGGGCCTCCCGCGGTGGAGTGGAACTGCCTAGGTATCCGCTCACAAAACAGGAGGCCCTCGTGTCCCACGCTAACGCTGCCCTGACCCCTCGTGCCCGGCTCACGGTCGCCAAGTTGGTGGTCGACAGCGGTGTCCCGGWGGCTGAGGTCGCGGCCCGGTTTCAGTGCTCCTGGCCGACGGTCAAGCGGTGGGCCGACCGGTATGCCGCGGGCGAGCCGATGAGCGACCGGTCTTCGCGCCCGCACRCGATGCCCGCCAAGACCACCACGGTGGTCACGCGGCGGATCGTGTCGTTGCGGCTGCGTAAGCGGTTCGGGCCGGTCCAGCTCGCCTCGTTGACCGGGGTCGCGCCCTCGACCGCGCACCGGGTGCTGACCCGGTGCCGGCT
>NZ_JBFUCW010000042.1:0-9692 GCF_056405035.1 Pedococcus sp. P2_A3 | reverse complement strand
TACCCGGACAGCTCGGCCACCGACGCACACCGGTCGAGCACGGTGTGCACCTGACGCACCCCATCGGCTGCCGCGAGCGGCGGCGACGGGTGCAGGAGTGCGATGGCCATACCCCATCATATTCGAACACCTGTTCGAACGTCAACCCAGGAACCTAGCCAATTGCGGGCTCGGGTCGGCGAGGATGGTCAGCGCACCCCGCGCGGACGGAACTGGATCGAGATGCGCGGCCCGACCGCCTTGGTGGTCTTGGGGATGGCGTGGTCCCAGGTCCGCTGGCAGGAGCCGCCCATGACCACCAGGTCACCGTGGCCGAGGGAGAAACCCATCGAGGTTCCGCCACCCCGCGGACGCAGCATCAGCGACCGCGCGGACCCGACCGAGAGGATCGCGACCATCGTGTCGAGGTCCTTGGAGCGGCCGATCCGGTCGCCGTGCCAGGCCACCGAGTCGCGACCGTCGCGGTAGAGGCACAGTCCCGATGTCGCAAACGGCTCGCCGAGCTCCGCGGCATAGTGCCGGCTCAGTGCCTCTCGCGCCTCGGTGAGGGCGTGGTGGGGGAGCGTCTCGTCCTCGTCGTAGAACTTGAGCAGCCGGGGGACATCGACCATGCGCTCATACATCTCGCGGCGTTCCGCGTGCCACGGCACCTCGTGGTGGAGCAGCTCGAAGAGCGTGTCGGCCCCGGCCAGCCACCCGGGGCGGTAGTCCACCCAGGCGCCTCGGCTGAGCTGGGTGCGGTGCAGACCGTCGCCCAACGCCTGCAGCGTGATGTCGTCACCGGTGTCGAGCAGGGAGCCCTGGAATGCCGTGGACATGCGGCCACCATAGCCCAGATTCGAACAGGTGTTCTAGTCCCTGTCGACATGCTCTAGGGTTGGCTCGACCGTGGGCGGGTCCCGCGACGGGAGGAAGGGTCGAAGGCTGTGCTGACCACGTGGTCGCAGACCGCGCTGCTGGAGGTCCGGGTGCTGCCCTGGCGACCGCGCGCGCGGGTCATGAGCCCGGAGACCCTGCGCGAGGCCGCGGATCCCACGGTCATCGGGTTCGACGACCTGAGCGGAGTGGTCATCGGACTGGCCCTCTGGCTGGTGATCATCATCGCGGCGCCGGTCGTGGTCCTCCTTCTCGCCGTCGGGCTGTTCTCGGTCGAGCTCCCTGTCGTGGTCGTGCTGGCCGGGTTGCTGCTCGTCGCTCGTTTCGCCGGGCTCCTCCCGTGGACCGTGGTCGTCCTCGACGCCGTCACCGGTGGGGAGCGTCGCGAGACCTACCGGAACCTCCTCCGTGCACTGAGGCGGATCCGTGAGCTCAACGCCGACCGTCGCGTGGCGGTGCGCTGGGCCTGGACGTAGGCAACCCTCCGGCGGCACGGCATACCCGCTTCGAGCCTGCGACTTGCGACAATGGGGCCATGCCCCTGTACCGCGACGAGGGAATCGTCCTGCGCACCCAGAAGCTGGGTGAGGCCGATCGCATCGTCACGCTGCTCACGCGCGGACTGGGCAAGGTGCGGGTCGTCGGCAAGGGGGTGCGCCGCACCAAGAGCCGGTTCGGCGCCCGGCTCGAGCCCGCCATGATGGTCGACGTCCAGTGCTACGAGGGACGCAACCTCGACACCGTGACCCAGGCCGAGTCGCTGGCGTCCTGGGGTGACGTGCTGGCCCGTGACTACACCACCTACACCGCCGCCGCCGCGATGTTGGAGACCGCGGACCGGCTCACGGAGGAGCGCGAGCCCAACCTCCAGCAGTACCTCCTGCTCCAGGGTGCGCTGCGGTCGATGGCCGAGGGCCTGCACGACCCGGGGTTGGTCCTCGACGCCTACCTGCTGAGGGCGCTCGCGATCGCGGGCTGGGCACCGAGCTTCCACGACTGCGCCCGGTGCGGCGCGGAAGGTCCCCACCGCGCCTTCAACCTCGCGGCCGGTGGCACCGTGTGCCCGGTATGCCGTCCGGTCGGTTCCGCTGCGCCGGCGCTGGAGACCCTGTCGTTGCTGGCCGCCCTGCTCGCCGGCGACTGGGTCGTCGCCGACGCGTCGCAGGGACGGCACCGCAGGGAGGGCAGCACCCTGGCCAGTGCCTTCCTCCAGTGGCACCTCGAGAAGGGTGTGCGATCGTTGCGCCTCGTGGACCGACGAGACCCAGATGCCCAACCCCTCCTCGACTCCCGCGTGACCTGGGCGCCGGCGCCGCTCAGCGTGGTGGACAAGGTCGAGGCAGCGCACGCCGCCGCGCGGACGGCGCAGGCGTGAGCGCGGCATACCCCAAGCCGTTCGCCCACCCGAGCGGTGCCCAACCTCCCGCCCTGCCCAAGGAGCTCGTGCCTCAGCACGTCGCCATCGTCATGGACGGCAACGGTCGCTGGGCCAACCAGCGAGGGCTCCCGCGCACCAAGGGGCACGAGGCCGGTGAGGCCGCGCTGCTCGACGTGACGGCCGGCGCGATCGAGGCCGGGGTGACCCACCTGTCGGCCTACGCGTTCTCGACCGAGAACTGGAAGCGCAGCCCCGACGAGGTGCGCTTCCTGATGGGCTTCAACCGCGACGTGATCCGCCGGCGGAGGGACCAGCTCCACGAGTGGGGTGTGCGGATGCGATGGGTGGGGCGGCGCCCGCGCCTCTGGGGATCGGTCATCAAGGAGCTCGAGACCGCCCAGGAGCTCACCCGGCACAACACCGGGCTCACGCTCTACTTCTGCGTCAACTACGGCGGTCGCGCCGAGGTGGCCGACGCCGTGCAGCGGATCGCCGAGCAGGTGCAGCGCGGCAAGCTCAAGCCGGGCTCGATCGACGAGAAGACCATCGCGAGGTACCTGCCCGAGCCAGACATGCCGGACGTCGACCTGTTCGTGCGCAGCTCGGGGGAGCAGCGGACGAGCAACTTCCTGCTCTGGCAGAGTGCCTACGCCGAGCTGGTCTTCCAGGACACCCTCTGGCCCGACTACGACCGACGCCACCTCTGGGCCGCGATCCAGACGTATGCCGAGCGCGACCGCCGGTACGGCGGGGCGGTCGACCAGCCGACCAGCTGACCCTCCCCCACGAGCAACCTTTGCTAGCAAACCTTGCTCGTTGGGGGACAGGTTGCACCCTGTCCACCAAGGAGTTTCGTGTGCTAGCAAAAGTTAGGGAGTCGAGCAGGGGCCGCAGGTGCCGAAGATCTCCAGGGTGTGGTGGACGTCGGTGAACCCGTGCTCCGCGCTGACCTTGTTGGCCCACGCCTCGACGGTCGGACCCTCGACCTCCACCGTGCGCCCGCACACCCGGCACACCAGGTGGTGGTGGTGACCCGTCGAGCACGCGCGGTAGACGGCCTCGCCGTCGTCGGTGCGCAGCATGTCGATCTCGCCGTCGGCGGCCATCGCCTGGAGGTTGCGGTAGACCGTGGCGAGGCCGACCGTGTCACCCGCGTCGCGCAGGATCGCGTGCAGCTCCTGCGCTGAGCGGAACTCGTCGTTCTCGGCGAGGACCGCGGCCACCGCCGCGCGCTGGCGCGTGGGGCGACGGGTGCCCTCGAGGGTCGGGCGTTCACGGGTGCCGGTCATGGTTGCGCCGCCTCCTTGGCGTGAAGGCTCGAGTCGTGCTCGTCGTAGTGGCCCTCGTGCGGGGCGTGGCGGTGTCCGTCGTGGACGTAGTCCACGTGGTCGCCGTGGGCGACCGCCGGGTGGCCGCACTCCGGGCCGTGCTCGTGGTCGTGGCGCTCGGCCCGTCGGTGCTGGTGGGCGCGGGCGCGGGCGGCGGCGCCGGTGACGGTGGCCGCCACGACGAAGAAGCCGATGGCCAGCAGCACGATCGTCCCGCCGGACGGGGTCTCGGCGTAGAACGACGTGACCACTCCGCCCACGCTGGAGACGACGCCGACCGCCACCGCCCACCGCGTCGAGGCCCGGAAGCTGCGGCCGAGCAGCTGTGCCGTGGCGTTGGGGATGATCATCAGGGCGCTGATCAGCAGCAGGCCGACGACCCGCATGGAGACGACGACGGTGACGGCGGTCAGCACCGCCAGCGCGATGTTGAGCCCGGTCACGGGGAGCCCGCTCGCGCGGGCGTACTCCTCGTCGTTCGCGACGGCGAACAGCCACGGACGCAGGAGCCAGGTGCCGACGAGCACCACCAGGGCCAGGCCCGCGAAGACCCACAGGTCGCGCTGGTCGGCCGTCGTGATCGCTCCGAAGAGATAGGCGGTGAGGTTGGCGGGGCTGCTGCTCGGCGACTTGGCGATGATCACCACGCCTGCGGCGATGCCGCCGTAGAACATGACTGCGAGGGCGATGTCACCGCTGGTGCGCCCGCGCCCGCGGATGAGCTCGATGGCGACCGCCGCGGCGACCGCCGCCACGAGTGCGGTGAGGACGGGTGCCTGTCCGGTGAGCACGCCGACGGCTACACCGGCGAGGGCGACGTGGCCCATTCCGTCGCCGATGAGCGAGAGCCGTCGCTGCACGAGGAACACGCCCACCAGCGGGGCTGCGATGCCGACGAGGACCGCGGCGATGAGCGCCTGGCGCATGAAGTCGAGGGAGAGGAGCTCGCTCACGAGTGGACACCCCCGCGGGGGTCGAGTGGGCCGGCTGACGGTGCGCCGGGCAGCCTGGCCGAGCGGACCCGGTTCTCGTCATCGTGGTGATGGTCTACCGACGACGCGAACTCGCCTGTCCGGGAAGCGAACTCGTCGCGCGAACCATCGAAGACGAGGTGGCCCCCCTGGACCACCACGATCCGGGTCACGATGTCGGCCAGGGCCGCGAGCTCGTGCGTGACGATGACCATCGTGGTGCCCCGACCGGCGAGACGGGCGAGGACCGTGGACAGCACGTGCTGGTTGGCGGTGTCGACGCCCGCCGTGGGCTCGTCCATCAGCAGCACGTCGGGGTCGGAGGCGAGGGCGCGGGCGATGAGCACCCGGCGCTGCTGGCCGCCCGAGAGGGTGGCGACATCGGCGTGGGCACGGTCGCCCAGCCCGACGACGTCGAGGGCACGGTCGATGATCGCGGCGTCCTGCGACGACCTGATCACGGGCCGCCACCACCGGTGGTGCGACAGCCGACCCACGGCCACGATCTCGGCGACGGTGGCCCGCACCGAGGCGGACAGCGTGTGTCGCTGGGGTACGTAGCCGAGACGGGCGTGGTCGGAGAAGGACTCGCGCGGCTGGCCGAACAGCTCCACGTCACCGCCGAGGTGGTCGTTCAGGCCGAGCAGACCGCGCACGAGGGTGGACTTGCCCGAACCGTTCGGTCCCAGCACCGCGACCACCTCGCCCGGGTGGATCGCGAGCGTGGCCCCCGTGACGACGGCCTGGTCGGCGTAGCCGAAGGAGGCGTGGCGCAACTCGATGATGGGGGTGTCCGTGGTGGGGGTGTCCGTGGTGGGGGCGCCCTGGGCGGTCGTCATGAGCACTCCTGTCCGGCGCGCAGGACCTGCAGGTTGGCCCGCATCACGCTGGGGTAGTCGCGGCCCCGCGACGCGGAGGTGATGCCCTCGATGGGGTCGAGCACGGCCAGTCTCGCACCGGTCTCGCGGGCGAGGGTGCGGGCCACGTCCTCGCTCACCAACGTCTCGGCATACACGGTGCTCGCTCCTGTGTCGCGGATGTGGCGGGTCAGTTCGGCCATCGCGGCCGGGCTGGGTTCGGCGTCCGGGGTCAGGCCGGTGATGGCCTCCTGGTGGAAGCCGTAGGTCTGCGCGAGGTACCCGAACGCTGCGTGCGACGTGACGAGCTCGTCGACCGCGCACGACCGCAGCCCTGCTCGGAACTCCGCGTCGAGGGCCGTCATCGAGGCGCGGAAGGCCGCCGCGTTGGACCGGTATGCCGCGGCGTCGGCCGGGTCCCGCTCGGCCAGCCGGGCGGCGATGGCGTCCGCGACGTCGGCGTAGCGCAGCGGGTCGAGCCAGAAGTGGGGGTCCCGGGCGCCGTGTGCGGCGTGGTCCGCTCCCTCCTGGACGGCAGCCAGGTCGAGCCGGGCCGCGGGGGAGACGTCGAGCGCGGTCTGCTTCGCCTGCTGGTCGACCGCGGCGTCGACGGCCGGCTGGAAGTGGGCCTCGTAGACGACGACGTCCGCCCGGGCAACCTTGGCGACCTGCCGGGGGCTCAGCTCGAGGTCGTGCGGCTCGGCACCGGGTTTGGTGAGACCTTGGACGGCGACGTGCGGCCCGCCCACCTGTTCCACCGCGTACTGCAGGGGGTAGAACGCGGCGACCACCTCGAGGCGACCGTCGTCGGCGCCCTTCCCGCCGGCCACGCCACAGGCGGAGGCCAGGGCGATGGACACCAGGCCACTGAGCAGGCCGAGGGGGCGACGCGTCATGACAATCATTCTCAACTCAGATGAGAACGATTGTCAAAATCGTCAGCCGCGTGGCACCGCCTGGGTGACCGTGATGGCGACCGCGATGAGCAGCACCGCCAGGCGTCCGGAGCGGGCGCCGAGGTCGAGCGCCGGCCAGGCCAGGTAGAGGGTCCAGGCGAGGAAGGCCACCACCACGACCAGGAAGACCCAGCCCCAGCCCGGCACGAAGATCCCGGCCACCATGAGCGCGAGCACCGCGAGGAACGGGACGGCGCGCGGCACGCGGTTCAGGGCGTGGATGACGGGAAGGCTGGCGTCGGTGACGCGTTCACGCAGGGAGGACACGGCCGAAACCCTATGTGGTCGAGGAAAGCCGGTGTCAGCCGGCGTGGATCTGGGCGAGGACCGACGCGAAGCGCGGCAGGCTCGCCTCGATGGTGTCCATGGTGGCCGTGAGGCAGATGCGGAAGTAGCCGGGCGTCTCGAAGAGCCGTCCGGGCATCACCAGGACGCCCGCGTCCGCGAGGTGGGCCACGAAGGCCTCGTCGTCGGGCAGTGGTGACCGCGGGAAGAGGTAGAACGTGCCCTCGGGGGTGGCGACGTCGTACCCCATGTCGCGCAGGGCGACCGTCATCCGGTCGCGCTTGTCCTGCAGGTGTGCCACGTCGAGGGAGAGCGTCTCCAGGCGAGGGACGGCATACTGCATCACCGCGTTGGGGAACAGCCAGCCGGCCGCCACCTGCAGGCTCTCGACCGCGTCGATCACCTGGTCGGCGTCGGGCATCTGTGGTGGCAGGGCGAGGTAGCCGATCCGCTGGCCCGGGGCGAGCAGCGTCTTGCCGTAGCTGTAGCAGAGCACCGTGTGGGGATAGAACTCCGCGGGGCTGCGGAACCGCGCGCCGTCGAACACGATCCGGTTGTAGGGCTCGTCGGATATGAGGTAGATCCGGCGACCGTTGCGGGCCGAGGCGGTCTCCAGCAGGTCGGCCAGCGCGCGCAGTGTGGACTCCGGGTAGATCCGGCCGGTGGGGTTGTTGGGGGAGTTGACCACGACCAGCCGCGTGCGTGGCGTGATCGCGGCGGCGATCGCGTCCAGGTCGAGGTCGAACGTCTCGGCATCCACCCTGACCTTGACCGGCACCAACCCGGCCTCGAGGGCCAGCGCCTCGTACAGGAACCACGGCGGCAGGCTGTAGACGACCTCGTCCCCGGGATCGGCCAGGGCCTTCATCGACAGCGTGATCGCCCCGAACCCCCCGGTGGTCATCCTGATCCGGTCGGCCGTCCAGGGGAGGTCCACGACCTTCCGCAGCGAAGCGGCAGCAGCCTCCTGCGCCTCGACCAGGCTGAACTTGTAGGCGAACCACAGCTCGTCGCCCGGGACCGCAGCAGCGCGCAGCGCCTCGACGTACTCAGGGATCGGCATCTCGTGCGGGTCGCCGAAGGTGAAGTCGAGCACCCCCGGCTCGAGTCGACGCTCCTGGTACCCCGACTTCCTGGCGAACTCGAACAGCATCCGGAACGGGGCGGCGTCGCCGATACGGACGCTGCGCGCGGAGACGGGACGGTCGCTCACGGTGCCCCCTCGGACGGTGGGTGTGCCGTCGAGCGTAGGCCGCGCGGCATACCCCGTCGAGGGGCGAGCAGGCGCACAGTAGCCTTGCGCGCATGGCTGCACCCTCCACCGTCGACACCGTCGTCTCCCTCTGCAAGCGCCGGGGGTTCGTCTTCCCCTGCGGCGAGATCTACGGCGGCACGAGGTCCGCGTGGGACTACGGCCCCCTCGGGGTGGAGCTGAAGGAGAACATCAAGCGGCAGTGGTGGCGGTCGATGGTCACCGGCCGGGAGGACGTCGTGGGCATCGACTCCTCGGTGATCCTGCCCCGGCAGACCTGGGAGGCCTCGGGCCACGTCGCCACCTTCTCCGACCCGCTGGTCGAGTGCCTGTCGTGCCACAAGCGGTTCCGGGCGGACCACCTGCAGGAGGCCGTCGCGGAGAAGAAGGGCATCGACAACCCCGACGACGTCAGCCTCGCCGACGTCGCCTGCACGAACTGCGGCACGCGTGGCCAGTGGACTGAGCCGCGGCAGTTCTCCGGCCTGCTCAAGACCTACCTCGGTGTCGTCGAGGACGAGTCGGGGCTGCACTACCTGCGCCCCGAGACGGCCCAGGGCATCTTCCTCAACTTCCTCAACGTGATGAACTCCGCGCGCCGCAAGCCGCCGTTCGGCATCGCCCAGACGGGCAAGAGCTTCCGCAACGAGATCACGCCCGGCAACTTCATCTTCCGCACCCGCGAGTTCGAGCAGATGGAGATGGAGTTCTTCGTCAAGCCGGGCGAGGACGAGGACTGGCACCAGTACTGGATCGACGAGCGCACCCGCTGGTACACCGACCTGGGCATCAACCCCGACAACCTGCGGCACTACGAGCACGCCCAGGAGAAGCTCAGCCACTACTCCAAGCGCACCGTCGACATCGAGTACCGCTTCGGGTTCACGGGCAGCGAGTGGGGTGAGCTCGAGGGCATCGCCAACCGCACCGACTTCGACCTCAAGACGCACAGCGAGCACTCCGGCACCGACCTCGTCTACTTCGACCAGGCCAGCGGCGAGAAGTACACGCCCTACGTCATCGAGCCCGCGGCCGGGCTGTCGCGGTCGCTCATGACCTTCCTGGTCGACGCCTACACCGAGGACGAGGCGCCCAACACCAAGGGCGGCGTCGACAAGCGCGTGGTGCTCAGGCTCGACAAGCGCCTCGCCCCCGTGAAGGCGGCCGTGCTCCCGCTCTCGCGCAACGCCGACCTGTCGCCGAAGGCCCGCGACCTCGCCACCACCCTGCGCCAGCACTGGAACATCGACTTCGACGACGCCGGCGCGATCGGTCGCCGCTACCGCCGGCAGGACGAGATCGGCACGCCGTTCTGCATCACGGTGGACTTCGACACCCTCGAGGACCACGCCGTGACGATCCGTGAGCGGGACTCGATGGCCCAGGAGCGGGTGTCCCTCGACAAGGTCGAGGAGTACCTCGGCGGTCACCTCCTCGGCTGCTGACCGGTGGGCCGCTGGCGCCCCCTGCAGGAACCTTTGCTAGCAAACCTTCCGTGTTGGTGGACAGGTTGCACCCTGTCCGCCAGCGAGCAACCTTGGCTAGCTGTACTGACCTGACAGGTTGGTCAAGCGGGTGATGGGTGGCTTGTTCTCGCAGGCGGTGTGGGGTCGGTGGTGGTTGTACTCGTGGATCCATGCTGACAGGGCGGCTCGTCGCTCGGCTTCGGATTCGTAGCAGCGGGCGTAGCCCCACCCTTCGGCCATGGTGCGGTGGAAGCGCTCGATCTTGCCGTTGGTCTGTGGGCGGTAGGGGCGGGTCTTGCTGACCTTGATGCCCAGCTCGGCGC
>NZ_JBFUCW010000041.1:0-17721 GCF_056405035.1 Pedococcus sp. P2_A3 | reverse complement strand
GTGTCACCCGGTCTGACGAGCCACTCCAGGAGCGTGCCCTCGTCCATGTCGGCGCCCAGGGACGGCATACGGAACTCACCCATGGCGACCGACCGCGCGCTCTGCCGCGGCGACGATGTCGGCGGGTTGGGGGAGGGCGGCTTCCTCGAGGTGCCGCGCGTAGGGGACGGGCACCTCCGCGCCGCAGACCCGCTCGACCGGGGCGTCCAGGTCGTAGAAGGCCTGCTCGGCGATGCGGGCGGAGACCTCGGCGGCCAGGCTGCCGCTGCGCCAGGCCTCGTCGACGACGACCGCTCGATGGGTGCGCGTCACGGACTCGAGCACGGTCGCCTCGTCCAGCGGGCGCAGCACTCGAAGATCGATCACCTCGGCTGAGATTCCTTGCCCTGCAAGGGAATCGGCGGCTACGAGAGCCTTGCCGAGTCCGCCGCCGAACGCGACGAGGGTGATGTCGGTGCCCGACCGCCGGACGGCGGCGTGCGAGATGTCGACCTGGGGATCGGGCTCGGCCAACGTGCCCTTGAGGTTGTAGAGCGATCCGTGCTCGAAGATGATCACCGGGTCGGGGTCCTGCAACGCCGGCCAGAGCATGCCCCGCGCATCCTCCACCGTGGCCGGTGCCAGGACGCGGAGGCCGGGGATGTGGGCGTACCAGCCCTCGAGGCTGTGCGAGTGCTGGGCCGCCAGCTGCCGTCCCGCGCCGGTGGTCATCCGCACGACGATGGGAACGTGCACCTGGCCCCCGGACATGTGCTGCAGGGTGGCGGCGTTGTTGAGGATCTGGTCGAGCGCGAGGAGGCTGAAGTTCACCGTCATGATCTCGACCACCGGACGCATGCCGCCCAGGGCAGCCCCGATACCGGCTCCGGTGAAGGCCGACTCCGACAACGGGGTGTCCCGCACCCGCTCGGGCCCGAACTCCTCGAGGAGACCCAGGCTGACGGCGAACGACCCGCCGTAGCGTCCGACGTCCTCGCCCATGAGGAAGACCCGTGGGTCTCGTGCCATCGCGCTCCGGTGTGCTTCGCGGAGCGCCTCCCGGTAGGTGGTCGTGACGGAGGCCGGTGTGCGCTGGTCGGGCCGGGCACTCGGTGCGCGCGACATCTCAGTCGCCCCCTGACGTGGGAGAGGGGGTCGTCGGGGTCGTGGCCGTGGACGGCGCGCCCGCCGAGGGTGTGGACGGGGGAGTCGTGACGAAGCGCAGGAGGTCCTCGACGGGCTCGGGTGCGGACGCGTCCGCGAACGCCACCGCCTCGTCGAGCTCGCCCGCTATCTCGCGCTCCCAGGCTGCGAGGTCGTCGGCGGTGAGCGTGCCGCGGGACTCCAGCTGCTGTCGGAGCGTGATGATCGGGTCGCTCTCCTTCCAGTGCTCGATCTCGGCCTTCTCGCGGTAGCGGTCGGGGTCGTACATGGAGTGGGCGCGGAACCGGTAGGTGCGCAGCTCGAGGAAGCACGGGCCGGCCCCGTTGCGGACCTCGGCCACGGCCCGGTGGGCTGCGTCGGCGACGGCCACGGCATCCATCCCGTCGACGCTCCACGCCACCACGCCGTAGGAGGCTGCCCGCATGGCGAGGTCGGTCTCCGCGTGCTCGACCGCGAGGGCCGTGCCCATGGCGTAGCGGTTGTTCTCGCAGATGAACAGGACCGGGAGGTGCCAGAGGGCCGCCAGGTTGATGCTCTCGTGGAACTCGCCCTCGGCGACGGCGCCCTCGCCGAAGAGGCAGGCGGTGACGCGGTCGCGGGCGTTCATCCGGTCGGCGAGGGCCAGGCCCACCGCGACCGGCAGCCCACCCGCGACGATGGCGTTGCCACCGTAGAAGCGTCGAGCTGCGTCGAAGAGGTGCATCGACCCGCCCCGACCCCGGCTGCAACCGCCGGCCCGGCCGAACATCTCGGCCATGATCGCGGGCATCGGGATGCCGCGCGCCAGGGCATGACCGTGCTCGCGGTAGGTCGACACCACCGCGTCCTCGGGGGTGAGGGCCGACATCACGCCGACCGAGACGGCCTCCTCACCGATGCACAGGTGCAGGAAGCCGCGGATGCGTGTGGCGCTGTAGAGCTCGGCCGCCTTCTCCTCGAACCGGCGGATGCGGATCATCTGGCGGAGCAATGCGCGTGGGTCGGCTCCCTCGGGCGGAGCCGTGACGAAGGCGGTCGTCGCGGTCGCGGCACCGGGGGAGTGGCCGTTCGACGGCCCGGCCGGCCGGCGTCGTGGGCTCATGATGCCGGCTCCACGGTGGACAGGTCGCCCTCGGGCTCACCGAGCTCACGAGCCTTGAGCAGCCTGCGCATGACCTTCCCGCTCCGGGTGTGGGGGAGGTGCTGCTCGAACTCGATCTCCCGCGGCGCCACGGAGCCCAGGCGGTGCCGTCCGAACGTGATGAGCTCGCGGCGAAGTCGGTCGCTCGGTTCGTATCCCTCGGCCAGGGTGAGGAACGCCTTCACCACCTCGCCGGCCAGCGGGTCAGGCCGCCCGATGACGCCGGCCTCGGCCACGGCGGGGTGCTCCATCAGGGCGCTCTCGACCTCGAACGGTCCGATGAGGTGACCGGCGGACTTGATCACGTCGTCCGCTCGTCCGACGAACCAGACGTAGCCGTCGTCGTCGAGGCGCGCCACGTCGCCGGTGAGGTACCAGCCGTCGGCGAACGCCGCGGCATACCGGTCGGGGTCGTCGAGGTAGGTCCGGAACATCGACGGCCACCCGGGCCGGAGCGCCAGCTCCCCGTCCTGCCCGGGGGGCAGCGGCCGGACGTGGCCTCCGCTGCGGTCGGCGCGACCATCCGCGCCGCGGTCGAGGACTGCCACGTCGATCCCCGGCATGGGGCGCCCCATCGACCCGGGACGGATCGGCATACCGGGGTAGTTGCTGACCATGATGGCCCCGGTCTCGGTCTGCCACCAGGTGTCGTGCACGGGCATCCCGAAGGCTTCCACCCCCCAGACCACCGCCTCGGGGTTCAGGGGTTCGCCGACACTCACGACGTGCCGCAACCGGGACAGGTCGCGGGCCCGGGCCAGCTCGGAACCACTGCGCATGAGCATGCGCAGCGCTGTGGGGGCCGTGTAGAAGACGGTGATCCGCTCGTCCTCCAGGATGCTGTACCACCGCCGCGCGTCGAAGTCGGCTGAGTCGGTGACCACCGTGGCACCGCAGGTGAGCGGCCCGATGATGCCGTATGACGTGCCGGTCACCCACCCGGGGTCGGCGGTGCACCAGAACACGTCGTCGGGGCGCAGGTCGAGTGCGAAGCGGGTGGTGGCGTGGTGGGCCACGACGGCCTCGTGGACGTGGACGGCGCCCTTGGGCTGACCGGTCGTGCCGCTGGTGAAGTGCAGCAGTGCCGGGTCGTCCGGCTGCGTCGCGACGGGCCGGAAGCCGCCACTGGCCACCCGCCGTGCTCCGGCGGCCAGCGCCTCGGTCCAGGGCGTACAGCCCGTCGGGACGGAGGCCGGTGCGGTGCTCTCGGGGGCGTCGGGTGTCGTCGCGTCGGCACCGCGGGGCTCGACCAGCAGCACCACGTCGAGGTGCGGCAGGTCGGCACGGGCCGCGACGACCTTTCGCTCGTAGGACGTGGCGTCGGTGACCAGGACCCGGATCTTCCCCAGCGCGAGTCGCTGCTGCACCGGCCCCGGCCCGAAGGCGGGGAAGAGGGGACAGTAGACACTGCCGTTCTTCAGGGCCCCAGGGCCGTGACGTAGAGCTCCTCGGACCTGTCCAACAGGGTGCACACGCGGTCACCGGCCCCGACGCCGAGCTCTTGCAGGGCGGCGGCAAAGACATCGGTGCGCGTGCCCAGCTCGCTGTAGGTGAGCTCGTGGCAGGCGCTACCGCGGGAGAGAAAGCGAAAGGCCACGTGACTGCCGCGGCCTGCTGCGACATGGCGGTCCACCGCCTCGTGCGCGATGTTGAGCCCCCCGTCGGGCAAGCCGTCCAGCCAGCTGCGGGCCAGCGGCCAGGAGAACCCGCGCCGCTGCGCGTCGTAGTCCCCGATCAACGGGACCAGGGCTGGGACGTGCCGGATCGTCTCGTATGCGGTGAGGGCGCCGGTGGCGCGAAGAGCGGCCATGCCTCCACCATCGGCCCCTCCCGGAGGCCCGGACAGGGACCAAGTACCTGCCGGATCGTCGTCGTCGGAACTGCGCCGACGGGGTCAGGTCGTGGCCGACCCAGCAGCGCGAACCGGGAGCACCACCACGGTCCTGGGCTCGGCCACCTCAGGCGGGTCGAGGTAGACCTCCCAGGCATCACCGGCTGGAGCCAGGTCGTGCGCGGCGGCGAAGGTGTGCAACGCCTCGTGCGCGTGCGCGGCCTCGGCGTAGCCACCGCGGTGGGTCGTGCGCAGTGCTGGGCCACCGGGCAGGCGCGACGCCCGGACGTCCCCCTGCCCGAGCAGCATCCCACTGACGGGGAAGCCTGCCTCGACCTCGAACGTGCCGTCCGGCTGGGGGTGCAGGCGGGCGAAGGGCGGTCCGGACACGTACATGCCGTCAGCCCCGGCGACCTCGCCCGTGTGGGCGAAGGCCGCACCGATGAACGCGCCCAGCTCTGACTCACTGACCGCGCCACGGACCACCAGCGTGGCCTGCTCGTGGAGCGTGGTGGACTCGATCTCGTACTCGAACGGTTTCGTGGCGCTGGTCATGTCGGCTCTCCTGTGGTGCGGCTCGTGCGGTCGGGTGTGCCTGGTCGGGCTGACCTGGGGCGTGGCCAGGGGAGAGGGTCACCAGGGCGGTGGTGGCCAGGCCGCCGAGCGTGGGCGTTCGACGCCGTTGAGGCTCCCGAGGTGCCGTCGTCGACGGAGCTCCCCGGTGATCTTGTCCTGATCGTCCAGGAGGGTCTGGCGGTCCGGTGCTGCTCCCGGCGCACGAGCGGCAGGCTCAGGGGGCGCTGCCCGCAGGGCCTCCTCGTAGGCGGCCAGGCGCTGCAGCAGCTCACGCACCGACAGCTGGGTCAGGGACTGGGCGGCGAGGACCGGGATCTTCGGCGGACGGGACGCGCCGGACGACCTGTTCTTCATGATCACTCCTTCGATCTCAGGGTCCGTGGTTCGCCTGGCTCGGGCGCGGTGCCGAGTAGTGGTTGCTCGCGCGGTGGGTCGAGATGGCCACGAGCAGGACGCCACCGGCGAGCAGGACGAGGCCGCCGATAAGGACCGACACCCCGATCGTCTCGAGCCAGGGGAGCTCAGCGCCCACACTGACCTGGGCCCTGACATCAGCCGACCCGTCGGCGTTCATGAGCACGAAGGCCCAGTCTCCGCTGCGCGCCGTCCAGCTCAGCTCCTGCGTGCCGGTGCCGGCCCGTGAGACATCCCAGATGCCCAGCGCTGTCGGTGCCTGCGCGGGGGCTCGACCTGCGATGTCACGGCTGTCGGCCCACCCTGACTCGTGCACCGTCCGGGCCACGCCGCCCAGGTACTGGTTCACGGCGGACGTGGGCGCGACACCGACGAACACGGGGGTGTCGCCCGACGACGTCACCCGGATCCGGACGTCGCCCAGCATCCGGTGCGGCAGAGCCGCGGCCCCCGGAGCGGCGTCGATCACGATCGACGTCATGGCCACGGCATACCCAGGGCTGCTCACTGACCGCTCGGTCGCCGTCACGTAACCGCTGCTGTCACGCATCGCGTTGTCCATGACCAGGAAGGCCGTGCCCCCGGTCAGCATGAGCAGGGAGATCATGCCGAGGATCGACCCGACGACCACGCCGACGATCCTGCCCGCGGTCCATCCTGGGCCGGCCCCGTGAGCCCGCGCTGCGGGCGAGGCCGCCATGGTGGCGGTGGGCGCCGCGGTCACGGCGGCGGACGGCCCGACCTGCGGGTCGCCGTGCGGGTCGCCGTGCGGGTTGCCGTGCGGGCCGGCGGATGGCTCGTCGCGCGGTGCGCCGTGACCACGGTCGTCCGGGCCCAGGTCCAGTCGGAACGGGGGATAGGCATCCGTCATCAGGGCCGCATAGGCACAGACCCGCAGGACCCAGCGGTTCAGGCCCAGGACCAGGTCGTAGAGGGGCCGCGGGTACTGGCCGGTGACAGCCAGGAGGACGGCGCCGACGAGCACGAGCAGGCCGACCAGGCCACCACCCCAGGCGAAGCGGGCGGCCGAGTCGTCCTTCGCGACCCACCAGCTGCCACCTCCGACGAGGAGGCCGACCACGACGTAGTGCGGCAGGGCCAGCAGCCACCACTTGACCAGGACCAGCCCCCGGGACAGGTGCTCCGGGTAGTCGACCTCGACGTGCGCCGGGTAGTCGGGCACGTCGGCCAGGGTGAACGGCGGATAGCGGTCCGTGGCGAGCGCGCTGTACCCGTAGTAGGCGACTCGCCAGCTCCAGCGGATCACTCCGACGTTGAAGTCGAAGAGGGCGCGGGGGTAGCGGCCCGTGACGAGGATCGCGAAGAAGGCCACGATGCTCAGGACCACGAAGCCGATCCAGAGGAAGGCCAGCACGATGGCGTGCGGGATGATCAGCAGCCACTTCACCAGCCACAACCATCGGGATGCCTGTGGCTGGGCGTCGGCCCACACGTGGACGGGGGAGTACGGCGACTGCGCCGGCGCGGGAGCCGCGGTCAAGGTCGTGGACATGGCATGCCTCTTTCGCTGGTGCTTCCACCGTCCATCCCAACTCGTCGACCCAACAGGGCCTTTGGCCCCGTCGTGGCCTTGTCGTCGTCGCCAGCCACAAGGTCGAAGGTCCCTGTCGGGTCCGAGGTGCCACGACGAGGCTGGACAGGTGACACAGCCGCTCGCCGGGCCCACCGGCGCGCCACCCGGCCCTCCCGCGGTCCGGGGGAGTGGTCCCGCCGCCGCGGGCGCCGTCGTGCGGGAGACCCACTCCGCCGTGGTGCTGCTGTGTGGTGACCGCGCCTACAAGGTCAAGAAGCCCGTGAGCCTGGGCTTCCTGGACTTCAGCACCCCGTCTCGACGCAGGGCGGCCTGCCATCGAGAGTTCGACCTCAACCGCCGGATGGCACCGGACGTGTACCTCGAGGTGCTCGAGGTCGTCGACGACCGCGGCCAGCAGCAGGACAGCGTCCTGGTGATGCGGCGGATGCCTGAGGACCGCCGCCTCGCGACCCTGGTGCGTCAGCAGGTCACCGTCTCCGACCAGATGCGTCAGCTGGCGAAGCAGCTCGCGGTCTTCCACGCGACCGCGAGGACGAACGCCGAGATCAGTGCGGCGGGAAGCCCCGACGCCCTGGCGCAGCGGTGGCGCTCCAACCTCGTCGGTCTGCGCGAGCTGGCTCCCAGCCGGGTGCCCACGCTCGCCCTCGACGACGTGGAGGCGCTCGCCTCGGCCTACGTGGCCGGGAGGTCTGCGCTCCTCGAGGACCGGATGCGCGCCGGCCGGGTGCGCGACGGCCACGGCGACCTCCTGGCCGACGACATCTTCCTCCTCGCCGGTGGACCCCAGGTGCTGGACTGCCTCGACTTCGACGACCAGCTGCGGTGGATGGATGTGGTGGACGATGTCGCGAGCCTGGTGATGGACCTCGAAAGGCTGGGGGCCGCCGCGGTCGGGACGCAGCTGGTGCACGACTACCACGAGTTCTCCGGCGCGGTGGAACCGATGTCGCTGTCCCACCACTACGTCGCGTACCGGGCAGTGATGCGAGCCAAGATCGCCGCGATCCGCGAGAACACGATGTCGGGTAGAGCCAGGGACGAGGCGGCGCTCGAGGCCGAGGGTTTGATCCAGCTGGGCCTGCGCCACCTCCGCGCCGGGCTGCCCCGTCTCGTGCTGGTCGGAGGGGCGCCGGCGGCCGGCAAGTCGACCATCGCCGACGAGCTGGGCTCGCAGTGGCCGGCCGCGGTGCTGAGCGCAGACCGCGTCCGCAAGGAGCTGGCCGGCCTCGACCCGGTGGACCACCACCCGGAAGCCTTCGGACAAGGCCTCTACTCTGCGGCCCACACGGCTGCCGTCTACGCCGCGCTCGCCGCCAAGGCGCGGTTCATCGTCGCCCACGGTGAGACCGTGGTCGTCGATGCGTCGTTCTCCACGGCCGGGCAGCGGGCGCTCTTCCGCGACGTCGCGGCTGCCCTCAGCACCCCCTTGGTCGAGCTGGAGTGCACCGCCCCCTCCCAGGTCCTCGTCGACCGACTGCGTGCCCGTGACCACGAGCCCAGCCGTTACAGCGACGCTGACCTCGCCGTCGGGACCAGGCTCGCCGCAGAGCGCGAGCCGTGGCCGACTGCGACGCAGGTCAGCACCTCGACGAGTCAGGAGCGCAGCACGAGTCAGGAGCGCAGTGCGAGCCAGGCCCTCGCGACCCTGGCGGCGGCGTGGCAGCAGGGGCGTTGACCCGCTCGACCACTCGATGACGGCGTGCGGATCGCGGCGTGCGGATCACGGCGTGCGGATCACCGCATCGAGGTGTCGGTCGGAGCTGATGGCACCACCACGACGGGACAGCGGGAGTGGTGCAGGGCACGGGAGCTGACCGAGCCCAGCAGCAGCCCGGTGAACCCACCCCTGCCCCGAGTGCCGACGACCAGCAGCTGGGCATCCTGGGAGGCCTCCTCGAGGACGGCGGTGGTCTCCCCCCGGACGAACTCGGACCGGACCTCGACGTCGGGGAGCTTCTCGCGCCACCCCGCCAACATCTCGCTCATCATCACGCGCTGGGACTCGGCGGYCGACGCCCACTCGTCCTCCCCCTCGATCGCGGTCGAGAGGGGGCTCGGCTCCTCCCACCACCAGGCGTGCAGAGCCACCAGGGGTGCGTTCCGCATCGACGCCTCGGAGAATCCCCAGTCCAGCGCGGTGCTCGAGTGCTCGTCGTCATCGACGGCCACGACCACCGGGCGTGCGTCACTCGGGCCCGCTTCGCGCTCCCTCCAGGCATCGGGCACCACCATCACCGGGCACTGCGCGTGACTGGCGACCTTCCCCGTCGTCGCTCCCAGCACGATGCTGCCGACCCGGCCGAGTCGACCGGTCCCCATCACGACGAGTGCCGCTGTCCGGCTGGCCGCGACGAGGGCGGCGGACTGGTCGTCCACGGCGGTGCTCGAGCTGACCTTCAGGTCGGGGGCGACGGACCGCGCGTGCTCGAGGCAGGTCGCGGTGATGGCTCGTTGCTTGTCCAGGCGCTCAGGGGTCCAGGGGACGATCCCGATGGAGGTGGCGTGGAGGATGTGCAGCGGTCGGTGGTGCCGACGGGCCTGGGCGATGGCCACCTGGAGTGGTTCCTCGTCATTGGCCGTGCCGTCCACGCCGACGACGACGGCACCGCTCGGCTGGATCCTGGTCTCGGTCATGACTCTCCCCGATCGCTTTCCTCGATGGCTTTCCTTGGTGACTTTCCTGGTGGCTTTCCTTGGTGGCTTTCCCCGGTGGCCTTGCGTCAGAGGCGTTCGCGCACCGGCGCCACGGGCAGGTGGAACGTGTGGTGCTCGTGGGTGCGCCCGTCGGCCGGCTCGTCGGACGACGAGACGACGGCGACCGGGCAGTGGGCGTCGTGCAGGACGCCCTGCGACACCGAACCGAGGACCAGGCCCTTGACGCTCCCGCGTCCACGGGAGCCCAGGACGAGCAGCGCCGCGTTCTCGCTCTGCTTGACCAGCTCGGCCACGGGGTGGTGGCTCCGGACGACGTGGCGACGAAGGTCCACGGACGGGTACTCCTCGGCGAAGCCGGCGACTGCCTCCGCGACCACGGACCGTTCCTCCTCGTCCCCCTGCGGCCCGTCCACCGACCACGCCAGCGAGGCCGCGACGGCGTCGACGTCGAGGTCCCACGTGTGGACCACGGTCAGCCCCAACCCTCGCCGGTCAGCTGACTCGAACGCGAACCGGAGTGCCGCGGCTGAGTCGGCCGAGCCGTCCACGCCGACGACGACCCGGAGCTCGTGGAGGGTGCGGCTGGGGGCTTCGCGCACCACGACGACCGGGCAGTGAGAGCGGGGGACGACGTACGACGAGACCGAGCCCAACAGCATCCCGCGGACCCGTCCCAGTCCCCTGGCACCCACGACGACCAGGCTGGCCGCCGCTGACTCCTCGACGAGCGCGGCCCCGGGATCGTCGGCCACCACCCGACCTGTGACGGCGAGGGCCGGGTGGTCGGCACGGACTTGGGCGACGGCCTCGGCGCAGCTGCGCTCGGCAGCGGTGTGGAGGGCGCTCGTCGGTTGCTCGGGCACGGGTTCGCCGGGTCCGGCTGACCGGGCCGCCGGGTAGTCGGCCGAGTACGCCTCCAGCACCACCAGGGGAGCACCTCGCAGCGACGCCTCGGCTGCGGCCCAGTCGAGGGCGAGCGCTGCGTGCTGGGTGCCGTCGACACCGACCACGACCGGTCGGTGCATGTCGAGGTGGGCGGTCATGATCTTCTCCTCGGGGTGGGGGGCGTGTACCCACGTTCGCCCCACGGGGCGGGGGGCCACAGGGCATTTGGTCCCGGGCGTGCCAGCGCTGCCGCCCACGCGTTGCTCGCTGCGCAGACAGGACGGTGGGTGGCGGCGCGTCCGGTCACACGCTGCGCGCGTGGACCAGGCGGGTGACGGCACAGGCGGCGACGCCGGACAGACCCATGACCAGCCACGCCGACCCGGCGACCGGGACGGTGTCGAGCAGCAGGCGAAGGGGAGGCAGCAGCGTGGCCGAGACGAGCATGGCGGCCGCCAGCACCAGCAGCGGCAGGAGCGGGTCCGACCCCCGCCCGGGCCGCCCGGGCCGCTTGGCCCTGAGCCCCCACGCAACCCCCAGCTGACCCGCCCCGAGGGTCAGCAGGGCTGCCGTCTGGCCCGACCCGGGGGGACTGACCGCCAGGGCGACGAGGCCGGCTGTCGTGAGGAAGGCCGCGATGAGGGCGGTGCGCCACCCCAGTCCCCCGGACAGGAGGCTGCTCCCCGGGTGCCGAGGACCGCGGCCCAGCGCTGCGGGATCGGCGGGCTGTGCGGCCAGCCCCGCCCCCGCAAAGCTGTGCGTGAGCAGGTTCAGCCACAGGATCTGGGCAGGCAGGAGTGGCAGGGGAGTGCCGAGCAGCGGGCCCACCAGCATGAGGAGCACTTCCGACCCGCCGCCGGACAGGCCGTAGGTGAGGAACCGCCGGATGTTGGCAAAGACCCGTCGTCCTTCCTCCACCGCGGCGACCACGGTGCCGAGCTCGTCATCGGTCAGCACGAGGTCTGCCGCCTGTCGCGCGACCTCCGAGCCCCGCACACCCATCGCCACGCCGATGTCGGCCTGGCGCAGCGCAGGAGCGTCGTTCACGCCGTCCCCGGTCATGGCGACCACGTGACCGCTGGCCTGGAACGCACTCACGAGGGCGTGCTTGTCAGCGGGGGTGGCGCGCGCGAGGACTGAAGTGCCCGCTGCGACGCACGCGTCCACCGTGCTGTCCCGGTCGGTGAGGCTGATCGCTGGTTCGCCGTCACCGATGCCCACCTGTCCCGCGATGGCGTCGGCAGTCGCCGGATGGTCGCCCGTGATGAGGACGACGCGGATGCCCGCATCGCGGCACGCGGCGACGGTCGCCCGCGAGGAGTCACGCACGGGGTCCTCGAGCGCCACCAGCCCGACCAAACGGGGTCCGGACGGCACCGCGCCCTCGGCGTCGGGTCCCTCGACCGCCACGGCGATGACGCGCATCCCCCGGCGAGCCCACGACTCGGCCTCCCCGCGGGCCAGCGCCACGACCGGCTCGGCGTCGGTCAGCCAGTCCCGGCCGAGGATTGCCTCGGGGGCCCCCTTGTGCCAGGTGACGACTAGACCGTCGGGTCCGCGGTGGGTCGTGCTCATCCGTTTCCGGACGCTGTCGAAGGGGGTCTCAGCCGTGCGTGGGTATGCCGCGCGCAGGGCTCGGGCCTCGGCGGCGGACAGCGTGGCCGCACGGAGCAGGGCCTCCTCGGTGGGGTCGGCGTGCGCGTGCCCCGTGTCGGCGTCCAGGGCGGCGTCGCTGCACAGCGCAAGACCACGCTGGAGGAGGTCGCTGCCCACTCCGGCAGGCCGCCACGTGCTGCGGACCGTCATGCTCCCGCGGGTGAGCGTGCCCGTCTTGTCGGTCGCCAGCAGCGTGACGGAGCCGAGGGTCTCGACGGCGGCCAGGTTGCGGACGACCGCATGGCGCGCTGCCATGCGGCGTGCTGCGATCGCCAGGCTGACGGTGACCACCAGTGGCAAGGACTCCGGCACGGCGGCGACGACGAGCGCGATGGTGGTCAGCACCATCTCCTCGAGCCCTTGGCCGCGGAGCAGGCCGAGGGCGAGGACGAGGCAGCTCAGCACGACGACCGCCACGGCGAGCTGGGCGGAGAGGGTGGCCATGCGGCGCTGGAGGGGGGTGGCTGGTGGCGCCCCCACCATGAGCCCGGCGATCCGGCCCACCGAGCTGCTGGCGCCGGTGGTCGTCACCCGGGCCACCCCGTGTCCGTGGAGGACCAGCGTTCCCGAGAGCAGCCGGGAGTCGCCAGTCGGCTCGGCGGCGACTGGCCGTCCAGCCGGGTGGTGTGGCCCGTCGAGGTCGGGACCGGGATCGACGCCGGGCTGCTTGTCCACCGGCAGGGACTCCCCGGTCAACGTCGACTCGTCGACCTGGAGCCCCGGCCCGTCGACGAGCACGGCATCCGCGGGCACCAGCTCGCCCTGGCGCAGTCGCAGCAGGTCGCCCGGCACCACGTCCGCGACGGGCACCTTGGCTGGACTCCCGGAGCGCACCACCCACGTGTGGGTGGCCACCATCGCCGACAGGGCCCGGACGGCGCGGTCGGCCTGGACCTCCTGCCGCACCCCGATGGTCGAGTTCACCAGGATCACCAGGGCGATCACGGTGGCATCGCTGAGGTCCCTGGTCAGGATGGTCAGTGCCAGGGCAATGAGGAGCACCACGACGAGTGGGTCGCGCAGGCTCCGGACCACGCGGCGCACGAGGCCGGGAGCCGGGGCCTCGGGCAGGACGTTCGGTCCGTGCCGTTCAAGGCGTTCGGAGGCCTGGGCCTCGGTGAGGCCTGCGGGGCCGCGCGTGCCCGCAGAGTCGGTGCCGGTCACGGGTCCGGACGAAGGGGCGCTGCGCACCGGCGGTCTCATGCAGGACTCCTCTGCTCGCGGTCCACTGTGCACCCCAGTCAGTCGGTGCCACAGGGACCTTCGCCCCGAGGTGGGCCCCGGCAGCCGGACGGAGCGCGGTAAGGACCTTCGGCCCGGGTGCCGCGTGACGTCCAGGGCGATGGTTGACAGCAAAGGAGGTGGCGGCGATGACCGACGACGACCTGTCCCCACGCCCGCCCGATGCTCCGGAGGATGAACGGGAGCTGCGCCAGCGCGCGGTGCGCCGGCTGGAGGCCAAGCGCGGGCTGATGGCCCACGCGCTCGCCTATCTCATGGTCAACCTGCTCCTGGTCGCCGTCTGGTACGTGACGAGCAGCGGCTTCTTCTGGCCCGTCTTCCCCCTCTTCGGGTGGGGCATCGGCCTGGCCTTCCACGCCTGGGGCGTGTACTGGCCGGCCCCCGGCCCACGACAGATCGAGGCCGAGATGACGCGGCTACGCCGCCAGGCTTGACGCGCCGAGGCCGCCCGCTTGAGGCGCCGAGGCCGCGTTCGACGCGGATCTCGACGACGAGGTGCTGGGCCGGCTGGCCCTCGCGTGCGCCCGCGCTGCCTGAGTCCGCGCTGCCTGAGTCCGCGTACGCCAAGGCTGCCAGAGCGGGTTGGTCATTCCTCGGTCGCCGGAGCGCGACGGTCGCGGCGCGCCCGGGGAGCGGCCGAGCCCGACCGAGCGGCGGCGGAGAACGCCGCCGACGCCCCCAGGAGGAATCCGAAGTCGTACCAGTGGCCGGAGTTGTGCACCTCGTAGATCGCCACCTTGTCGTTGAACAACGAGATGACGAACGTGACCGGGCTGATGGCACCGTGCCAGAGCCCGAGCCAGAAGCCGCTCTGGGTGCCTGTCCCCACGTCGGAGTTGGCGCCTGCCGCGCAGGCGGTCAGGAGCACTGACACCACGAGGAACAGCAGGACGGGACGCCACGTCCTGGGTCGCATGACCATCACCTCCTCGGTCATCGAAGCACCACGTCGCCGCGACAGGTGGGGGCGAAGGTCCCGAAGGACGTCGGGGACACCAAGGTCGCCCTAGTGGCTGGCGGTGGTGGGCAGCCCGCCGGTGCGGTGGCGCCGGGCGAGGAGCCGGCGGCCGACCCACCACAGGAGGGCCAGTCCACCGACAGGGATCTCCATCCCCACCACGAAGATCCGGTAGAGGACCACTCCCGCGGCCGCGTTCGCCGAGTCCACCCCCAGGGCGACGAGGAAGCCGGTCATGCCCAGCTCGACGATGCCGGTCGCCGCGGGCGAGATCACGGCGAGGGACAGGACCCGCTCGACCGCGAAGGCGGCGAACACGATCGCGGTGGGGGCCTGGGCGCCCACCAGGTCCAGGCACAGCCAGAGCAGTGCGGCCTGGAATGCCGCGTACGCAGCCTTGCCGATCGTCAGCCGCACCCATGCGGTGGCCACCAGACCAGCCGGGGAGCGCTGGGCCGCGACGGCCAGCGCGGCATACGAGGTCCCGGGCGGCGCCGGCCGCCGGACCCGACGACCCACCCGGTCGGCCAGCCGGCCGGCAGTCCGAGCCCACGCCTCGGTGCGCAGGGCGCCGACCGTGAGGACGAGCAGGACCAGGAGCGTTGCCGACGCGGTCAACGCGGCGTCCTCGAGCACGGGCGAGGGAGTGCCGCCCGCCGCGAGCCACGCCAGGGCGATGCCGGGGACGGCCAGCCGGCACAACACGTCCCAGATGTTCGTGGCCACCGCCCACCGCAGGAAGTCGGCGGTGCTGAAGCCCCAGGCCCTGGCGGCCCAGTAGTTCACCGCCGAGCCGGCCGTGCCACCCAGAGGGAGCACGTTGGACACAGAGCTCCCCGTGATGTTGAGGAAGAACGAGCGTCGGTGGCTCAGACCCGGCATCGCCGCCGAGAGGGCGATGGTGTGTGCCCAGAGTCCGGCCAACCAGACCACGGTGAGCAGCGCGAGCTCGGCGACGCTGACCTGGCCCAGGGAGCCGCCGATCTGGTGCCAGCTGGCCCCGGCCACCCGGGGCAGGCCCACCGCGAGCAGCACGACTGCGAGGGCGACGGCGGCCAGGCCCTCGCCCTCACGACGCAGTCGCGCCCGCCGGCCCGTCGCCGTCGCCGGGGTCCTCCGCGGCTCGGGCGGCGCGGCCGAGACGTCGGCGGAGGGCGGAAGCGGAGCTGCCGGCATGCCCTCATGGTCTGGCCCGTCGCCCCGGACCGCGAGGGACCTAGGACCCTCGGTTCTCCCACGCCGGGCACAGCAGCCCCCTGCACTCACCCGGATGGATGACCGCGGCGACCGCTGCTGGCATACGCTGCCCCCGTGGCCGGGAAACGTTCGGGGAGTCGTGGGGAGGGTCGTGCGGAGGGTCATGGGGCAGCCGGCTCGTCCACGTCCCTCGGAGTGTCGCGCTGGACGCTCTCCTCACTCGACCTCGAGGACCTGTTCGAGGAGCTGCGGGCCAGGACGGGGAGTGCGCGCGACTCACAGGAGCGCCTGGGCTCGCTCCTGGACGCCGTGGTCGCGGTCAGCCAGGACCTCGACCTCGCCGACGTCCTGCACCGCATCGTGGTGTCTGCGTGCAACCTGGTCGACGCGACGTACGGCGCGCTGGGAGTGCTCGGCCCCGGTGGTGAGGAGCTCGTCGAGTTCGTCACGCAGGGCCTGACCGAGGAGGAGCGGGCGGCGATCGGCACCCTCCCGCGCGGCCACGGCCTGCTCGGCATGATCATCACGAGCCCGCACCCCCAACGGGTCAGCGACATCGGCGAGCACCCCGACTCCTACGGCTTCCCGGCCAACCACCCCCCGATGACCAGCTTTCTCGGCACGCCGGTGCGCATCCGCGACCAGGTGTTCGGGAACCTCTACCTCACCGACAAGCGCTCCGCGAAGGAGTTCAGCGAGGACGACGAGGCCATCCTCGTGGCGTTGGCCGCGGCTGCCGGCGTCGCGATCGAGAACGCACGGCTCTACGACCGCACCAGGAGCCAGCAGCTGTGGGGTGACGTGATCCGCGACGCCACCCAGGCACTCTTGGGCGGACACCCCCAGGCCGAGGTGCTCGACGACGTCGCAGGCCGGGTCTGTGCCCTGACCGGGGCCTCGTCGTGCTTCATCGCGCTGAGCCACGCGTCGGACCTCGTGGTCGTCGCCTCCGTGGTGGTCGACGACGTCGGCCGGCCCTCGCACCCGCCCATGGGCGAGCCGCCGGGCAGCCTCGTCACCGACGCCGCGGTGCGCTCGGCGATGCTGTCCGAGCCCCGGACCGTCCAGAGGCATGGAGGGACCAGGGCCTTCATCCCGCTGTCGCTCGGCGACGCACCGCTGGGGATCCTGGTGATCGACTGGAAGGACGAGGAGCGCACGGCGCAGCTCGGCCACCTGGCGGACTTCGGGCAGGGGCTGGCCGTGTCCCTGGGCGCGGCGAGCGCCCAGTCCGAGCGGGCCCGTTCCGAGCTCTACGAGGACCGGGACCGGATCGCTCGCGACATGCACGACCACGTGATCCAGCGCCTCTTCGCCACCGGGATGTCCCTGCAGTCAGCGGCACGGAACACCGACGACAGCGGGCGGGCCAAGATCGACGCCGCGGTCGACGAGCTGGATGCGGCCATCCGGGACATCCGGCACACGATCTTCGCCCTGCACCGACCGCCCGGCGCGCGCGTGCTGACCACCGAGATCTCGACGATCTGCCGCGATGCATCGGTGACCTTGGGCTTCCCGCCCGAGCTGCGCCTGTCCGGTCGCACGGACAGGGTGCCCGAACCCGTGGCCGCGGACCTGCTCGCCGTCCTGCGGGAGGCGCTGAGCAACGTGGCGAGGCACGCAGCGGCCACGACCGTGCACGTCGCGGTGCAGGTCGACGACGACAAGGTGACCGTCCGCATCGCCGACGACGGGCGCGGCATACCGGAAGACCTCGTGCGCTCGGGCCTCGACAACCTGGCTCGGCGGGCCCAGAAGCGAGGGGGGACGCTCGACATCACGTCGGGCCCCGACGCCGGCACGCAGCTCAGCTGGCAGGTCCCGCTGGACGAGGGTGCCGCGGAGGACTGAGGGACCTTTTGCCCTGCTCCATCGGAGCGTTCCCCTTGAAGGTGGGGGCATGAGTGATCACCATGCAGAGGCGGAGGCGGCCTCCAGGGGCATGGACACCAGTCGGCGCGGGGTGGTGATCGTCGGCTACGACGAGTCGCCCGAGGCAACCGTGGCGCTGCGCTGGGCCGCCTCGCAGGCGGAGGCCCTCGGACTCCAGCTCAAGATCGTGTATGCCGCGAACCCGCCGGCACCGTTGCCGTGGACTGCGGGAACACTGCTACCCAGCACCTCGGTCCTGCAGCACAGTGCGGCCAAGGTGGCGCGGCGGGCCGTCGACCACGTCGCCAGCGACCATCCCCGCCTGGAGGTGCACAGCCAGGGTGCTGTGGGCAGCCCGGCCGCCGAGCTCGTAATGCAGTCGGAGGACGCGGCGTTCATGGTCGTGGGGCGCCGTCAGCGCAGAGGTCCGGTCGACAGCCTCGGCTCGGTCTCGTTCGCGCTCAGCACCCACGCACGCTCGCCGGTGGTGGTCGTCCAGGGGGACACCTCCCGCGAGCTGGGGCCGGAGCACCCGGTCGTCGTCGGGGTCGACCCCTCACGGTCCTCGAAGCGTGCCGTGTCGTTCGCCGCGTCGATGGCGCGCGCCGCCGGTG
>NZ_JBFUCW010000040.1:0-18490 GCF_056405035.1 Pedococcus sp. P2_A3 | reverse complement strand
GCATCATAGTCCTGTCCACACACCGCACCCCTGGCGGCTCGGGACAACTGATGGTCTGAAGTACCCGAACGGTTGAGTCGGGCATCAGACAGAAGGAGCATCTGCCATGAAGGCGATCACCACCATCTTCGAGTCCATCCTCGGCAAGGACGACTCGCTCGTCTGGACCCCGGCCGACGGCCCCACCAAGGCGATGCCGGACTCGGGCTGGCACTGGGACGGCGCCGAGGCAGCTCGTGGCTGGCACTGGGACGGCTGACCCTCGCTCCATCAGGCCCTCGGGCCGCTAAGTTGACGGCATGAGCCCTTCGCCGTCGAGCCCTTCAGAGGGCCCCGGCACGAGTGCGCTCCGCGTTGCCCTGTTCATCGGTCTGGTGTGCGCGCTTGCCCTGGCGGCGTGCGGGCTGGCGTGGCTGGTGGCAGGCCCGCCGACCAACGTCCCTGCGGTTGCCCTGCTGCTGCTCGTCGCGGTGGCGGGTCGGGTCGGCCGCGACAACCCGGTCGGGACGCGCATCCGCTTCTCCTTCGTCAGCATCGTCGTCCTCGCCTCCATCGTCATCACCGGCCCTGTCGGGGCCGCGCTGGTGGGCGGCGGCGCCAACCTCCTGTGGTTCCGCAAGGTGCCCCTCCGCGCACGGGTGTTCAACACCGGCATGTTCGCCTTCATCGGCGCGGTCGGTGGGCTGGTCTACCTGACGGTCGGTGGCCGAGCCGACGTCACGTCGTTGCACTCCGCCTCCTCGCTGCTCCTGCTGGTCGGTCTGCCCCTCGTGGCCGCGGACGTCGCCCAGTGCGTCATCAACGCGCTCCTGCTCGCCGGCATACAGAACATCGTCAACGCCATCCCGCTGCGCACCCAGGTCTGGGGGCTGCTGGCCACCACCGGCCCCGCCTACATCGGCTACGGCGTCATCGGGTTCCTCTTCGTCGTGCTGTGGATCCCCGCCGAGGTGGGCTGGTTCAGCGCCGTCCTCGTGCTCGCCCCGCTGTTCGTGGCGCGCTGGGCCTTCGCGCAGTACGGCGACGAGCTCCAGGCCCACGAGCGGACGCTGCGAGCCCTGGTCACCGCCGTCGAGACGAAGGAACCGCACAACGCCGGCCACAGCGAGCGGGTCGCCCAGCTGAGCGAGTGGATGGCCGGGGCCATGATGCTGGGCCACAAGGAGATCGAGGACATCCGGACCGCGGGCATGCTCCACGACGTGGGCAAGGTGGCCATGCCCACCCGCCTGCTCGGCTCGCGACAGGCCCACACCGATGACGACCACGTGACGATGGCCGGTCACGCGCTGGCCGGCGTGGAGCTGGTCAAGGACGTCGACTTCCTCTCCGGCTCGGTGGACGGCATCGCCCACCACCACGAGCGCTACGACGGGCGCGGGTACCCCGACGGGCTAGCCGGCGAGACGATCCCGCTCGCGGCCCGCGTGATCGCCGTGGCGGATGCCTTCGAGTGCCTGACCTCCGCCCGGTCCTACCGCCCCGGCCTGCCCGTCGACGATGCCCTGGCCGTCGTCCGGGACCGATCCGGCACCCAGTTCGACCCCCAGGTCGTCGAGCTGCTCGTCAAGGCGCTGTCCCGGCACGAGTGGAGCGTGACGGACCGCACCCCCGACGAGCTCGCCTCGGCCGGTGTCGCGCTCGACCACGACGAGCCGGAGGTCTCCGACCACATCGCCTTCTCCGACCGGTTGCGCACGAGGATCACCGGCCGGGCGGCCGGGCTGCACCACGCGAGCGGCGAGGTCCGCTGATGCGCGAGCGGCTGCGCCGCATCGACCTGCGCGGCGCCATCGGGCTCCTCTGCGGCGCCTGCGTCGTGGTCTCCCTGTGGCAGGCGCTCGGCTCGGGCGGTGGTCTGGACGGTGACGTCCTCCTCGAGCTGCTGCTCTTCCTCGTGGCGATCGCGCTGGGCGAGACCGCGCGGCTCACCATCCTGTCCGGCCGCGAGACGGCTCCCATGTCGACGGCAGCTGCCCTGGGTCTCTCGCTCACGCCGCTGACCGACGTGGGGCAGACGCAGGTCCCCGCCGCGGTCGTCGTGGCGACCGTCTCGCTGGGGATGCTGGGTGGCTTGCTGATCCTGCGACTCGTGAGCGGGTCGGGGCACTGGGGCGGCACGGCGGCCCGCCTGCTCGCCGGTGCCAGCGCCACGCTCCTCTACCGCTCGGTCGACTTCGACGGCCACACCCTGATCGAGTGGCAGGACGTGTGGCGCGACCACCGGTGGCTCGTCGCGATCGTCATGCTGATGGTCGGCACCGTGGCGATGATCGTCGACCTCGCGCTCGAGGCGTCGGTGCGGGCCGGTCGCGACCACGCCCCGCTGCTGCGGTCGGTCATCGACGAGCTGCGCTCCAGTGGCGGGCTGGCCATCGCGCTGGTCGCGTCGGGGGCGTTGATCGCGCTGGCCGAGTTCGCCGTCGGGGTGTCCGCGCTGCCGCTGTTCCTCTTCCCGCTGGTGCTGACCTACTTCGCCGTCCAGCGCTACGAGTCCATTCGCACCACGTACCGGCAGACCATCGGGGCGCTGTCCTCGCTCACCGACCGGGCGGGCTACACCCGCACCTCCCACGCCCAGCGGGTCGCCGAGATCTCGGTGGCGGTCGGGCGCGACATGGGCCTGGGGCAGCGCGAGCTCACCGACCTGGAGTATGCCGCGTTGCTGCACGACCTGGGGCAGGTGGCCCTCCGGGCCCCGATCCCCGAGGGCGCCACCGTGATGGCGGCGCCGGCAGACCAGCAGCGCATCGCCCACGACGGCGCCGAGATCGTCCGCACCACCGGCGTGCTCGACAACGTCGCGGCCATCCTCGAGGCGCAGACCACTCCCTACCGGCAGGTCCGGGAGTTCGGTCAGGACCTGCCCATGGCCAGCCGCATCATCAAGGTCGCGAACGCCTACGACGACCTGTCCGACCCGGGTGGCAACGACGACCGGGCGATGGAGCGGATCCACCTCGGCCTCGGCTACGAGTACGACCCCCGGGTCGTCGACTCGCTGACCCGCGTGCTCGAGCGCCGACGGGGGCGCACACCCCTCTCGGCCAGCTGACCGCGGGTCCGAGCCCACGGCATACCTGATGGTGCGGGGGCCGGGCAACGCAGCGGGCGGTGCCGGGACCACGTCCCGACACCGCCCGACCCTGCTGGAGGCGGCCGCTACGGCGTGCCCGTGGTGAGGTGGACGTCCATCGTGAGGTTCTTCTCGACGCGCGGGTCGCCCGCGTCGGCGAAGTAGTCGCCCCGAATCGTCTCGTCGTGACCAGCATCGACCTTGAGGGCCTGCAGGATGAGGGTGACGACGATGGCGATCACCAGGTTGATCACGAAGGCGGTCATGGCGATGTAACCCATCTTGCCGAGCATGGGGATCATCGCCAGGGAGCCGCCGAAGTGGCCCTTCGTGGTCGGGTTGATGACGTTGTACGCAGCCACGGTGCCGTAGACCATGCCCACGGCCCAGCCGCCGAGCAGTGCCCAGCGGTGGAACCAGCGCGTGTACAGGCCGAACACGATGGCAGGGAGGGTCTGCAGGATCCAGATGCCACCCAGGAGCTGGAAGTTGATCGCGTTCTGCTTGTCGAGGGTCAGCACGAACACGAGCGCGAACGCCTTGACCGCCAACGAGACCAGCTTGCCGACCTTGGCCTCTTGGGCGTGCGTTGCGTCCGGCTTGATCCAGTCGCGGTAGATGTTGCGGGTGAAGGTGTTGGCTGCCGCGATCGACATGATGGCTGCCGGGACGAGCGCTCCGATGGCGACGGCCGCGAAGGCCACACCGGCGAACCAGCTCGGGAACATGTCCTCGAACAGCTGCGGGATCACGAGCTGGGCGTTCGGCTTGCCGTCGAGGCCGATGGGCTTGGTGCCCGCTGCGATGGCGACCCAGCCGAGCAGCGCCAGCAGGCCGAGCACGAAGGAGTAGGCGGGCAGGATCGAGGCGTTGCGCCGGATCGTGTTGCGGCTCGAGCTCGACAGGGTCGCCGTGATCGAGTGGGGGTACATGAACAGCGCCAGGGCAGACCCGAATGCGAGCGTCGCGTACGCCCAGTACTGCTGGTTGTTCGGGATGAACGCACCGGTCGGCTTCGCGGGGTTGGCGACACTCGGCTTGGCCATCTTGGCCTCGGCCGCGCTGAACACGTGGTCCCAGCCGCCGACCTTGGTGGGCAGGTAGATGACCGCCACGATGATGACGAGGTAGATCAGCGCGTCCTTGACGAACGCGATGACCGCGGGTGCGCGCAGGCCGCTGGAGTACGTGTAGGCCGCGAGCAGGGCGAAGGCGATGAACAGCGGCAGGTCCTTGGCGAGCGCGTTGCTGCCGCCGACGCCGGCCACCTCGAGCACCGCCTGGATGCCGACGAGCTGGAGGGCGATGTAGGGCATCGTCGCGAGGATGCCGGTGATCGCGACCGCGAGGGACAGCCCCCGCGAGCCGTAGCGGCCCTTGACGAAGTCGGCCGGGGTCACGTAGCCGTGCCGGTGGCTGACCGACCACAGCCGCGACATGAAGATGAAGATGATCGGGTAGAGCACGATCGTGTAGGGAACGGCGAAGAACCCGCTGACCGAGCCGAGGGCGAACATCGCCGCCGGGACCGCGACGAACGTGTATGCCGTGTAGAGGTCGCCGCCGAGGAGGAACCAGGTGACCCAGGTGCCGAACCGCCGGCCACCAAGGCCCCACTCGTCGAGCGACTCCATGCTGTCGGCCTTGCGCCACCGGGTGGCCCAGAAACCCATGCCCGTCACGAGGGCGAAGAGCAGGATGAGCACGGTCAGGGCGACCCCGTTGAGGCTGCTGTCGGCCACCGTGGGCGCGAGCGCGGTCATCGGCCGGCCTCCTCGTCGCGTCGGCGGGTCTCGGCGTCGCGGTGCCCGGGCATCGGGCGGTGCGGGCGGGCCCGCAGGACCAGCTTGTAGGCCGTGAACGTCAGTGCCGAGCAGAGGAAGACCCACAGGAACTGGTACCAGATGAAGAAGGGGAAACCCCACAGCACGGGGTCCTTGTGGGCGTAGCTGCCGACCCATGCCAGCGCCACCATCGGGAGGGCGAGCAGGACGCCGGCAACGGCCAGCAGGCCCTTGTTGGCAGGGGGAACTGTGTCGTGGTCGACGTCGCTGTCGAGACTCACCGTGACCTCCAGAGGAGAGTGGGCGGCTGCAGGACGGCAGCCAGTGCGTACCATATGCCCGACTCGTCGGTAACTGTGGGAGATCACAGTGGCCACTTCAGCCCCACTTGCGGTCGGACCAACCCGGGGCAAGCCGACCGCGCTGCACCGCCGCACCACCCTGGGGTCAACCTCGGGCGAGGTCGACCCAAGAGTGGCGTCAGAGCAGGTCAGCGCCGTTGCACGGACGCGAGGCAGGGGTTGGTGAGGTCCCCGCTGTTGAAGTTGTTGTAGCGCGTGATCGTGGTGGGGCCGGTCGTCGGGTAGACCGTGTTGAGCAGCGGGCCGTACTCAGCGGTCGACGTGCCACCGAAGGTCCTCGTGGTGCCCGGGATGAACCGCCCGCCTTCCTGCCACAGGCACGTTCCCTGCTGCTGGGTCGTGGTGAAGATCGGGTAGAACTGCGCGCCCGCGGGCGGGTTCACACAGTCCGCGCCGGTGAGCCGGTTGCAGAACGGTGGGTTGTCCTGGGAGTCGCCCGCCTCGATCCGGGGCAGGTCGGTCTCGAAGGCGACCGTCGAGTACTGCGTCCGGCCGTTGGCGAGCGGGCTGGTGAAGCGGACCGGCGACGGGTGCAGCGTGCGGTCGAGCGTCACGTTGCGGAAGGTGCCGGGCCAGTCGTTGCGGTAGGACTGCCCGTCGAAGTCCTCGTCGGAGCTGAAGCACCCGTTGATCTTGACCAGGGTCGAGTCCTCTGCCGGGACGCAGAAGCCGTTGCCGTCGTCCTCGTCCAACCCTGCGACGTCCTGGCTGCCGGGGTCACTGCAGTTGAAGTTGGCGTCGAGGGCCAGGCAGTTCTCGAAGTGGCCGATCTCGTCGGACATGGCCACGTTGTAGGTGTGCGCCGACCACGTGTTGCCCCGCGTGTTGGCCGTGGAGTACTCGGGGTGGAAGGCGTACGGCTCCTGCTGGCAGGTGTTCGACGTGGGGGTGTAGAGGACGTGGCCGAACCCGTTGGCCACCGAGGCCGTCATCGAGCCGTCCTGCCCCGTGGTGAGGTCGCTGAGGTCGATCCGCAGGCCGGCCCTGGTGTCATGCATGTGGATCCGGATCCGGTCACCCGGGTCCATGAACAGGTCCTTGGCGGGGTCCGGGGTCACGGCGGTGAGGTTGGGGTTGTCGAAGGTGCCGGTGAAGAGCGGGTTGGCCGGCGCCTGGGAGTGCCCGTTGCGGGTGATGTACGCCCAGTTGATGGGCTCGATGCCACCGAGCAGGTAGTTGCCGCAGTCAGCCGTGTTGGCCACGCCCGTGTTCTGGTCGAGGTTGAAGCTGTCGATGGTCATGGCAGCGCAGTACTGCGTGGCCGTGCACCCGAAGCCCTCGAACTGCGGCACGTAACCCGGTCCGTAGAACTGCAGCTCCATGTAGGCGTTGCCGGGGTGCTTGCCGAGGTAGTCGGGAGCGGCGGGGTTGGTGCCCACCAGGTTGTTGCCGTCCGAGTCCGGGAGGCAGGTCTTGGTGAACTCCGGCGCGGACTCGGAGTCGCACAGGGTCAAGCCGAACCAGAAGGTGGGCCGGAGCTGGAAGTTCCAGGTGGAGCCGGTCGCCCCGGAGGCCGTCGGTTGGGTCCTGGGGTCGCGGGGCAGGACGACCGTGTACGTGATGTCGTTGCCGGAGCCCCGCACGCCGGACTTGAAGAGCACAGCCGGCTCGTCGTGCCCCACGTACTCGTCGGCCGGGTTGTCGTAGGTGTCAGCGCACAGGGACGTGCGGCTCTGGCAGAGCGGCTCGTGGTAGGTCGAGGACGTGCTGCTCGTTGACGACGCTGCGAGTCGCAGGCTGGTCGCCGCGGTCCCCACGGACGACATGGGGAGCAGGCTGAGGATGCTCGCCGTTCCCAGGGCGAGAAGAGTAGGTCGTTTCACAGGCTTCACCTTTGTGGCCGTGTGACAACCTGGATCAAGCCGAGCTGGTCCGCCCAGACGTACGGACCTCTCCGCCCCCTTCGCGGACCCAGGGTGCCGTGGATCCGGAACTTCGTGCAGACACCGCGCAGGTGCGGACTACCGGGGTCGTGTCGCTCACCAGGAGCTCGGGCTGGGCCAGCCCGACTCCGGACGGATGGGAGCGCATCGGGCAAAGCGGTCAGGGCTGTGGGTGGGCCGCCAACAACCGGCCAGTGTACGCCCGAAAAGGCCAGTGCAGCAGGGCTGACGCACGACGCCCGCCCCGATCACTCGGGGCGGGCGTCGTGGGAGTCGGAAGCCTCAGGCGGCCTTGGTCTCCTTGAAGATCTTGTCGATCTGGTCGATCTTGGCGAGCAGCTCGTCGGCCTTGGCGGCGTCGAACTCACCCTTGGTCCCCGAGGCGCCCGCCAGCTTGGTGGCCTCGTTGAACAGCGTGTGCAGGTCGGGGTACTTCTCGAAGTGCGGCGGCTTGAAGTAGTCGGTCCACAGCACCCAGAGGTGGTGCTTGACCAGCTCGGAGCGCTGCTCCTTGATGACCACCGCGCGGGTGCGGAAGTCGGGGTCGTCGTTGTCGGCGACCTTGGCGATGATCGCCTTGATCGACTCGGCCTCGATGCGTGCCTGGGCGGGGTCGTAGACACCACAGGGCAGGTCGCAGTGGGCGCTGACCTCGGTGGTGCGGAAAATGCGGGAGAGCATGCGAATCCCTTCTGCGAGGTGGACTCCGGGCGTAGCAGGAGATCAGAAACTTCCGTGCGTAGCGGGAGATCGGAAACTTTCACGTGCGTGTTCGACCCTACCCCGCAGGTCAGTGGGCCGCACGGAACCCCTCGGGCTGACCGGCATACGAGCAGGGGGGCCGCGGGCACGGCTCGCGCCTGCGTGACGCCCGGGAGCCGGGCAGCTCAGTCGAGGTCGGGACGACCGCGACGCGGGCCGGGCAGGCGCACGCGGTGGGGGATGCGGAAGAGGACGAGCGCGCGGATCTGCTCACGGGCCAGCGAGCCGATCCCGTGCGTCCACGAGTCGGCGACGCCGAGGGCGCTCTGGTTGTCGCTCTCGACCCAGTAGCGCCTCCGGTCGGCCGGGTCGCGCATCGTCACGCGCTTGATGGCGAGCGGTCGTGGGTTGCCCGACTCGTCATCCGGCAGCCTGACGATGGCGAGCCGGCCGAGGCGCGGTGGTGCGCCGCGCAGCACGACCATGCGGTCGCCCGTGTGCAGGGTGGGCTCCATGGACCGTCCGCGGACGACCACGACGCCGATGCCGACGGGCATCAGACGGCGCCTCCGGCGTCCCCGACCTCGTCCTTGGCCTTCTCGTGGGCCTCCTCCTCCTGGCGCATGCGCTTGAGGAAGCTGCGGGTGCGCTCGTGCTGCGGGTTGGAGATCACCTCACTCGGCGGCCCCTCCTCGACGACCACGCCGCCGTCCATGAAGACGACCCGGTCGGCGACCTCACGGGCGAAACCCATCTCGTGGGTCACCACGATCATCGTCATGCCGTCCTGGGCGAGCTGGCGCATCACCCGCAGGACCTCGCCGACGAGCTCGGGGTCGAGGGCCGAGGTCGGCTCGTCGAAGAGCATCAGCTTGGGCTTCATCGCCAGGGCCCGGGCGATCGCGACCCGTTGCTGCTGGCCACCCGAGAGCTGGGCGGGGTAGGCACCGGGCTTGTCCTTCAGCCCCACCTGGTCGAGCAGGGCCAGGGCCCGGTCGCGGACGTCCTTCTTCCGCTCGCCCTTGACCTGGATCGGCGCCTCCATGATGTTCTCGAGCGCCGTCAGGTGGGGGAAGAGGTTGAACCGCTGGAACACCATCCCGATCTCACGGCGCTGGGCGGCGATCCGCTTGTCGGTGAGGCGGTGCAGCGTCCCGCCGCGGTCCTCGTAGCCCATGAGGTCTCCGTCGACCCAGATGCGGCCGCCGTCGATCGTCTCGAGCTGGTTGATGCAGCGCAGGAAGGTCGTCTTGCCCGAACCCGACGGGCCGAGCAGGCAGACCACCTCGCCCGGGCGGACGTCCATGTCGATGCCCTTGAGCACCTCGGTGCCGTGGAACGCCTTGGTGACGTTGACGGCGTGGACCAAGGGAGTGTCGGTTGCTGTGGCGGTGCTCATCAGTGGCCTGCCGTGATCGTGTCGAGCTTGCGGCGGGTGGCCTTGGACGGTGCCCCGAACCCGCGTCCGTAGTACCGCTCGAGGTAGTACTGCCCGACCATCAGGATCGAGCAGACGATGAGGTACCACAACGTCGCGGCCATGAAGCCCGGGACGATCTGGAAGCTGCGCGAGCCGAACCCGTAGGCCTGGAAGTAGAGCTCGGTGATGATCGACGCGGCGATGAACAGCGAGGTGTCCTTGACCATGGCGATCGTCTCGTTGCCGGTCGGGGGCACGATGACCCGCATCGCCTGGGGCAGCACGATGCGACGCATGGTCTTGCCCGGGGGCATGCCGAGGGCGTGCGCCGCCTCGGTCTGTCCCTTGTCGACCGACAGGATGCCTGCGCGGGCGATCTCGGCCATGTAGGCGGCCTCGGACAGCCCGAGGCCCAGGATGCCGATCCAGATCGAGGAGGAGATGTCGTTCCAGCTGAAGCTGAAGAAGGTCAGGTCGTTGTGGAGGCCGAGCGCCTTGGCCAGCTGCTGCCCGAAGGGGATGCCGATGTGGATCGGGTTGTAGAGCACGGCGATCGCACCACCGAGGATGGCGAGCAGGACGTAGCGCGGCATGGCCCGGAAGAACCAGGTGTAGACGAACGCCACACCCCGCAGCACCGGGTTGCCCGACAGCCGCATGACGGCCAGGGCGATGCCGAGGACGATGCCGAGCACCATCGCACCGATCGTGCCGAAGATCGTGCCCTTCCAGAGGCCGTCGATCACCGGACGCTGCTGCATGATCTCGAACGCGAAGGACCAGTTCCAGTTCGGGTTGGTGACCACCGAGCTGACCATCATGGCGACGAGCACGAGGATCACGGCGATCGCGACCCAGCGCCAGGGGTGCCGGACCGGCCGGGCGTGGATCTTGCCCGGCCGGTCCACTGCAGCGGACGTGTCTGACATCAGGGCTGCGGGTTCACGGCGAAGTCGCTGATGGCCCCACCCTCGGTCTTCCACTTGGTGAGGATCGACTTGTACGTGCCGTCGGCGTCGAGCTCCTTCAGAGCGTCGGCGATGGCCTGTCCGAAGTCGGTCTGGTCCTTCGGGAGCACGTAGCCGTACGGCGCCGAGTCGTACTGCTCACCCAGGAGCTCGAGCTTGCCCTGGGTCGTGGCGACGGCGCTGATGGCCGGCGGGAGGTCGACCAGCATGGCGTCGGCCTTGCCGGTCAGGACGGCGGAGGTCACCTTCGCCTGGTCGGCGTCGACGATCGGCTTGATGGCGGGCTTGCCCGCGTCGGTGCAGGCCTTGCTGCGCTTCGGCAGGTCCTCGTCGGCCTGGACGGTGGCCTTCTGGACGGCGATGTTGAGTCCACAGGCGTTGTTGGCGTCGACCTTCTTGGGGTTGCCCTTCTGGGTGACCCACTGGGTGCCGGCGGTGAAGTAGCTGACCATGGTGGCCTGCTTCTCGCGGTCCGCGTTCACCGTGAAGGAGGAGACACCCACGTCGTACTTGCCGCTCGTCACACCGAGGATGATCTGGTCGAAGCCGGTGGGCACCCACTCGGTCTTGATGCCGAACTTGGCCATCACCGCGTCGAAGAGCTCGACGTCCATGCCGATGACGGTCTTGCCGTCCGTGTCGAGGTACTCGTTCGGCTGGTACGTGGCGTCGGTGCCGATGACGATCTTCCCGGCGCTCTTGATCTTGGCGGGGAGCTTGGCCACGAGGGCCTGGTCGACCGTGGCCTTCGTCGTGGAACTGCTGCTCGAGCTGCTCGTGTTGGTGGACAGCGAGTCGGAACCACAGGCGGAGAGTGCCAGTCCAGCGGTGGCCAGCCCCGCGATGAGGAGCGTGATGGGGCGAAGGCGGTGGGTCATGCGGTGAGGTTCCTTCCTCGTATGCGAGTGGCGAGCGGGTGCGCGGCGCCACGTGGGGGACTGATCGGCATACTGCCACTCGAAGAGGCGATCCGGGTCACACTCGCGTTACGACGGTGGTTTCGCGGTCGTCCCTGTGCCACGATGAACTCGCGGGTAACCCCCGCACCTTGCGTCTGAGAGGCCACACCCGGCTGTCGTTCGACCGCGCGGATCGATCCGTGCGCGGTGTGCCCCACGCAGTTCTGTCAGCCAACTCCGGTTCACTCTTGAGGTGATGTGGCCATGTCTGCCATCCCGTCGTACCCGCTGTTCGACCCGTCCGACCCGGTCTTCCGGGCGCACGAGGGCGGCAAGCTCGGGGTACACGCCACCCAGCCGCTGCGAGACCGTGCCGACCTGGCCCTGCTCTACACGCCCGGTGTCGCCGACGTCTCCCGGGCCATTGCCGCCGACCCGTCGCTCGCGGCCCGCTACACCGCTCGGGCGAACACGGTGGCGGTCATCACCGACGGCACCGCCGTCCTCGGCCTGGGTGACATCGGGCCGCTCGCCGCGATGCCCGTGATGGAGGGCAAGGCCGTGCTGTTCAAGCACTTCGGCGGCGTCGACGCCGTGCCGGTGTGCATGGAGACCGGCACCGTCGAGGAGCTGGTGGAGGCGATCGTGCGCATCGCGCCGACCTACGGCGGCATCAACCTGGAGGACATCTCGGCCCCACGCTGCTTCGAGGTCGAGCGCCAGCTGCAGGAGCGGCTCGACATCCCGGTGTTCCACGACGACCAGCACGGCACGGCGGTCGTCGTGCTGGCCGGCCTCCTCAACGCCGCGAAGGTCGTGGGTCGCACCCTGGAGTCGCTGCGCGTCGTCGTCTCGGGCGCCGGTGCTGCGGGCGTGGCCGTGACCAAGCTGCTGGCCCGAGCGGGGGTGGCCGACATCGTCGTGTGTGACTCGCGTGGCATCATCGCGCCGAGCCGTGACGACCTGGTGGACCACAAGCGGCGCCTGGCCGCCACGACCAACCCGCGGGGGATCTGCGGCGGGCTGGCCGACGCGCTCGTCGGCGCGGACGTCTTCGTGGGGGTGTCGGGAGGCCAGGTGCCGGAAGCCGACGTTGCCCGGATGGCGCCCGACGCGATCATCTTCGCGCTGGCGAACCCCACTCCCGAGGTGCACCCCGACGTCGCGGCCCGGTATGCCGCGGTGGTCGCCACGGGGCGTTCGGACTTCCCCAACCAGATCAACAACGTGCTGGCCTTCCCGGGGATCTTCCGCGGTGCGCTGGACTCCGGCGCCTCTCAGGTGACCGAGGCCATGAAGCTTGCCGCTGCGCGGGCGATCGCCGCGCTGGTCGAGCACCCCACGGCCGACGAGATCGTGCCGAGCGTCTTCGCTCCGGGCGTGGCCGACGCCGTGGCCGCCGCGGTCAGCGAGCTCGCCTGACCGCGGGCACCCTACGAGGCGGCACCGGTCGCCCGGGCACGACTCGAGGTCAGGCGCTCGCGTCGTGCTCGCGCCTGCGCGCGTCGGCGAAGGCGCGGCAGTCCGCGTAGCTCGGCAACAGCCCGTCGGCCAGCGCCTGCGCGAGGGCCGGTGCCGCCTGGTCCTTGGGCGAGAGGAGCGGCTCGATCCCGTCGGGAAGGGTGAGGGCCAAGTCGGGGTCGAGCGGGTGGATGCCGTGCTCGCGGCTCGGGCTGTACGGGGCAGTGACCAGGTACAGGGCCGTCGTGTCGTCCTCCAGGGCCGCGAACGCGTGCCCCATGCCCTCGGGCAGGTAGACGGCACGGCGGTCGACGGTGTCGAGCAGCACCGAGTCCCACTGTCCGAAGGTCGGCGAACCAACCCGGAGGTCGACGACGTAGTCGATGAGGGAGCCCGACAGCACGGTGATGTACTTCGCCTGCGAGGGCGGGACGTCGGCGAAGTGGATCCCGCGGACGGTGCCCCTCGACGACACCGACACGTTGGTCTGCACGACCGTCGGGCGGTGTCCGATGACCTCCGCGAGGAGGTCCCCGCGGAACGACTCGAGGAACACGCCACGGTCGTCGGGGAACTGGCGCGGGGTGATCTCGTAGGCGTCGGCGATGGCCAGGGGACGGATCTGCACTAGCTGGTCCCGGCCTCGTCGAGCAGCCCGGACAGGTAGGCGCCGTAGCCGCTCTTGCGCAGCGACGTGGCGAGCGCGGCGAACTCCGCGTCGCTCAGCCAGCCGTTGCGCCAGGCGACCTCCTCGATGCACCCGATCTTCTGGCCCTGCCTGGCCTCCACGACGTGCACGAACTGCGCCGCGTCCATCAGTCCCTCGAAGGTGCCGGTGTCGAACCAGGCGGTGCCGCGGGGGAGCACGGTGACGCTCAGGTCGCCCCGGCGCAGGTAGGCGTCGTTGATGCCGGTGATCTCCAGCTCGCCGCGCTCACTGGGCTCGAGGTCGCGGGCGATCGCGACGACGTCGTTGTCGTAGAAGTAGAGGCCCGGCACGGCATACGACGACTTCGGGTGCTCCGGCTTCTCCTCGATCGAGATGGCGCGGCCGTCCGGCGAGAACTCGACGACGCCGTAGGCCGACGGCTCGGTCACGTGGTAGGCGAAGATCTGTGCGCCGGTGACCGTGGTGTTGGCGGCCAGCGAGGTGCCCAAGCCGGTGCCGTAGAAGATGTTGTCGCCGAGCACGAGGGCCACTGAGTCGTCGCCGATGAAGTCGGCCCCGATGATGAAGGCCTGCGCGAGGCCGTCCGGGCTGGGCTGCACGGCGAAGGCCAGGTCGATGCCCCACCGCGACCCGTCGCCGAGGAGGCGCTGGAACTGGGCCTGGTCCTCGGGGGTCGTGATGACCAGCACCTCGCGGATCCCGGCCATCATCAGCGTCGAGAGGGGGTAGTAGATCATCGGCTTGTCGTAGACCGGCATGAGCTGCTTGCTGATGCCGAGCGTGATGGGGTGCAGCCGCGTACCTGACCCCCCTGCCAGGATGATGCCCTTCATGATGCACGACCATAGTGCGAGCAAGCTCGCCGTGAGGCGCGTCTGCCCGCGATAGCCTCGGCGCCATGAAGGTCCTCGTCACCGGTGCCGCCGGGTTCATCGGATCGAACTTCGTGATCAGGGCCCGTGAGGTGCGGCCCGAGTGGCGGCTCACCGTCCTCGACGCCATGACGTATGCCGCGAACCTCGCCTCCCTCGACCCGGTCGTCGACGAGGTCGACATCGTGAAGGGCTCGGTCACCGACGCCGACCTCGTGGACGAGCTGGTGGCGGCGCACGACCTCGTCGTCCACTTCGCGGCTGACTCCCACAACGACAACTCGCTCGACGACCCGTGGCCGTTCATCGACACCAACATCATCGGCACCTACCAGCTGATCCAGGCGGTGCGGCGGCACGACAAGCGGATCCACCACGTGTCCACCGACGAGGTGTACGGCGACCTGGCGCTCGACGACCCGGCCAAGTTCACCGAGAGCACCCCGCTCAACCCCTCGAGCCCCTACTCGGCGAGCAAGGCCAGTGCCGACCTGCTCGTGCGCGCGTGGGTGAGGTCGTTCGGGCTCAAGGCGACCCTCTCGAACTGCTCCAACAACTACGGGCCGCGACAGCACCCCGAGAAGTTCATCCCGCGGCAGGTCACCGGCATCATCGACGGCGTGCGGCCCAAGCTCTACGGTGCAGGGCTGAACGTGCGTGACTGGATCCACGTCGACGACCACAACGACGCCGTGATCGCCATCGTCGAGCAGGGACGGCCCGGCGAGACCTATCTCATCGGTGCCGACGGCGAGATGAACAACCGGGACGTCGTCGCGCTCATCCTCGAGCTGATGGGGAAGCCGGCCGACTGGTTCGACCACGTGCCCGACCGGCCCGGGCACGACCTGCGCTACGCCATCGACGCCTCCAAGCTGCGTGCCGAGACGAGCTGGCGACCGACCCACCCGGACGTCCGCTCGGGTCTCACCGACACGATCGCGTGGTACCGGGACAACCAGGACTGGTGGCGCACGGCGAAGGTGGTCGCCGAGGCCCGCTACGAGCGGATCGGTCGCTGATGACACGGTGGCTGGTCACCGGCTCGGGCGGGATGCTGGGGCTCGACCTGCAGGTGACGCTGGCGCTCGCCGGAGTGGACGAGGACGACGTCACGGCGCTGACCCGCAAGGACCTCGACGTCACCGACGCCGATGCGGTCCGCGACGCGGTCCGGGGACACGACGTGGTGGTGAACTGCGCGGCATACACGGCCGTGGACGACGCGGAGACGCACGAGGGGCAGGCGTTCGCGGTGAATGCGATCGGCGCGGCCAACGTCGCCGACGCCTGTCGTTCGGTGGGCGCGCGCCTCGTCCACGTCTCCACCGACTACGTGTTCGCCGGCGACGCGGATGAGCCGTATGCCGAGGACGCCCCCCTGTCGCCGTTGTCCGCCTACGGCCGCACGAAGGCCGCGGGGGAGTGGGCCGTCCAGGCTCGCTGCCCGCAGGCCTGGATCGTGCGGACCGCGTGGCTCTACGGAGCGGGTGGCCCGAACTTCGTGAAGACGATGGCCACGCTCGCCGAACGTCACGACACCCTCGACGTGGTGGACGACCAGCGCGGACAACCCACGTGGACGATGGACGTGGCCCGGGCGGTCCTGCTGCTCGTCGACGAGTCGGCGCCCTTCGGCGTGTGGCACGCGACGAGCCAGGGAGAGACCACGAAGTACGGCCTCACCCGCGAGATCTTCCGGTTGCTCGGACTCGACCCCGAGCGGGTGCGGCCCACCACCAGCGCCGCGTTCCCGCTGCCCGCCCCCCGGCCGGCCTACAGCGTGCTCGGGCACGACGCCTGGCGGATGGCGCGCCTGCCACAGCTCCCGCACTGGGAGGTCAGCCTGGCCGAGGCACTCCCCGACGTCGTGGCGCAGGCCAACGGCTAGGGTCGGGACATGCTCGCCGTCTACGCCGCACGCCAGTCCGCCGACGACCCGCTCTCCGGGCTCGAGGTCGGTGAGCGGCCGGACCCGACGCCGCGTGAGGGGTGGACGACGGTCACTCTCAGGACTGCCGGACTGAACCACCACGACGTCTGGTCGCTGCGTGGCGTCGGCCTCCCCGCCGACCGGCTGCCGATGATCCTGGGCTGCGACGGCGCCGGGATCGACGAGGACGGCAACGAGGTCATCGTCCACGCGGTCATCCCCAGCGAGGGGTGGCGCGGGGACGAGACCCTCGACCCGCGACGCACGCTGCTCTCCGAGCTGCACGACGGCACGCTCGCCGAGAAGGTCGCCGTGCCCAGCACCAACCTCGTGCCCAAGCCTGCCGGCCTCCCGTGGGAGCACGCCGCCTGCCTCTCGACCGCGTGGCTCACGGCCTACCGCATGCTGTTCAGCAACGCCGGCCTCACGCCGGGAGCCACCGTCCTGGTGCAGGGCGCCGGCGGTGGGGTGGCCACGGCTCTCGTGCAGCTCGGGGCGGCGGCCGGCTACCGGATGTGGGTCACCAGCCGCGACGAGGAGAAGGGCCAGCGGGCGGTCGGGATCGGTGCCGACCAGGCCTTCGGCAACGGCGAGCGCCTGCCCGACCGTGTCGACGCGGTCATGGAGACGGTCGGCGCCGCGACCTGGTCGCACTCCGTCAACTCGCTCAAGCCCGGTGGCACCATCGTGATCTCCGGGGCGACCTCGGGCGACGCGCCGAGCAAGGCCGAGCTGACCAAGATCTTCTTCAAGCAGCTGCGGGTCGTCGGGTCCACGATGGGGAGCCGTGCCGAGCTCGAGCGGCTGGCGCAGTTCGTCGTGCAGCAGCGCATCGAACCGGTCATCGACACGACCCTGCCGCTGGCGCAGGCCCGCGAGGGGTTCGCGCGCATGGCGGCCGGGGAGCTGTTCGGGAAGGTCGTCTTCACCGTCTCCTGACGACGGCCCGGCAGGTCGCGGCCCGCACCCCACCTGGCCCCGACACCGGTTGGGCTCAGAGCAGCGAGACGACCAGCCAGACGATCCCGGCCACCGCGAGCACGGCCAGGGTTGCGCCGGCGAAGATGACCGCACCCTTCTGGGTGCCGCCCATCTTCTCGTCCCAGCCCTGGTCCTTCGCGACGTCGCGGATGAGGTCGCGGCCCGCCGTGGCGTCGAAGGAGTAGTCGACGACCTTCCCGACGTGGCCGGTCTTCACGTCGACCCCGAACTCCTTGCGGAACGACTTCTCGTAGACCCGGCCGCGCTGCGTGGACGCGGCGGCCTGCAGGCGCGGTGACGAGCCGCCGCCGCTCCACGAGAACATGTTGCCGACGTCGGTGATCGTCATCGAGTGGTCGGCCTCGTTGAGCCGGACCTGGTGGGTGAACACCTTCTTCAGGCCGTGCGCCTTGAAGACCGCCAGCCACTGGGCGTCGGCGACGTCGATCGTCAGGTCGAAGCCCCGCGGCGTCTCGCGCACGGCATACGGCGTGCCGGCGGCGGCTGCGCGCACGGCGGTGATCAGTTCAGCGGACGTACCCATCGAGGGCCCCCTCGGTCGTCGGTGGTGGAGCGATGTGGTCTGGTGCGGTCAGCTCGGTGAGATCTGCAACCAGTCGTACCAGCCGTTGTGCAGCACCAGCCACGCGATCAGGCCATAGCCGGCCTGACCCGGGTGGTGGGGCACCCGGCTGGCCGCCAGGTCACTCTGCCACTGCTCGTGCCCGAGCAGCGGTCGGAAGCAGTCGACGAAGGGCACCCCTCGACGCGAGCACACGTCGGCCTGCGCCTCCACGAGCACGTCGAGCTTGGCGTTGAGCTCCTCGTCGTCGGTCGGTGGCGGGCTGACGACGAACGTGCCGATGCCTGCACTCGCGGCGTCGTCGAGGATGTTGGCCAGGTTGAGCCGGTGGCGGGCCAGGGTCACGCCGGTGGCTGCGTCGTTGCCGCCGACCGAGACCACGAGCCGCTTCTCGGCGCGGCCCTGCCAGCGGGGGGCGCACTCGGCCTTCCAGCGAGCCAGCACGTCGGCGGTGGTGTCGCCGCGGACGCCGAGGTTGTAGGCGGTCAGCTCGAGGTCGGGGCTGTGGGTGCGGCCCACGACCCGGGAGACCCACCCCTGCCCCTTGGGGTCGCCGACACCCGCCACCAGCGAGGCGCCGACGAAGACGAGGCCCACGTCCCGCGGGCCGTCGGAGGCGACCTGGAACTCGGCGCTCGGGGTGAAGGTGGGGTCGCTCACGCGTCAGTCCTCGTCGTCGTCGAGCCGGGCCAGCCAGGTGGCCAGGCGCTCGACGGGGGTCTCGAAGTCGGGGTTCAGGTCCACGAACGTGCGCAGCTGGTCGGCCAGCCACTCGAAGGAGACTTCCTCTTCCCCTCGGCGAGCAGCCAGCTCCTCGATTCCACGATCCGTGAAGTACACGTCTACAGGTTATCGGGGGTATGCCGCGTGGCTCGGCCAGCCACGCGGCATACCGT
>NZ_JBFUCW010000039.1:0-21152 GCF_056405035.1 Pedococcus sp. P2_A3 | reverse complement strand
ACTGTGTAGTTCTCAAGGTACGGGCGGCCCCTCCCCCGTCTCGGTGCCTACCGCTGGTCGCTGTACAACAGCACCGTGCGGCGGTTCATCCGTGGGGAGGGTCCTGGCCGATCTACCGGCCTGAGGTTCAAGCTTTCGCCCGAAGCCCTCAGGACCCAACAACGTGTCAGGCGCCGGCACCCTCTCGATTGCGTTCCACTGCCAGGTCCGAGGACCTGACTTGTACTTGCGACACGAGTCGGTGTCAGCGCCAAATAATCGATGTTCCACCCTTGAGCTCCTGGTGTAGGACGTACGCCTACAGACCAGGCTCTGGATCGCTTTCGCGACCAGTGCTCCTTAGAAAGGAGGTGATCCAGCCGCACCTTCCGGTACGGCTACCTTGTTACGACTTAGTCCCAATCGCCAGTCCCACCTTCGACGGCTCCCCCTCAAAGAGTTGGGCCACCGGCTTCGGGTGTTACCGACTTTCGTGACTTGACGGGCGGTGTGTACAAGGCCCGGGAACGTATTCACCGCRGCGTTGCTGATCYGCGATTACTAGCGAYTCCGACTTCATGGRGTCGAGTTGCAGACYCCAATCCGAACTGAGACCGGTTTTTTGGGATTCGCTCCACCTCGCGGTTTCGCAGCCCTTTGTACCGGCCATTGTAGCATGCGTGAAGCCCAAGACATAAGGGSCATGATGAYTTGACGTCATCCCCACCTTCCTCCGAGTTGACCCCGGCAGTCTCCTATGAGTCCCCACCATTACGTGCTGGCAACATAGAACGAGGGTTGCGCTCGTTGCGGGACTTAACCCAACATCTCACGACACGAGCTGACGACAACCATGCACCACCTGTATGCGAGTGTCCAAAGAGTTCTGCATCTCTGCAGCGTTCTCGCATATGTCAAGCCTTGGTAAGGTTCTTCGCGTTGCATCGAATTAATCCGCATGCTCCGCCGCTTGTGCGGGCCCCCGTCAATTCCTTTGAGTTTTAGCCTTGCGGCCGTACTCCCCAGGCGGGGAACTTAATGCGTTAGCTGCGGCACGGATCTCGTGGAATGAGACCCACACCTAGTTCCCAACGTTTACGGCATGGACTACCAGGGTATCTAATCCTGTTCGCTCCCCATGCTTTCGCTTCTCAGCGTCAGTAGTGGCCCAGAGACCTGCCTTCGCCATCGGTGTTCCTCCTGATATCTGCGCATTTCACCGCTACACCAGGAATTCCAGTCTCCCCTACCACACTCTAGTCTGCCCGTACCCACCGCAAGTTCGAGGTTGAGCCTCGAATTTTCACGGCAGACGCGACAAACCGCCTACAAGCTCTTTACGCCCAATAATTCCGGACAACGCTCGCACCCTACGTATTACCGCGGCTGCTGGCACGTAGTTAGCCGGTGCTTCTTCTGCAGGTACCGTCACTTTCGCTTCTTCCCTGCTGAAAGAGGTTTACAACCCGAAGGCCGTCATCCCTCACGCGGCGTCGCTGCATCAGGCTTTCGCCCATTGTGCAATATTCCCCACTGCTGCCTCCCGTAGGAGTCTGGGCCGTGTCTCAGTCCCAGTGTGGCCGGTCGCCCTCTCAGGCCGGCTACCCGTCGTCGCCTTGGTGAGCCGTTACCTCACCAACAAGCTGATAGGCCGCGAGTCCATCCCAGACCGAAAAACTTTCCAGACGATAGCCATGCAGCTTCGTCTCGTATCCGGTATTAGCTCCGGTTTCCCGGGGTTATTCCAGAGTCTGGGGCAGGTTACTCACGTGTTACTCACCCGTTCGCCACTGATCCGGTAGGAGCAAGCTCCCACCATCACCGTTCGACTTGCATGTGTTAAGCACGCCGCCAGCGTTCGTCCTGAGCCAGGATCAAACTCTCCATTGATGTTTAGCTCGTGGTCCGAAGACCACGAAACTGTTACCCAAGAAGGGTTGTTTCACTGACTGAGCAAGAACAACTAGCAATTGCTAGAAATTCATTGTCAACCAAAGGATTTTCGTTCGACGTGACTGCATCCCCAGACCTTTGGCCTGGTTCGCTGCCACCTCGAGACGAGGTAATTGGCATCGATTTTTGACACGCTGTTGAGTTCTCAAGGTTCGGACGCGCACCATCCGCTGACCTTTCGGCCGGCGTTCGGGGCAACCCTTCAAAGTTACTCGCTTCGCTCTTGGGCGTCAAATCCTTGCGCTTCCTGCTGGAAGCGGTGGATTGAGCGCGCTTGGCTCTCCGCGAGGTGTCCCACTGTAGCAGGCCGGCTGTGTTCCAAAAACTCAGGGTTTCCAGAAGACTGCTGACCGGCGTCCGGCCGCCCTTGCGGGCCGCGCAGATGCCCTCCGGCGAACCGGATGCTTTTCTGTGGGGCGCCCACTGTAGCAGCCTCTCGGCCCGGCTCCGACCACCCTTGCGGGCGCTCCGGAACGTCCTGGTCTCCCAGGTGCTTTTCGGTGGGGTCTGCCCCGGGACCGGCCTACTTCGCGGGAACTTTCGTTCCTGCGGTGGTGTCCGTTCCTCCCTGTCGGGCTGACGTCGAGAACATTAGACGGGCCTCGGCGCAAAACACAAATCCGCAGGTCAGCGGCTTGCGAGGGTCATCCAACCCGGCGCCCGGCCGCCAGCGACTTGCGGCCACGCCGCAGCAGCGCGACCCGTCCGTGCAGGAAGTCCGACTCCTGGAGCACCTGTTCGGGATCGGTCAGCTTGACGTTGTTGAGGGAGGCGCCACCGTCGCCGATCGCGCGGCGGGCGGCGTTGCGCGAGTCGACCAGCCCGACCGCCACCAGGGCGTCGGTCACCGACATGCCGGCCGAGACCTCTCCCCCGGGCAGCTCCCCGGTGGCGTCACCGAGCGTGCCCGGGTCGAGGGCGGTCACGTCCCCCTTGCCGAAGAGGGCCTCCGATGCGGCCTGCACGGCCGCGGTGGCCTGCGCCCCGTGCACGAGGGTGGTGACATCCGCGGCCAGGGCCTTCTGGCACTCCCGCAGGAACGGCTTCTCCGCGAGCGACTGCTCGAGCTCGGCGATCTGCTCTGCGGTGCGGTCGGTGAAGACCTTGAGCAGGGTCACCACTGAGGCGTCCTCGGTGTTGATCCAGTACTGGTAGAACGCGTAGGGACTGGTCATCTCGGGCGACAGCCAGATGGCGTTGCCCTCGCTCTTGCCGAACTTGTTGCCGGCGGCGTCGGTGAGCAGCGGTGTGGTGAGGAGGTGGACCGACTTCCCCTCCACCCGGTGGATCAGGTCGGATCCCGCCGTCAGGTTGCCCCACTGGTCCTGCCCACCCGTCTGCAGCGTGCAGCCGTAGTCGCGGAACAGCTGGAGGTAGTCCAGCCCCTGGAGCAGCTGGTAGCTGAACTCGGTGTAGGAGATGCCCTCCTCCGAGTTCAGCCGTGCGGCGACCGCGTCCTTCTTGACCATCTGGTTGACGCGGAAGTGCTTGCCGATGTCGCGCAGGAAGTCCAGCGCCGACATCGGCGCCGTCCAGTCGAGGTTGTTCACGAAGACCGCGGGGTTGTCACCCTCGACCGTGAGGAACGGCCGCACCTGGCGCTCGATGTTGGCGACCCACTCGGCGGTCTGCTCCTTGGTCTTGAGGACGCGTTCCGACGACGGCCGTGGGTCGCCGATCAAGCCGGTCGAGCCACCCACCAGGCAGATCACGCGGTGGCCGGCTCGTTGCAGGTGCCGCAGCACCACCAGCTGCACGAGGTTGCCGAAGTGCAGCGACGGGGCGGTGGGGTCGAAGCCGCAGTACGCCGTGATCGGCCCGTCGGCGAGGGCGTCGCGCAGCGCGGACTCGTCGGTGGTCTGGGCCACCAGTCCTCGCCACTGCAGCTCGTCGAGGATGTTGCTCACGGTGGGTCGCTCCTTCGCGTCGCACGACGTGCCGCGCTGTCGCGGCACGACCACAGCCTGCCCTATGCCCTGCGACTGCGTGCACGGGACGTGGCTGGTCGATTCGGTGCCGGTCGGTACACGGACACGGTTGGCTCGCCGTCGAGCCAGAACCGCCAGGGGTATGCCGCGGCGTCGCCGCCCGCTCCGGCCACCCCCACGCGCGGGCCCGTGCGCACGAGCGGCTCACCGGTCGCAGCGGCCGGACGGGCGAAGACGACGTCGCCACGCGGCACACAGGCGTCGACACCCGACTGCTCGCCGCGCAGGCCGAGGGTCGTCGCGAGCCGGGCTGGTCCGCGCGCCCAGTCGCGCCGGGCCACCCCCGCACGGCGGGTGGCCGCCACCTCCTCCCCGGCGACGACCTCCCCGGCTCGCAGGAGGACGGCGCTGGCCTCACCGCTGGGACCGCACACGACGTTGGCGCACCAGTGCATGCCGTAGGTGAAGTAGACGTAGAGGTGACCGGCCTCCCCGAACATCACCTCGGTGCGCGGTGTCGGTCCACGAAAGGCGTGCGAGCCGGGGTCGGCCGTCCCGGCATACGCCTCCACCTCGGTGAGCCGGACCGTGACGCCGGCGTGCGAGATCGTCGCACCGAGCAGTTCCGGGGCGACGTCGAGGACGTCGCGGGCGAAGAAGGACCTCGTCAGGCGCCGCGACGACGGATCTTGTTGCCGAGCCACACGACGGGATCGTAGTGGCGGTCGACGACACGCTCCTTGAGGGGGATGAGCGCGTTGTCGGTGATCTTGATGTGCTCGGGGCAGACCTCGGTGCAGCACTTGGTGATGTTGCAGTAGCCCAGGCCGTGCTGCTCCTTGGCCGCCGGGCGCCGGTCGGCGGTGTCGAGCGGGTGCATGTCGAGCTCCGCGACCCGCATGAGGAAGCGCGGCCCGGCGAAGTTGGTCTTGTTGTCCTCGTGGTCACGGACCACGTGGCAGACGTCCTGGCAGAGGAAGCACTCGATGCACTTGCGGAACTCCTGGCTGCGCTCCACGTCGACCTGCTGCATGCGGTAGTCACCCGGCTGCAGGTCCGCGGGCGGGCTGAACGCCTGCACCTCGCGCGCCTTCTGGTAGTTGAAGGACACGTCCGTCACCAGGTCGCGCATCACCGGGAAGGTGCGCAGCGGCGTCACCGTGATGACCTGCTCCTCGGTGAAGGTGCTCATCCGCGTCATGCAGAGCAGCCGCGGCTTGCCGTTGACCTCTGCGCTGCACGAGCCGCACTTGCCCGCCTTGCAGTTCCAGCGCACCGCGAGGTCAGGCGCCTGGGTCGCCTGCAGGCGGTGGATGATGTCGAGGACGACCTCGCCCTCGTTGACCTCCACGATGAAGTCCTGCAGGTCGCCTCCCCCGGCGTCCCCACGCCACACCTTGAACCTGGCGTCGTAGCTCATGACCGGTCACTCCCCTCGGCGCTGCCCTGCTGGGTGGACGAGCCGCCCGCGTCGAGGCGCGCCAGCTCTGGTTCGGTGAGGTACTTGGACAGCTCGGTGCGCTCGAAGAGCTCGAGCAGGTCCTGACGGATCTCGGGGACCGGCTGACGCCTGAGCTGAACGGTGCCGGATCCGTCGAGCGCGCAGATGAGGTTGACCCCGCGCCACTGCGGGTCCATGGCAGGGAAGTCCTCGCGGGTGTGACCGCCGCGCGACTCCGTGCGCTCCAGGGCCGCGAGAGCGACGCAGCGACAGACGGCGAGCATGTTGCGGAGGTCGAGGGCGAGGTGCCAACCAGGGTTGAACTGTCGATGCCCTTCCACCCCAACGGATTTCGCTCGCTCGTCGAGGTCGTCGAGCATCTCGAGCGCTTCGCGGACCTCTCCCTCGCGCCGGATGATCCCCACCAGGTCGTTCATCTTCTGCTGGAGCTCCTGGTGGAGCGTGTAGGGGTTCTCCGAGGCGTCGCGGAAGGGCGCGAGCGCGGTCTCGGCCGCCTGGTCGACATCTGCGTCGCTGATMGTGGGTCGCGAATCGCCAAGCGCGGCAATATATTCCGCTGCACCGACTCCGGCCCGGCGGCCGAAGACCAGCAGGTCCGAGAGGCTGTTGCCGCCCAGTCGGTTGGAGCCGTGCATGCCCCCCGCGACCTCACCCGCCGCGAACAACCCAGGCACCGAGGTCGCCTCCGTGTCGGCATCGACCTCGACGCCACCCATGACGTAGTGGCAGGTGGGGCCGACCTCCATCGGCTCCGCCGTGATGTCGACGTCGGCGAGCTCCTTGAACTGGTGGTGCATGGACGGCAGCCGGCGCCTGATCTCCTCGGCCGGGAGACGGGTGGAGACGTCGAGGAAGACGCCGCCGTGCGGCGAGCTGCGCCCCTCCTTGACCTCGTTGTTGATGGCGCGGGCCACCTCATCACGCGGCAGCAGCTCCGGGGGGCGCTTGTTGTTCTCCGGGTCCTTGTACCAACGGTCCGCCTCCTCCTCCGAGTCGGCGTACTGCCCTCGGAAGACGTCGGGGACGTAGTCGAACATGAAGCGCTTGCCCTCGGAGTTGCGCAGCACTCCCCCGTCGCCGCGCACCGACTCGGTGACGAGGATGCCCTTCACGGACGGCGGCCACACCATGCCGGTGGGGTGGAACTGGATGAACTCCATGTTGACCAGGGAGGCACCTGCGCGCAGGGCCAGGGCGTGGCCGTCGCCGGTGTACTCCCACGAGTTGCTGGTGACCTTGAACGACTTCCCGATGCCGCCGGTGGCCAGGATGACGGCCGGGGCCGAGAAGAGCACGAACCGGCCCGACTCGCGCCAGTAGCCGAAGGCCCCCGCGACCGCCCCGTCGGACTTGAGGATGTCGGTGATCGTCAGCTCCGCGAACACCCTGAGCCGGCTCTCGTAGTCACCCGTCTCGCGGTGGTCCTCCTGCTGGAGGCTGACGATCTTCTGCTGGAGGGTGCGGATCAGCTCCAGGCCGGTGCGGTCGCCGACGTGGGCGAGGCGGGGGTACTCGTGACCCCCGAAGTTGCGCTGGCTGATCCGGCCGTCCGGGGTGCGGTCGAACAGGGCGCCGTAGGTCTCGAGCTCCCACACGCGCATGGGGGCTTCCTTGGCGTGCAGCTCGGCCATCCGCGGGTTGTTGAGGAACTTGCCGCCGCGCATGGTGTCGCGGAAGTGGGTCTGCCAGTTGTCCTTCTCGTTGGCGTTGCCCATCGACGCGGCGATGCCGCCCTCGGCCATCACGGTGTGGGCCTTGCCGAACAGGCTCTTGCAGATGATCGCGGTGCGCAGCCCCTGCTCCCGTGCCTCGATCGCGGCACGCAGCCCGGCACCACCCGCCCCGATGACGATGACGTCGTAGTCGTGCCTCTCGAGGTCGGTCACTCGCACTCCTTCGGGGTAGGCCGTGGGCCGGGTCGGCGGGCCACGTGAGCTGGGTGGGCTAGTTGATGATGCGGAAGTCGCCGATCGTGCCGGCCGAGACCAGGGCGATGTAGGCGTCGGTCACCACGAGGCTCCCGAGGGTGACCCACGCGAAGAGCATGTGGCGGGCGTTGAGCTTGCCCACGAGACCCCACGCCTTGTAGCGCAGTGGGTGCTTGCTGAAGTGGTTGAGCCGCCCGCCGACGATGTTGCGGCAGGAGTGGCACCCCAGCGTGTAGCACCACAGCAGCACCACGTTGGCCAGGAGGATGAGCGTGCCGAGCCCGAGCCCGAAGCCGCCGTCCTTGCCGCGGAACGCGTGCAGCACGTCATACGTGTTGATCAGGCTGATGATGACCGCGGCGTAGAAGAAGTAGCGGTGCAGGTTCTGCAGGATGAGCGGGAACCGCGTCTCGCCCGAGTACTCCCGGTGCGCCTCGGGCACGGCGCAGGCCGGCGGCGAGTTCCAGAACGAGCGGTAGTAGGCCTTGCGGTAGTAGTAGCAGGTGAGCCGGAACAACAGCAGGAACGGCAGGGTCAGCGCCGCGAACGGGATCAGCGCCGGCCACTCGCCGAACGGCGTGCCGAAGTGGGTGGAACCGGGGACGCACGAGGTGGACAGGCACGGCGAGTAGAACGGCGTGAGGTAGCCGTAGTCGGCGACGAAGTAGTCCTTCTGCAGGCTCGCGCGCACCAGGCCGTAGAGGAGCCAGGCCGAGAAGCAGACGAACGTGACGAAGGGCTGGAGCCACCAGCGGTCCTCGCGGAGGGTGCGAGCGGCGATGCGGGCCCGACCGGGGGCATGGACGCCTCCGCTGAAGGGGACGTTCGACACCTCAGTGGCCCCGGGAGGGGCCGACGCCCTCGTCCTCGGCATCGGACCACAGCGAGGGGTCGTACTCCTCGTCGGGGATGAAGACGATCTCGCCCGGCCCACCGGCCCGGTCCTGCGAACCGACTCCGGCTCCCCGCGCCACGAGGTCGACGTCGTCCGCGAGACGCACCACGTCGTCGCGCAGTCGTTGCACGTCGATGGTGTTGCCGAGCTCCTTCGAGAGCGCGGTCACCGCCCGTCGCAGCCCGGCCACGTGACCTGCAGCCGCTGTGAGGTCGTCCCTGACGCCCATGGCACCGTCCCTTCGCAAGGCGGATACGGGTCGCCTGTGACCCGCATCACGAACCTATCGCGTGCTTCCCGAGATTTCTCGGAAGCGGACGGATGGGTATGCCGTCAGCGCACCTCGATCGGTTCGCTCGCCCAGGCGCGGGCCTCGGCGCCGGCCGCAACCACGCGGTCACGCTGCTCGGCGACGCGGGCCGGGGCGGTGCCTCCCCTGGCGTCGCGCGAGGCGAGCGACCCCTCGACGCTCAGCACGTCGCGGACCCCGGGTGTCAGGTGCTCGGAGATGCCGGCCAGGTCGGCGTCGCTCAGGTCCCACAGCTCGATGCCGCGGTCCTCGCAGGCTCGGACACAGGCGCCGGCGACCTCGTGGGCCACCCGGAACGGCACCCCCTCGCGCACCAGCCACTCGGCGACGTCGGTCGCCAGCGAGAACCCCTGGGGCGCCAGCGAGGCGAGCCGTTCGGTGTCGAAGACCATCGTGGCGACCATGCCGCTGAACGCCGGGAGCAGCACCTCGAGGGTGTCGACGGCGTCGAACACCGGCTCCTTGTCCTCCTGGAGGTCGCGGTTGTAGGCCAGCGGCAGGGCCTTGAGGGTCGTGAGCAGCCCGGTGAGGTCGCCGACGAGGCGTCCCGCCTTGCCCCGTGCGAGCTCGGCGACGTCGGGGTTCTTCTTCTGCGGCATGATGCTCGACCCGGTCGAGTAGGCGTCGTCGAGCGTGACGAACGAGAACTCCTTGGTCGCCCAGAGGACGACCTCCTCGGCGAGGCGGGAGATGTCGATGGCCGTCATGGCCGCGACGAAGGCGAACTCCGCCACGAAGTCGCGCGAGGCCGTGCCGTCGATCGAGTTCTCGACCGACGTGGTGAAGCCGAGGTCCGCGGCGACCGCCTCCGGGTCGAGCCCGAGGGAGGAACCCGCGAGGGCACCGGAGCCGTACGGCGAGACCGCCGCGCGGACGTCCCAGTCGCGCAACCGCTGGACGTCGCGCAGGAGCGGCCAGGCGTGCGCGAGCAGGTGGTGGGCCAGGAGCACGGGCTGGGCGTGCTGGAGGTGCGTGCGCCCGGGCATCGGCACGTCGGCGTGGCGGGTGGCCTGGTCGACCAGGGCGTCGACGACGTCGAGCACGAGTGCCGCGACCGAGCGCGCGTGGTCACGCAGGTACATCCGGAACAGGGTCGCGATCTGGTCGTTGCGTGACCGGCCGGCCCGCAGTCGCCCACCCACGTCGGAGCCGGCCCGCTCGATGAGGCCGCGCTCGAGGGCGGTGTGGACGTCCTCGTCGTCGTCGCCGGGCAGGAACGCCCCGGAGGCGACGTCGGCAGAGAGGGCGGCCAGCCCGGCCAGCATCGCCTCGAGGTTCGCGTCGTCGAGCAGGCCCGCGGCGTGGAGCACCCGCGCGTGCGCGCGGGAGCCGGCGATGTCGTACTGCGCGAGCCGCCAGTCGAAGTGGGTGGACTTGCTCAGGGCGGCGAGGGCGTCCGCCGGGCCTCCTGCGAAGCGTCCGCCCCACAGGCTGACCTTGTCGTCACTCACTCGTTCTCCTCTGTCGTGGCCGCACGCCCCAGGAGGTCGGAAGCGACCTTGCGGCTGGCGGCGGCGCCGGTGGTGATGACCATGATGGTGTCGTCGCCGGCAATGGTGCCGAGCACACCGGCCAGGGCGGCGTGGTCGATGGCCGAGGCCAGGTAGTTGGCGGCCCCCGGCGGCGTGCGGAGCACGACCAGGTTGTGGGAGGGCTCGGCCGTGACGAGCAGCTCCTCGCACACCCGCCGGAGTCGCGCCGTGAGCTGCGTCTCGTCGGGTGCCGGACGCGCGGTGCGGTCGCCGCCCTCTCCCGGCACGGCATACACGAGGGTGCGCCCGGAGCGGACCTTGACGGCGCCGATCTCGAGGAGGTCCCGCGAGAGCGTGGCCTGGGTGACGTCGATGCCGTCGTCGGCGAGCAGGTCGAGCAGCTCGCTCTGGGAGCGCACCTCGGTGCGGCCGAGGATCGCGACGATGCGCTGCTGGCGTCCGGTCCTGGTGGGGGCGATGCTCATCGGTTCAGGCCCCCTGCGGGCCTTCGCCGCCCTCGAGGAGGAACGACAGMAGGGCCTTCTGTGCGTGCAGCCGGTTCTCCGCCTCGTCCCACACCACCGACTGCGGACCGTCGATGACCGCGGCCTCCACCTCGAAGCCGCGGTAGGCCGGGAGGCAGTGCAGGAAGATCGCGTCGGCGGCCGCCTCGGCCATGAGGGATGTGGTCACGGCGAACGGGGCAAAGGGGCTCTGCGCCCCCTGACGGTCGCCCTTCTCCCCCTCCATGCCCATCGACACCCACGTGTCGGTGACCACCACGTCGACCCCCTCGACGGCGGCCACCGGGTCGTCGGTCACGAGGACCGATCCGCCGTGGGCCGCTGCGAGCTCCTGGGCCCTGGCGAGGATCGCCGGTGCCGGCTGGTGGCCGGCGGGAGTGCCGATGCGCACGTGCAGGCCGGCCAGAGCACACCCGAGAAGATAGGAGTGGGACATGTTGTTGGCGCCGTCCCCGACGTAGCCGAGGGTGAGGCCGCCGAGCGCGCCCTTGTGCTCGAGCACCGTGAGCAGGTCGGCCAGGATCTGGCACGGGTGGAAGTCATCGGTCAGGGCGTTCACGACCGGGACACCGGCGTGGGCGGCCATCTCCTCGATCCGGTCCTGGCCGTACGTGCGCCAGACGACGGCGGCCGACTGGGGTCCGAGGACCCGTGCGGTGTCGGCGATCGACTCGCGGGTGCCGATCTGCGCGAGGGTGCCGTCGACGACCAGCGGGTAGCCGCCCAAGCCGGTGATCGCACCCGCGAAGGACACCTGGGTGCGCAGCGTCGGCTTGTCGAACACCACGGCCACCGTGCGCGGGCCCTCCAGGGGGCGCCGCGAGAACGGCGCAGCCTTGAGCTCGAGCGCGCGCCGGAGCACCAGGGCCTGTTCCTCGGCAGTCAGGTCGTCGTCGCGCAGGAAGTGTCGCAGGGTCATGACGCGTCCTCGGGAGTCGTGGCGGCGGGTGCCGCGGCATCGAGCAGGGCGGGCAGGGCGTGCACGAAGGAGTCGAGCTCGGCCGTGGTCACGACCAGCGGCGGCGCGAGGCGGAGCGCGTCCGGAGCCACCGGGTTGACGATGAAGCCGGCGGCGCGCGCGAGGGCGGCGACCTGGGCCGCGACCGGCTCGGTCAGCACGATCGCCCGCAGCAGCCCGGCTCCCCTCACCTCCGCCACGAGCGGGTGACCCAGGGCGGTCACGGAGTCGACGAGGTGCTGGCCTGCCTTCGTGGCGTGCTCGAGGAGCCCTTCCGCCTCGATGGTCTCGAGCACGGCGAGCCCGGCGGCGGCAGCGAGCGGGTTGCCCCCGAAGGTGCTGCCGTGCTGCCCGGCGGTGAGCAGGCCCGCGACCCGCGGGCCGAAGGCGACCAGGGCCCCGATCGGCACGCCGCCCCCGAGACCCTTGGCGAGCGTGATGGCGTCGGGGACCACCCCAGCCTGCTGGAACGCGAACCACGTGCCGGTGCGGCCGATGCCGGTCTGGATCTCGTCGAGGACGAGCAGCGCACCGTGCGCCAGCGTGAGCTCGCGGGCCAGTCGCAGGTATGCCGTGCCGGGGCTGAGCACGCCCGCCTCACCCTGGACGGGTTCGAGCACGACGGCGGCGGTGTCGGAGGTGACGGCGGCGCGCAGCGCGCCCTCGTCGCCGAACGGGACGTGCGTGACGCCCGGGATGAGCGGTTCGAAGGGCTCGCGGTAGGCGAGCTTGTGGGTCAGCGCCAGGGCCCCGGTGGTGCGGCCGTGGAAGGCACCTTCGGCAGCCACGATCCCGCTGCGCCCGGTGCGACGGCTGAGCTTGATGGCGGCCTCGATCGCCTCGGCACCGGAGTTGGCGAAGAAGACCGCGGACCCCTCGGGTGCGCCCGCGAGCGCGAGCAGCTGCTCGGCCAGCGCGATCTGGCCCTCGGACGTGAAGAGGTTGGAGACGTGGATCGCCTCGCCGGCCTGCTTGCTGATCGCAGCCACCAAGGCAGGGTGGCCGTGACCGAGTGCGTTGACCGCGATCCCGCCGACCAGGTCGAGGTAGCGGTTGCCGTCGACGTCCCACACGTGGCACCCGCTCCCGTGCGACAGCACCAGCGGCGGGAGCCCGAAGACCCCCATGACCGATCGCTGGTAGCGCTCGAGCAGCTCGTCGTTGCGCGCGCCCATCAGGACTCCTCGTCCGCGACGATCATGGTGCCGATCCCCTCGGAGGTGAAGACCTCGAGGAGGAGCGAGTGGGGTTGGCGACCGTCGATGACGTGGGCCTGGGGGACGCCACCCTCGACGGCGCGGATGCACGCCTCGAGCTTGGGGATCATCCCGGCGTCGACCCGCGTCAAGAGCTCCTGGGCGCCCGCGACGGTCAGTGACGACAGCAGCGAGTCGCGGTCGGGCCAGTCGGCATAGACACCCTCGACGTCCGTCAGCATCACCAGCTTGTGCGCCTTCAGCGCGACCGCGAGTGCCGCCGCAGCCGTGTCAGCGTTGATGTTGAGCACCTGCCCGTCGACGTCGAGGTCGGGGGCGACCGTCGACACCACGGGGATGCGACCCGCGTCGAGGATGTCCTGCACGGCCCCGGGGTTGACGGTCTCCACGTCACCGACCAGGCCGAGGTCGACCTCCTCGCCGTCGACGTGGGTGCCGCGACGTCGGGCTCCGAACAGGGCGGCGTCCTCCCCCGACAGCCCCACGGCCACCGGGCCGTGCTGGTTCAGGAGGCCGACGAGCTCGCGGCCGACCTGGCCGGTGAGCACCATCCGGACCACGTCCATGACCTCGGGCGTGGTGACCCGCAGCCCGCCGCGGAACTCGCTCTGCAGGCCGAGCCGGTCGAGCATCGCGGCGATCTGCGGACCACCTCCGTGGACGACGACGGGACGCAGGCCGGCATACCGCAGGAACGCGACGTCCTGGGCGAAGGCGGCCTTGAGTCCGTCGTCGACCATGGCGTTGCCGCCGTACTTGACGACGACGAGCGCGCCGCGGAACTGCTCGAGCCATGGGAGCGCCTCGACCAGCGTCTGCGCCTTGCCCTGGGCGACGCGCAGTGCGGCTGCCCCGATGTGGCCGCGGACGGTGTTCGTGGACCGCGGCGCGGAGGGTGGCGCGGAGCCGGTGAGGGGAGTCGTCATGAGGAGTAGGCCGAGTTCTCGTGGACGTAGTCGTGGGTGAGGTCGTTGGTCCAGACCGTGGCCGTCTGGCCCCCGGCGTGCAGGTCGACCAGGACGTGCACCTCGCGCGGGGTCAGGTCGACCAGGGCACGGTCCTCGCCGACCCCCCCGGCGCGGCAGACCTCGACACCGTTGATGGAGACGTCGAGTGCGTGCGGGTCGAACGCTGCCGCGGTGGTGCCGACCGCGGCGAGGACGCGTCCCCAGTTGGGGTCGTTGCCGAACACCGCGCACTTGAAGAGGTTGTTGCGTGCGATCGACCGCGCCACCTCCAGGGCGTCGGCCTCCGAGGCGGCGGTGCGCACCTCGATGGCGATGTCGTGGTGGGCTCCCTCCGCGTCGGCGATGAGCTGCCGGGCCAGGCTCGCGCAGACCTCGGTGACCGCCTGGGTGAGCTGCTCCGTGTCCGCCGGGACCCCCGACGCGCCGGAAGCCAGGAGGACCACCGTGTCGTTCGTCGACTGGCACCCGTCTGAGTCGATCCGGTCGAAGGTCGCGGCCGTGGCGGAGCGCAGCACGCCGTCGAGCACGCCGCCGGTCACGACCGCATCGGTCGTGACGACGACCAGCATCGTCGCGAGGGCAGGCGCGAGCATGCCCGCGCCCTTGGCCATGCCACCCACCGACCAGCCGTCGCGCTCGGCGGAGGCCACCTTGTGCACCGTGTCGGTCGTCTTGATCGCGATGGCGGCGGCCGGGCCTCCGTCGTCCGACAGCGCCGCGGCTGCCGACTCGACCCCGGCGAGCACCTTGTCCATGGGGAGCAGCTCGCCGATCAGGCCGGTCGAGCAGACCACGACGTCGTGGGAGGAGACACCGAGGACCTCGGCGACCTTCTCGGCCGTCGTGTGGGTGTCGGCGAAGCCCTGGGCTCCGGTGCACGCGTTCGCGCCCCCGGAGTTGAGGACGACCGCGTCGACCCGTCCATCCAGGGACGCCTGCCGTGACCAGGTCACGGGTGCAGCCTCGACGCGGTTGCTGGTGAAGACCGCAGCGGCGTGGTGGTCGGGCCCGTCGTTGACGACCAGGGCGAGATCGGGCGTCCCACTGGCCTTGATGCCCGCCGTCACCCCGGAGGCGCGGAAGCCGCGGGGACTCGTCACGCTCACGAGGCACCTCCACCGAGCCGGGCCGGGGCGGCGGTGTTGCCGTCGCGCTTCCAGATCGCCATCGCCTCGTCGGCCCGCTCCGCGTCGACGAGGATCCAGTCGGTGTCGTAGGTCGACAGGGCCAAGATGCTGATGCCCTGCTTGGCCAGCGGCTCCAGCAGGCCCGAGAGCACACCGACGGTCGAGAAGTCGAGCGGACCGGCGATCTCGAAGGCGACCAGGGGACCCTGCACCTTCGGGCGCGCGGGCACGGACTCGAAGGCACAGACGACGGACGTCTCGCTGTCGGTGTAGGTGATCGAGGCGAGCGGGCCGGTGCGCCAGTCCCAGGACGGCTCCTCCCCCGCGGGCAGGCGGGCGAACCCGACCTCGACCGCATGCCTCATCAGGTGCAGGGGCAGGCTCATGACAACCGCCCCCTTGCGCGCTTGCTCCGGGCCTCGCTCGTCCCTCGCTCGTATCCGCCCACGCAGAGCGTGGGACCCGGCTTCGCTGTCAGGAGGCTCATGGCGCCACTCCCGCCACGGGAAGCCCGGTCGTCTCGGTCAGTCCGAGCGCGAGGTTCATGCACTGCACAGCAGCACCCGCCGTTCCCTTGGTGAGGTTGTCGATCGCGGCCACCGCGACCACGCGGCCGACCCGTTCGTCGATGGTGACCTGGACGTGGACGGAGTTGCTGCCGAGCACGCTGGCCGTCGACGGCCACTGGCCCTGCGGAAGCACGTGCACGAACGGCTCGTCGGCATACGCCTTCTCCCACGCCTCCCGTATGCCGCGGGCGTCGGTGCCTGCTGCCGCGTCCCGCAGGCGAGCGGTGCAGGTTGCGAGGATGCCACGGGGCATGGGGGCCAGGGTCGGGGTGAACGACACCTGGACCTCACCGCTGCCGGGACCGCCGGCAACGGTGAGGTTCTGCTCGATCTCGGGGGTGTGCCGGTGCACGCCGCCCACGCCGTAGGGCGACATCGCGCCCATCACCTCGGCGCCGAGGAGGTGGGGCTTCAGCGACTTGCCCGCCCCGGACGTCCCCGAGGCCGCCACCACCACCACGTCGTGCGGGTCCAGCAACCCGGAGGCGAAGCCCGGCGCCAGGGCGAGCGAGACCGCGGTCGGGTAGCACCCGGGCACGGCGACGTGCCGGGTGCCCTGGAGCGCCTCGCGCTGGCGGCCTGCGCCCACCGGCAGCTCGGGCAGCCCGTAAGCCCAGGCCCCGGCATGCGGGGTGTCGTAGTAGGTGGTCCACGCCTGCTCGTCGCGCAACCGGAAGTCGGCGCCGCAGTCGATGACGGTGACCGAGTCGGGCAGCTGCGCGGCCAACGCGGCGGAGTGCCCGTGCGGGAGGGCGAGGAAGACGACGTCGTGACCCGCGAGGACCTCGAGCGTGGTGTCCTCGACCAGGCGGTCGGCGAGCGGGGTCAGGTGCGGGTGGAGGTCGCCGAGGCGACGCCCGGCACTCGCACCGGCCGTGAGCGCCCCGATCTCCACGTCCGGGTGCCCGAGCAGGAGCCGCAGGAGCTCGCCCCCGGCATACCCACTCGCACCCGCCACCGCTGCCTTGACCATGTGCATAAACATACACGCTCATGCACAGTCATGCACATGGCCCCACGGGACTCAGGTCAACGGGTCGTCGGCACCCCAGCGCAGCAGGCCGAGCGTGCGGTCCGACTCGGCCAGTCCCCGGGCCGCCCTAGCGGTGAGCGAGCCCGGCGTGTCGACCCCGGCCCGCACCAGGCGTCCGTTCCAGTCATCCAGCTCGCCGCGGGCGATGGCGAGCAGCAGCTCGGCCACCACTGCGGGCTCGGTCCACTCGGTGCGGTCGCGGTGGGCGTCCATCGCCTGGGTCATGTCGGTGCGCACCACCCCGGGTGCCAGGTCGAAGGCCCGCACGCCGCGGTCGGCGTTGAGCCCCGTGGCGGCGGTCAGCCTGGCCAGCGCGCCCTTGCCCACGTTGTAGGCGGTCGCGATGTCGTAGTTGCGGTAGGCCGCACCCGAGTTGATGTTGACGATGCGCCCCGCTCCGGCCGCAATCATGTGGGGCAGCAGCGCGCGGGTCATCAGGTAGGGGCCCCTGAGGTTGACCTCGATCGTCTCCCACCACTCGTCCGGGTCACTGTCGACCAGCGCGACCTCGCGGTCGATGACCCCCGCGTTGTTCACCAGAAGGTCGACGCGACCGTGCCGGTCGATGATGTCGGCGACCCACGCCTCGACCGCTGCCGGATCGGTCACCGGGGCGACCGACCGCGAGCCCCGCTCGACGGCATACCCGGCGTCCTCGAGGGCGTCCGCGAGGTGGTGACCGATGCCGCGCGAGGCACCGGTCACGACGGCGACCGGCGCGGTCACCGCTGGCTCGCGCCCGTGCGGGCCGCGGCCTGGACCACCGCGGAGTCACGCAGGGCGCTGACCTCGTCGGTGGTGAGGGTGCGGTCCTTCGCCCGGAAGGTGAGCCGGTACGCGAGCGACTTGCGCCCGTGCCCGACCTGCTCGCCGCGATAGAGGTCGAAGAGCAGGACGGACTCGAGGTCCTTCCCCGCACCGGCGCGGAGGGCGGCCTCGACGTCGGACGCCGCCACGCCCTCGTCGACGACGAGGGCGACATCGGTGTGCGCCAGCGGATAGGTCGACAGCGCGGTCGCCTCCAGCGGGGTGCCGGTGGCCGCGACGAGGACGTCGACATCGAGCTCGCCGGCCACGGTGCGCGGCGGCAGCTCGAGCGCGCTGGTCACCTTGGGGTGCAGCTCGCCCGCGTGGCCGACCACCGTCCCGTCGGCGAGCGCCAGCTGCGCGCAGCGGCCCGGGTGCCACGGCGGACGGTCGGCCGCGGTCACGACCAGGTCGAGACCGACGGAGCGTCCGACCGCCAGGGCCCAGGCCACCGCGTCGGACGCATCGGCCTGCCGACCGGGTCCCCACGGGCCGCCGCGCTCCAGCTCCCCAGCGGCTGCGTATGCCGCGTGCCGAGGCTGCGTCGGCACGGCACCGAGGATGGCGGCCAGGGTGGCGTCATCCGGCCGGTGCTCGATGCCGGGCACCGGTGCGGCGGTCGGCTCGCTGCTGGCGCGGGTGACCAGACCGATCTCGTAGACCGCGATGTCGCGCGACCCGCGGGCGACGTTGCGGCGCAGGGTGTCGAGCAGGGTGTCGAGCACGGAGGTCCGCATCAGCGGCGCCTCGTCGGACAACGGGTTGACCAGCCGGACCGCAGCCCGACGCTCGTCGTCGGCCGGGAGGCCCAGCCGGTCGAAGAGCACCGGCGCGACGAAGGGGTAGCTGAGCACCTCGACGAGCCCCTGGTGGGCCAGGGTCGTCGCGATGACGCGACGGATGCGCTGGCCGTGGGTCAGCCCACGACCGGCAGCCTTCGGCTGCGGAAGTACTGAAGGGATCTGGTCATAGCCGCGGACCCGCGCGACCTCCTCCACCAGCTCCGGGCCGTCGGTCAGGTCGGGACGCCACGAGGGTGGCAGCACCGAGACCCGTCCCTCGTCTGCCGCGTCGGTGACCTCGCAGCCGATCGCCCGCAGGGTCGCGAGGACCTCGGCCTGGGGGTAGTCGAGCCCGATGTAGCGCGTGGGCAGGGTCGGGTCGAAGTCGAACGGCTCGGCTGCGGCCCGGAGGTCGACGTCGGTCACGCCCTCGTCGGCCGTCCCGCCGCCGTGGACGACCAGCAGGTCGACCGCGAGCTGGGCCGCTGCCGCCGTCACGGCGTGGTCGACCCCGCGCTCGAACCGCTTCGACGCCTCGGTCGTCAGGCGGTGCCGGCGCGAGGAACGGGCGACCGTGATGGGGTCGAAGTGGGCCGCCTCGATGAGGACGTTGGTCGTCGCGCCGGTCACCTCGGACGAGGCGCCGCCCATGACGCCGGCGATCGCCAGCGGGGTGTCGGCACCGTCGACGATCAGCAGGTCCTCGGGGTCGAGCGGCCGCTCGATGTCGTCGAGGGTGGTGAGCTTCTCCCCCGCTCTCGCGCGCCGGGTGCCGACCGAGCCGGACAGCGTGTCGAGGTCGAAGGCGTGCAGCGGCTGGCCCAGCAGCATCATGACGTAGTTGGTCACGTCGACGGCCAGCGAGATGGGGCGCATCCCCACCTGGGTGAGCCGCTTCTGCATCCAGCTGGGGCTGGACGCGGTCACGTCCACGCCGCGCACCACCCTGGCGACGTAGCGGTCGCAGCCGACCCGACCGCCGAGCGGGGTGGCGTCGGTGAGGTGCACGGCATACCCGCGGTCGTTGGACGGGGGGACGACGAGCTCGGGGGCCTCGGCAGGGTCGTGGAACGCAGCGCCAGTCGACAACGCGTACTCGCGGGCGATGCCCCGCAGCGAGAAGCAGTAGCCACGGTCAGGGGTGACGTTGACCTCCACGACCTCGTCGGCCAGGTCGAGCAGGGCGATGGCGTCGTCGCCGGGCTTGAGCCCTGCGGCCACCTCCTCGCCCAGCAGCTCGCCCAGGACGATGATCCCCGAGTGGTCGTCACCGAGACCGAGCTCCGCCTGGCTGCAGATCATGCCGTTGGAGACGTGGCCGTAGGTCTTGCGGGCCGAGATCTCGAAACCACCCGGCAGCACACCACCCGGCAGCACGCAGACGACGAGGTCGCCCACCCCGAAGTTGTGCGCCCCGCAGACGATCTCCTGCGGCTTGCCCTCGGTCAGCTGCTGGCCGTTCTCGCCCACGTCGACGGTGCACCAGTTGATGGTCTTGCCGTTCTTCTGCGGCTCGGGCTCGACCGACAGCACCCTCCCGACGACGAGCGGTCCGGAGATGTCACCACCGTGCAGCCCCTCTTCCTCGAGGCCGACCCGCACGAGGGCGGCCGCGATCTCCTCACCGGTGGCGTCCGCGGGGACGTCGGCCAGCTCGCGCAGCCAGGACACGGGCGCGTGCATCAGATCTCCATTCCGAACTGCTGGGAGAAACGCACGTCTCCCTCGACGATGTCGTGCATGTCTGCCACGTTGTGGCGCAGCATGAGCGAGCGCTCGATGCCCAGCCCGAACGCGAACCCGGTGTAGCGGTCGGTGTCGACGCCGGCGGCGCGCAGGACGCGCTGGTTGACCATCCCGGACCCGCCCAGCTCGATCCAGCCCGTGCCACCGCAGGTGCGGCAGCGCTCGCCGTCGAGGGTCCCCGAGCCGCCGCAGATCCAGCACCGGCAGTCGATCTCGGCGCTGGGCTCGGTGAAGGGGAAGTAGTTGGGGCGCAGGCGGGTGACGATGCCCTCGCCGAACAGCCGCTGGACGAACGCGTCGAGGGTGCCCTTGAGGTGGGCCATGGTGATGCCCTCGTCGACGACCAGTCCCTCGAACTGGTGGAACACCGGCGTGTGCGTGGCGTCGAGGTCGTCGGTGCGGAAGACCTTGCCCGGGCACAGGACGTAGATGGGCGGCTCGCGGTCGAGCATGGTGCGGACCTGCACCGGGGAGGTGTGCGTGCGCAGGACCAGTCCGGATCCAGCCGGCTCGACGAAGAAGGTGTCCTGCTCCTGCCGGGCCGGGTGGTCCGCGGGGATGTTGAGCGCGTCGAAGGTCAGCCACTCGGACTCGACCTCCGGGCCCTCGGCGATCTCCCAGCCCATCGAGACGAAGATGTCCTCGACGCGCTCGGAGACCAGGCTGATCGGGTGCCGCGCGCCGACGGGCCGGCGCGGGACGCGCACCGTGAGGTCAACGGTCTCCTCGACCAGGATGCGCCGGTCGCGGTCGGCCTCGAGCTCGCGCTGGCGCGCTGCCAGCGCCTGCGCGACCTGCCCTCGCGCCTGCCCCACGCGTTTGCCGGCCTCGGCCTTGGCGCTGGGTGGGAGGGCGCCGATCTCGCGGTTGGCCAAGGCCAGCGGGCTCTTCTCCCCCTGGTGGGCCAGGCGCGCGGCCTTCAGCTCGTCGAGCGTGGCTGCCGCCGCGATCGCCTGCTGGGCCTCGGCCACGGCCTTCTCGACCTCGGTCGGGTCGAGCGCGGCGACCTCGACGGGGTCGTACTGCTTGTTGGGTCCTGACATCTCTTCCACTCTGCTCGTCGGCTCGTCGACTCGGCAATCCGAAGGCGGCGCACCGAAAGCGGCGCTGCCGAAAGTCTAGGGGCCGCACTGGTGCGGCCCGCGGTCCGGGTGCGGCCTTCGGGGGCGAGCGCTGGGTGCTGGAGGTATGCCGCTCGCGCAGCGCGCAGACGCACGCAGAGGCGTCGCCGGGTGGCCCTCAGTGCAGCGGTGCGACCGCGCCCGAAGGCCCGGTAAATCGCTGCATCGACCTGCTCACCCGGCCAGCCTGACCTGACGTCCCGGCCGACGCAACCCGGTTTCGACGGGTGGGCCGCACCGCGCGCCAGGTCGGTGCGGGGTCGCTCAGGCGAGGTAGTCGGGCGGCTCGCAGGGAAGGCTGATCCGGAACTGGGCGCCACCGGTGGCGCCCTCCTCCACGTGGACCCGTCCGCCGTGGGCCTCGACGAGCCCC
>NZ_JBFUCW010000038.1:0-22312 GCF_056405035.1 Pedococcus sp. P2_A3 | reverse complement strand
TCGACCTGCTCACCCGGCCAGCCTGCCCTGACGTCCCGGCCGCCGCCACCCGGTTTCGCCGGGTGGGCCGCACCGCGCGCCTGGTGGGTGCGGGGTCGCTCAGGCGTGGTAGTCGGGCGGCTCGCTGGGATGGCTGATCCGGAACTGGGCGCCACCGGTGGCGCCCTCCTCCACGTKGACCCGTCCGCCGTGGGCCTCGACGAGCCCCTTGACCACGTAGAGCCCGAGCCCGGTGCTCCCCCGGCCCGACCCGTGCCAGAACCTGCTGAAGACCAGGTTGCGGTGGTCGACCGCGATGCCCTTGCCCTGGTCGGCGACGAGCAGGTCGACGCCGGAGTGGGGCGTTCCCTTGTCCTGCTGCCCCTTGTCCTGCTGCCCCTCGTGCTGCGCGGTGGACTCGCGGACCGCCGGGCTGCCGTCACGGGAGCGCTGGGCGCCGAGGGTGACGACTCCCTCACCGTGACGCAAGGCGTTCTCGATGAGGTTCGACAGGATCTGGTCCAGCCGGTCGGGGTCGGCCCACACCTCGGGCAGCTCGTCGGACACCTCGATGGCGAACCGGTCGCGGTCCAGGCCGCTGGCCACTGCACGCTCGACGTGGCGGTGGAAGACCGCGGAGACGTCGATCGGCAGCGGGCGGATCTGCAGCCGCCCGGAGTCGATCCGGGACACGTCGAGCAGCTCGGTGATCAGCCGCGTGACGCGGTCGGCGTCGGCCTCGATGGTCTCGAGCATCAGGCGCTTCTGGTCGTCGCTGAAGCGGTCCCAGCGCCGCAGCAGCGTGGAGGAGAAGCCCTTGACGGACGTGAGGGGAGAGCGCAGCTCATGGGCGACCGTTGAGATGACGGCGGCGTTCTCGGCCTCGGCCCGGCGGCGGTACATCGCATCACGCATGAGGATGTTGACCCGGTTGACCGGTTGGTTGCGCCCGGGGCGCAGGTACTTGGCCGTGACCAGCACCTCACGACCGTTGTGCCGGAGCATGAGGAGCTTCTCCCGGTGACCGGTGCGGATCCGTAGCCCGTTCCAGGGGTCGGTGACCGCCCACCACGACGTGCCGTCGCTGTCCTGGAGGTCGACCGCCTCGCGGATGTCCGCGCCCACGAGCTCCTCGCGCGGTCGCCCGAGGATGCGGGTGGCTCGGGTGTTGAGGAACAGGATCCGTCCGTCGCCGTCAGCGGCGACCAGCCCGTCGGGGATCAGCTCGGCGGCAACGCCGGCGGACTCGTTGTCCAACAGCATCCCCGGCACGAAGTCCATGCCGCCGACCTTAACGGTTGTGCGCTGCCGCGGACGCGTAGAGGCACACCGTGGCGGCCATCGCGAGGTTGAGCGACTCGGCCTTGCCGTAGATGGGCACCCGCACGACCTCGTCACACAGATCGCGCACCTCGGGTGCCAGGCCCCACGCCTCGTTGCCCATCACCCACGCGTGTGGCCCGTCGAGGTCGACGTCGGGCAGCAGGACCTCCCCTGCACCATCGGCCGCGAGCACCCTGACACCGGCAGCCCGCAGCCGGGCCACCGTCTCCGCCACGGGCAGACCGGTCACGAGCGGCAGGTGGAACAGCGAGCCCGCCGTCGAGCGCACCACCTTGGGTGAGTGCACGTCCACCGATGCGTCGCTCACGAGGACCGCGGCGGCCCCCGCGGCGTCGGCCCCGCGGATGACGGTGCCGGCGTTGCCCGGGTCACGGACGTTGGTCAGCAGCACCAGGAGGCGCGGCCGGGCGGCGAGCACGTCGTCGAGGCTGGCAGTCGTCGTCAGGCAGACGGCGGCCAGCCCCTGCGGAGTGGGGGTGTCGCACATGGCCGCGAGCACGTCGTCGCTGACCTCGTGGAGCCGGAGCTGCTCGGCCTGCGCCGCGGTCACGATGTCGCCGTGGCGGGAGCGGGCCTGCGCCGTGAGGTAGAGGTCGACGACCAGCTCGGGGTGGTGGAGCACCACCTCGCGCACCGACTGCGGGCCCTCGACGAGAAAGCGCCCGGTGCGCTCACGCACGGAGCGCCGGGACAGTGCCCGCACCGCCTTGACCCGGTCCGACCGAGGATTGGTCAGGGGGGTCGTCAGCGGGGGCATGTCCCGGCGCTCTGGTGTGCCTGGAGAGTTCGCTCGGATCAGGCGTTGGCGCCGGCGGTCGCCGGCACGTTCGCGCGGGCGATCTCGACGAGCGCGCTGAAGGCGGCCTCGTCGCTGACAGCGAGCTCGGCCAGCATGCGACGGTCGACCTCGATCTCCGCTGCCTTCAGGCCCTGGATGAACCGGTTGTACGTCATGCCGTTCGCGCGGGCTCCGGCGTTGATGCGCTGGATCCACAGGCGACGGAAGTCACCCTTGCGGGCGCGACGGTCGCGGTAGGCGTACCCGAGGGAGTGGGTGACCTGCTCCTTGGCCTTGCGGTAGAGCCGCGAACGCTGTCCGCGGTAACCGCTGGCGCGCTCGAGGACGACCCGGCGCTTCTTCTGGGCGTTGACTGCCCGCTTCACGCGTGCCACGTGAGTTCTCCTTGCTGTGTTGGTCTAGCGTCCGGAACTGCTGTGCTGAGCCCGGCTGTGCTGGTGGGGTGGGCTCGGCTCAGCGGCCGAGGAGCTTCTTGACCTTCTTGGCGTCCGGCTTGGACACCTCGACGTCGTTCGCGATCGAGCGGGTGTACTTCGAGGACTTGTGCTCCAGAAGGTGGCGGCCGTTGGTCTGCTCGCGCATGACCTTGCCCTTGCCGGTGATCCGGAACCGCTTCTTGGCACCGGAGTGCGTCTTCATCTTCGGCATGGCTGCCGATCTCCTTGCTGTCGAGGCGCTCGCCTGGTGAGGCGACCGACTGTTCGGTGTCGTGCGTCTGTTCGGGGTGGTGCGGGGGTGGTGCTCAGGCCTGTTCGGCCGTGGCCTCCGCTGCCGCGGGGGCTGCGTCGGGGGTGGTCTGCTCCGTGGGCTGCTCTGTGGGCTGCTCAGGGGCCTGCTCCAGGGTCTGCTCCGGGGCTGCGGCGTGCTCCGCACCGGCGGCCGGCTCGGACGAGGTCCGCGCGCGGCGCTGCTCTGCCATCGCCTCGGACTTCTTCTTCGTCGGGGCCAGGACCATGATCATGTTGCGGCCGTCCTGTTTGGGGGCCGACTCGACGGTGCCCAGCTCCAGCACGTCCTCGGCGAGGCGCTGCAGGAGGCGGAACCCCAGCTCGGGACGCGACTGCTCGCGTCCGCGGAACATGATCGTCACCTTGACCTTGTCGCCGCCCTTGAGGAACCGCTCGACGTGGCCCTTTTTGGTGCCGTAGTCGTGCGGGTCGATCTTCGGGCGGAGCTTGATCTCCTTGATGACCGTGTTGACCTGGTTCTTGCGCGCTTCGCGAGCCTTCAGCGCCGCTTCGTACTTGAACTTGCCGAAGTCCATGAGCTTGGCGACCGGAGGCTTGGCCATCGGGGCGACCTCGACGAGGTCGAGGTCAGCCTCGGCGGCCAGACGCAGCGCGTCTTCGACGCGCACGATGCCGACCTGTTCTCCGTTGGGGCCAACCAACCGCACCTCGGGTACCCGAATGCGGTCGTTGATGCGAGGTTCGCTGATGTTGGTGCTCCTCTGTTGGAAGTTCACTGCCGTGAAGGTCTCCGGCCGCTGCAACGAAGAAAGGCTCCCCGTCGCCGTTGCGCGGGAAGCCTCACCTGTCCGTCACAGGCCTCCGAGGGGAGGTATGCCGCGTGGCTCTCGCTCGCGGCATACGCCTCGGTGACCCCGTGGACCCGGCAACCGTGAGGTTGACGCGGGTGGAAGCAGGTGCTGCTTCACTTGCACACCGGGCCCGCTGCTGGGCCACCCTCTCAGGTCACCCGACGATGGACACGGCCGGTCGATCTGAAAGGCTACCAGCGTGACTACCGAATCTCCCAATCCCGCCCGGGCCGACCACCACGGCGACGCTGCAGGTCACGAGCAGGAGACCGCGCAGGCGACGAGGGACATCGCGCAGGTGCCGGCCGTCGAGGTCATCACCACCGCCGCCATCCACCTGATGAGCGCCGCCGCCGTCAAGTGTGGCCTCGCCGAGGGCCCGGACGCGGCCGAGCACCTCGACCTCGACGAGGCACGCCGGCTGATCTCCGCCCTGGCCGGTCTCGTCACCGCCAGCGCACCTGACCTGGGCAGCCAGCACGCGGCTCCCCTGCGGGACGGGCTGAAGTCGCTGCAGCTGGCGTTCCGGGAAGCCTCGGTCATCCCGGACCCGCCCGGCCAGGGGCCCGGGGAGAAGCTCACCGGCTCGGTCGTCTGACCCCACTCGCCGGGTCAGGCGTCGGCGGTGGCGCGCAGCCGGTGGGCCGCCCGGCGCTCGGTCGCCCGCCCCGAGGTCGCGGCCGCACCCAGCAGGGCGACCAGCAGGCCGGCGCCGGCGACGACCAGGAACCCCGACTGCCAGCCGCGGTGGTCGATGGCGAACCCCGCCAGCGGCGCACCCAGCGCCATGCCGCCGGTCATGAACGAGCCGTGCCAGCCCATCGCCTCGCCGCGCGCCGCACCCGGCACGACCCGGCTGACCTGGTCGACGGTGGCGGTGATGGTCGGGGCACAGAACAGACCGGCCACGAAGGACAGGACGGCCAGCGAGGCGACGCCGAGGGCCAGGGCCATGGGGGCGCTGACGAGCGCCAGCCCTCCGAGCAGCCAGAACGCCGACACCGACCTCTGCAGGCCGCCGTAGACCAGTCCGCCCAGCAGCGAGCCGAACCCCCAGACGGCGAGGACCCACCCGATCGACGGCTGGGCGTCGAAGTCGCGTAGAGCGGCGACGATGGCGATGTCGGTGCCGCCGAGGACCAGGGTGGTGGCCGCCGCCGCGAGGCAGATGACGAGGAAGCGGGCCCGGAACCACTCCGACCGCAGGACCGTGGGCGCGTCGGCGGCGACCCCCTCGTCGTCCACCGGGGTGGCTGCCTCGTCGTGCAGCACCGGGTTGGCGAACCACAGGAGCACACCGGCCAGCACGCCCAGCATCTCGATGGCGAACAGCACCCACTGCGTGGGCCACACGGTCGCGGCCCACACCCCGGCGGCCGGTCCGATCATGAACGACAGCTCGACCGCGACGGAGTCGAGCGAGATCGCGGTGCGGCGGTCGTCCTCGTCGACGGCGGCGATGACGGCCTGGCGGATGATCGAGAACGACGGGATGACGAAGAGACCGGCCAGCGCGGCGAGCGCCAGCAGCCACCAGTACGAGACGAACGGCGCGATCGACCAGCAGACCGCGGCGACGACGATCGACGGGACCACGACCCGGCGCAGGCCGCGCCGGTCGAGCAGCCGGCCACGCCACGGTCCGCTGATCGCGATGGCGATGGTGGCGGCGGCCGACACGAGCCCCGCCGCGGCATACGTCCTGCCGAGGTGGCTCACGACGTGGAGGGTCAGCACCACGCCGCCGGCGAAGATCGGCATGCGCACCAGGAAGCCGAGCACCAGCGCCCGCCGCAGGGCGGCACTGGCGAGGACACGGCGGTAACGGGCGTTGGCGAGCAGCACCCCCCTACTGTCGCACCAGCCACCGACACCGGCCAAACGACTTTTGGTCCTGTCAGCGAACGCCGCGGCCCCGGCGAGGACGCGGCACCGCGGCGCTAGATTCGGCTCCGTGACCATCTACCACCTCGCGGAGCCCGCGCACTGGGAGCAGGCGCGGGCGACCGGCTCCTACACGCAGTCGACCCGCGGCCGGACGATGCAGGAGGAGGGCTTCATCCACTGCTCGTCCGACGACCAGTGGCCGGTGGTGCGACGGGCCTACTACGGCGACCTCGCCGGACCCCTGCTGCTGTTGGAGATCGACGAGTCCCGGCTCACCGAGCCGCCCGTCGTGGAGGTCGGCAACCCGCGGACCGGCGAGACCTTCCCCCACCTGTATGCCGCCCTGCCGGTCGACGCCGTCGTCCGCGTCACCGAGCTGCCGGCGCCGCACGACGACTGAGCACCGTCGGCGCCCGCCTCAGGAGATCGCGAAGGCCAGGCCGTCGATGCGGGCGCGGATCTCGCCGTCGGTGGCGAGCCGCTCCCCCACCGCGGTCGCAACGGCCTGCACGGCGGGGGCATCGAGCCCCTCGCGCAGGGTCAGCGAGATCCGCAGCACTCCCTCCCCCGGGGCCCCGGGACCGATCTCGTGCGACACCACCGCGTCCTGCTCCCGGACGGCCGCGGCCACCGAGCGGCGGACCACGTCGTCCTCGTGCGCCGGCAGCCAGTCGCGCTGCTGGGCCAACGCCCACACCATGCTCGGGCGCAGGGCCACGGTCGCCGGGCCGGCCACGTCGATGACGATGACGTCACAGCGTTCGCTGACGGCCGCCTGGCCGGCCCGTGCGGCGGTCACCGGCACCGGTCGGGCCTGGGGGTCCCACGCCGCGATGGCCGCCATCGACGAGAAGACCGGCAGCGCGCGGGTGCCGTCCGGCGCCACCAGCGTCACGGCGGCCAGGTCGGTCTGCTTCTCGACGGCCAGCCCGGTGGCGCCCTCACCGGACACGTCCACCGACACCGGCTCGGCCACGATGGGGACGAGCAGCCGGGCGCCGGCGAGGGCGGTCATCAGCGCCACCTCGTCCTCCGGGGCCGCCAGGGCACCAGCCAGCGCCGGGTCGGCCGCACCCGTGTCACCGTCGAACCCGGTGCCGGTGAGCTCCCTCCCGCCGAACGGGGTGCCGGCCGAGTCGCTCGGACCGGTCCCGCTCACGGCCGCCCCGCCACGTCGAGCGCGTCGGGGAGGGTGAACGCGCCGCGGTAGAGCGCAGAGCCGACGATCGCGCCCTCGACACCCTCGGGCACCAGGCCACGGATGGCCTCGATGTCCGCCAGCGTCGACACGCCGCCCGAGGCCACGACCGGGCGGTCGGTGCGCGCGCAGACGTCGCGCAGCAGCTCGAGGTTGGGGCCCTTGAGCATGCCGTCCTTGTTGACGTCGGTGACGACGTAGCGGGCGCAGCCCTCCCGGTCGAGACGGTCGAGGGTCTCCCACAGGTCGCCGCCGTCCTTGGTCCACCCGCGCGCAGCGAGCGTCGTGCCCCGCACGTCGAGCCCGACGGCGACGCGGTCACCGTGCTCGGCAATGGCGCGGGCGGTCCACTCCGGGTCCTCGAGCGCGGCGGTGCCCAGGTTGACCCTGCGGCACCCGGTTGCCAGCGCGGCGTCGAGGGATGCGGCGTCACGGATCCCCCCGCTCATCTCGACCCGGATGTCGAGCCGGCCCACGATGTCGGCGAGCAGCTCGCGGTTCGAGCCCCGCCCGAACGCGGCGTCGAGGTCGACGAGGTGCAACCACTCCGCACCCTGCTCCTGCCACGCCAGGGCGGCCTCCCACGGGTCGCCGAACTCGCCGCCGCTGCCCGCCACGCCCTGGACGAGCTGGACGGCCCGGCCGCCCTGGACGTCGACGGCGGGCAGGAGCTCGAGCCGGGGGCTGCTCAGCGGGGTGCTCATGGGGTGTCCTCGGTGGTGGTTGGCGTGGCGGGTGTGGCCGGGGTGGACGTGGTGTCTGGCATGGAGGGTGTGGCCGGGGTGGATGCGGTGGGTTCGACGAGGGGCGACGCGTCCTCGACCACCGGCTCCGTCGGGTCGTGACGGCGGCCCCGGAGGTAGAGGTAGCCGCCGACCAGCAGGAGGGCCAGCAGGGCCAGGCCGATCCGCACCGGCCACGACGCGTCGAGCAGCAGGGAAACGACCAGCGTGCCCAACGCTGCACCCACGGTCGTGGCGACCTTCGGCCGGGCGCGGCGCCTCGCGGTGCTGGTGGTCCGTCGGCGGGTGGCGGGCCTGCGCGTGGTGGTCCTGCGGCGCGTGGACGCGCGGGTGGTGGCCTTTGTGGCCGTCCTCGCGGAGTTGGTCGACTTCCTCGGGGCACTCACAGTGATCTCACCCAGTTCTCGAGGAGGGACAGGCCGGCATCCCCGGACTTCTCGGGGTGGAACTGGGTCGCGCTCAACGGTCCGTTCTCGACCGCCGCGACGAAGCGGCCACCGTGGTCGGCCCAGGTGACCTTGGGTGCCACGGCCGCGAACGCTCCGGTCGGCTGCTCCATCGTCCAGGACTGCACGGCATACGAGTGGACGAAGTAGAAGCGCTCGGACTCCACGCCCGCGAACAGTCGCGAGCCGGGTGCGACGTCGACGTCGGACCACCCCATGTGGGGCACCACGTCGGCCTGCAGCCTCGACACCGAACCGGGCCACTCCCCCAGCCCTTCCTGGGGGGACCCGCTCGGCTCGTCGGAGCCGTCGAAGAGCACCTGCATGCCCACGCACACGCCGAGCACCGGGCGTCCGCCGGAGAGCCGCAGGTCGATGACGGCCGGGCCGTCCGCCGCACGCAAGCCGGCCATGCAGGCGTGGAAGTTGCCGACACCGGGCACGAACAGGCCGTCGGCGGCCAGCGCGGCAGCGCGGTCACCGGTGAGCTCGACCTCGGCGCCGACGTGCTCGAGGGCGCGCACCGCCGACCTGACGTTGCCGCTGCCGTAGTCGAGGACGACCACCCGGCTCATGAGTTCTCCTCCAGTTCGGAACGGTGACGGGCCTGCTCGGCCATGCGGGCGTCGAACCGGGCCACCGACTGCGCCGTCGGCGCCACGACCTGACCCCGCAGCCCGACCTTGGGCCCGACGAGGTCGGCGCCCGGGAGGCCGAGGACGGACAACAGCTCGGTGATGACGACGTCGGCCCTCCCGTCGCGGCGGGCCACCAGCTCGGCGACCGCGCGGGGGTGGGCTCGGCTCCCCGCCGCGCCGAGCAGGTCGGACGGGCGGGCCAGCTCCAGCCCGGGTGGGCGCACGAGACCGGTCCCGGGCTCCCACACGAGCCACCGCACCCCGGAGCGCCAGCCCCCTGCCTGCACGGTCACGACCGCACGCTCGTCCATGGTGAAGAACCCGAGCGCACTGCGCAGCCGACGGGGGACGGGCCGGGCCGCGAGCACGGTGACGGCGTCGTCGTAGGGCGCTTCGGCCCGGGACGACGACTCGATGGGAAGCACTGCGGTCCACGACCCGAGCGGGACGACCTGGCACGCGACCAGCCCCCGTCGCAGCCACGTCGACACCGCACCGGTCTCGCCGCTCACCAGGAGCAGTCCGCGCGCTTCCCGCGCGGGCTGCCACGGCGCGCTCACGTGGAGAGGCTGCCCTTCGCGCTGGGGATGCCGCTCACCCTGGGGTCGCGCGCGACGGCAGCGCGCAGGGCACGGGCCACCGCCTTGAACTGCGCCTCGACGATGTGGTGGGGGTCGCGCCCCGACAGCACCCGCACGTGGAGCGCGATGCCGGCGCGGCCGGCGAACGACTCCCAGACGTGACGGGTGAGCGCACCGACGTAGGTGCCGCCGATCACGACGTAGGCCTGGCCCTCCGGCTCGCCGGTGTGGACGACATAGGGACGCCCGGCCACGTCGACGACCGCCTGCACCAGCGCCTCGTCGAGCGGGACGGTGGCGTCGCCGAACCGCGAGATCCCGCACTTGTCGCCCAAGGCCTCGCGGAAGGCGTCGCCGAGCACGATGGCGACGTCCTCCACCGTGTGGTGGGCATCGACATCGATGTCACCGGTGGCCTTCACCCGCAGGTCGATCAGCGAGTGCTTGGCCAGCGACGCGAGCATGTGGTCGTAGAAGCGGACACCGGTGGAGATGTCGGACTGGCCCGTGCCATCGAGGTTGAGCTCGAGCTCGACGCTGGACTCCGACGTGGACCGACTCAGCGAGACCGTGCGGTCACCGGTGCGGTCACCGGCCTCGGGGGTCGCGGTCTGCTGCGTTCCAGCCTCCTGCGTCACGGCGCGCTCCTGTCCTGCTCAGGTCGGGCGACCTGCGCCATGGCGGCGAGGAACGCACCGGTCTCGGCCGGGGTCCCGGCCGTGACACGAAGATAGTGGGGTATGCCGACGTCGCGGACGAGTACTCCCCTGTCGAGCAGCGCGCGCCAGGTCTGCGCGGCGTCTGCGAGGCCACCGAACAGCACGAAGTTGGCGTCGCTGGCCACCGGGTCGAGGCCGAGCTCGGCGAGCCCGTCGACGATCCGGTCGCGCTGTTCCTTGATGACCTCGACGGTGGCGAGCATCTCGGGGGCGTGCCGCAGGGCCGCCAACGCGATCGCCTGCGTGGGGGCGGAGAGGTGGTACGGCAGCCGGACCAGGCGGAGGGCGTCGACCAGGGCCGGGTCGGCGGCGAGGTAGCCGAGGCGCCCGCCGGCGAACGCGAACGCCTTGCTCATGGTGCGGGTGACCACGAGCCTCGGACGGCCCGCCAGGAGGGTCAGCGCACTCGGGGTCCCGGGGCGGGCGAACTCCTCGTACGCCTCGTCGACCACGACGACGGCCCGCTCCGCCGCGGCATACACGGCTTCGACGACGTCCAGCCCGAGGGCGGTGCCGGTCGGGTTGTTCGGTGAGCAGAGGAACACGATGTGGGGGTCGTGTTCCTGCACCTGCGCGACGGCGGACTCCACGGTCAGGTCGAACGGGGTGCCGCCTTGCCCCCGCAGGCCGTCGATCCACGTGCTGCCGACCGAGCCGCTGATGATCGGGTGCATGGAGTAGGCCGGGGTGAACCCCAGGGCGGTGCGTCCGGGGCCCCCGAACGCGAGCACGACGTGCTGGAGCACCTCGTTGGAGCCGTTGCCGGCCCACACCTGCGCCGGGTCGACGCGGGTGCCCGACGACGAGAGGTATGCCGCGAGCGCAGTGCGCAGCTCGGTGAACTCACGGTCGGGGTAGCGGTTCAGGTCGGCCGCCACCACCGCCACCGCATTCGTGATCTCGGCGACGACGGACGGCGGAACGGGGTAGGAGTTCTCGTTGGTGTTGAGTCGCACGGGCACATCGAGCTGCGGTGCGCCGTAAGGCTTTTCGCCGCGAAGGTCGTCGCGGAGCAGCGCGGTGATGGCACCGTCGTCGGAGGGCTGGGTCATCGTCGAGTCACCCCTGGCCGAAGCGGACCTGGACCGCCTCGCCGTGGGCCGGGAGGTCCTCGGCCTGCGCCAGCGTGACCACGTGGTGGGCGACCTCCTCGAGCGCGGCCTCGGAGTAGGTGACGACGTGCACCCCGCGCAGGAAGGACTGCACCGACAGGCCACTGCTGTGGCAGGCGCACCCGCCGGTGGGCAGGACGTGGTTGGACCCGGCCACGTAGTCGCCGAGGCTGACCGGCGAGTGCGGGCCGACGAAGATCGCCCCGGCGTTCCGGATCCGCTCGCTGACCGCCGGCGCGTCAGCCACCTGGAGCTCGAGGTGCTCGGCGGCGTAGGCGTTCACGACGGCGAGGCCGGCCTCGAGGTCGTCGACCAGGACGATGCCCGACTGGGGTCCGGTCAGGGCCTCCCGGACGCGCTCGGAGTGCTTGGTGCCAGCAACCCGGCCCTCGAGGTCGGCGCGCACCGCGTCGGCGAGGGCCACCGAGTCGGTGACGAGCACCGAGGCGGCCTGGGGGTCGTGCTCTGCCTGGGACACGAGGTCGGCCGAGACGTGCGCCGGCACCGCGGTGTCGTCGGCGAGGATCGCGATCTCGGTCGGCCCCGCCTCGGAGTCGATCCCGATCACGCCCTTGAGGTAGCGCTTGGCCGCTGCCACGTAGATGTTGCCCGGTCCGGTCACGAGGCTCACCGGATCGCACACCGCGGTGGTCCCGCTCGCGTCCGTGTCGTCCTCGAACCCGTAGGCGAAGGCCGCCACGGCCTGGGCGCCTCCGACGGCATACACCTCGTCGACGCCGAGCAGCGCGCAGGCGGCGAGGACCGTCGGGTGCGGGTAGCCGGTGAAGACCCCGGAGTTGTCGCGCTGGGGCGGGCTGGCCACGGCCAGTGACCCGACGCCCGCGATCTGGGCCGGGACGACGTTCATCACGACGCTGGAGGGGTAGACCGCGCGACCGCCGGGGACGTAGAGGCCCACCCGGTCGACCGGCACCCACCGCTCGCTGACCTCGCCACCCGGCACGACGGTGGTGGTCGTCGTGGAGCGCCGCTGGTCCTCGTGGACGATGCGCACCCGGCGGATCGCCTCGTCGAGCGCGGCCCGTACCTGCGGGTCGAGGTCGGCCAGCGCGGCGTCCAGCACGTCGGCCGGCACCCGCAGACTCGTCGGGCGTACCCCGTCGAACCGCTCGCCCAGCTCGTAGAGGGCAGGCGCGCCCCGATGACGGACGTCCTCGCAGATCGGCCGGACCGTCTCGACGGCCGCGGCGACGTCGAACTCGGCACGGGGCAGCAGGTGTCGCAGCTCGCGGACGCCCAGCTCCCGTCCGCGCAGGTCGATCGTGGAGAGCATGCGGCAAGTCTAGGTGGGCCTCGGAGGGCGCCCCGGAGCGGTCTCAGCCCCCGGTCTCAGCCCCCGGTCTCGTGCTCCCCGCTGTGGCGGGAGCCGGGCACGGCCATCGGCGCGGCCGCCTCGACCACGTCGGGGCTGGGCACGAAGGCGACCTGGACCGGTGCGCCCTGCTCGATGGCGGAGGGAGCCCCCGGCGTGGCCGGTGCGACCGGGGTCGCCGGCGCGGCCGATGCGGAGGGAGCCTGACCGCCCGTGAAGGTCGCCTCGACGCTGCCGGCCAGCTCGTCCTTGGGCCACCGTGCCGCGAGCAGCACCAGGACGCCGAGGGTCACGACCGCGCAGATGCCGACCGAGGCTGCGGGCGTGGTGCGCTCGGAGATCCAGCCGGCGAAGAGGAAGCAGGCGCCGGTGACACCCACCGACAGCGCGCCTGCGAGGCCGAACACCCTGCCCCGCAGGGCGGTGGGGACGAGCAGCGTGAAGGCCGTCTGCAGCGGGAGCATGTAGCACTGGAGCGCGCCACAGACGAACCACGCGGCCCAGACCACCGGGAGCGGGGGCTCGAAGATCGTGGCGAGCAGGGGCAGGGGGGTCAGCAGGGCCAGGCGCAGGACGAGGGAGGACTGCCGCTCCGCCGGCAGGCGGCCGATGACCAGCAGACCGACCACGGCGCCGAGGATCGGCGAGGCCATGAGAAAGCCTCCCCAGGTCGACGACGTGCTGTGCTGGGCGGCATACGGCAGGGCCACGGCCTCGGGAGCGGCGATCGCCAGGGCGCTGGCCAGCGACAGCCCGAGCATCGACAAGAGGACCTTGCTGGCGCGGATCTGGCGCCAGCCCTGGCGGAGGTCGGCCAGCATGCTGAACAGCGGGGAGTCCTCCGGCTTCACGACGGACTTGGGGGGCTTGACCAAGGTCAGGATCACCACGCCCACGAGGAAGGTGAGCAGGTCGAGCAGCAGCGCCTTGGCGTCACCGACGAGGCTCACGACGGCGCCGCCGATCGCCAGCCCGATCGCCTGGTTCACTTGGGCTGCAAGGGTGCTCAGCCCGAAGGCCCGGGCGTAGAGGCGTCGGTCGGGGAAGATGTCGGTGAGCAGCATCTGGCTCGCCGTGATGGCCGGGCCACCGACGAACTCGAGCACGGCAACCACGGCCAGGACCAGCCACAGCGACTGGGTCGTGCCGACCACGACGATGAGCACACCGACCAGCAGGGCCCGGATGAGGTGGCTGGCGATCAGGCAGATCCGGGGCGCGATGCGGTCGCAGATGGGCGAGAGGAGGGCTCTTCCCAGCACGCTCGGCACCAGCGAGACCGCGAACGTCGCCGCCGTGGCGAGGGCCGATCCGGTCCAGCTGAACACCACCGCTGCCACCGTGATGCGGGCGATGTAGTCGCCCCACGTGGACAGCGTGGCGACCGCGAAGACGGGTAGGAAGACCGGCGTACGGAGCACCTCGGCGAACGAGGGCACCGTGACGGAGTCGTCCCTGCCGGTGGCCATGCGCCCGACCGTACCTTCCTAGGCTGAACCGTAAAAGTTGAACTCTGTCACGGTACGCGCATGTCGTGCTGCGCGCCGGTAGGCCTCGGCAAGATCTGCCCCGCTCCCGGGCTCTCCACCGAGGATGCGGCTCACCCCGTCGGCCACCCGCAGGTCGGACGGCACGCTGTCCACCGGTCGGCCGCGGTAGAGGACCGAGGCGTTCCGCAGGCGGGACGCGAACGACCAGGCATCGCGGAGCGCTGCGGCATGGTCCGGTGCGATCAGCTCCGCCTCCTCCGCCGCGGTCAGGGCGGGCATGGTGCTCGTCGTGCGGAGCCCGGGGACCGTGTGGGCGTGGCGCATCTGGATGAGTTGCACCGTCCACTCGACGTCGGACAGTCCCCCTCGCCCGAGCTTGAAGTGGCTCTTGGGGTCGGCGCCGCGCGGCAGCCGCTCGGCCTCCATCCGCGCCTTGAGGGTCCTGATCTCCCTGACCTGCGGCTCGGTGAGGCCTTCCTTCGGCCAGCGCAGCGGGTCGATCAGCTCGATGAACTCCTGACCCAGCTCGACGTCACCGGCCAGCGGCGTCGCGCGCAGCAGCGCCTGCGACTCCCAGGTGAGCGACCAGCGCTGGTAGTAGGCGCGGTAGCTGGCGAGGCTGCGGACGAGGGGTCCGCTCTTGCCCTCGGGCCGCRGGTCGGCGTCGAGCCCGAGCTGGGGGTCGGGGCCGGCCGAGGCGAGGAGGCGACGCAGCTCCTGCACCGTCTCCAGGGCCTGCTCCTGGGCGGCCGCCTCGTCGGCGCCCTCGTGGGGGTCGTGCACGAAGAGGACGTCCGCGTCGGAGCCGTACGCCATCTCACCGCCACCCAGCCGTCCCATGCCGACCACGAGGATCCGGGTGACCAGCGGGCCGTGCTTGGCCTCGACAGCCTGGATGGCGACCTGCAGTGCGGTCTCCACGAGGGCTGCGGTCAGGTCGGTGAGCGCGGCGCCCACGCCGGCGAGGTCGAGGATGCCGGACAGGTCGGCCACGGCGATGCGGAAGAGCTCCTGCCGCCGGATGCTGCGCGCAGCCCGGACGGCCTTGTCGGGATCGGCCTGCCGACCGGCCGCCGCGCTCATCCGGCGCACCAGGTCCTCGCGGGACAGCGGGGTGAGACCGCCCGCGTCACCGAGGATCGCGACCGACTCCGGCGCGCCGACCAGGAGGTCGGCGGCATACCGACTGCGGGCCAGGGTGTGCGCGAGGCGTTCGGCAGCCGATCCCTCGTCGCGCAGGAGGCGCAGGTACCAGTGCGTGGAGCCCAGCTCCTCGCTCACCTTGCGGAACGCGAGGAGCCCTCCGTCGGGATCGGCTTCGTCGGCGAACCAGCCGAGCATGACCGGCAGCAGGGTGCGCTGGATGGAGGCCCGTCGACTCACCCCGGCGGTCAGCACCTCGAGGTGGCGCATCGCCCCGGCGGGGTCGCGGAACCCGAGCGCGGCCAGCCGCTCCTTCGCCGCCTCGGGTGCCAGCCGCGCGTCGGTGGAGCTGAGCCGGGCCACGGCTGCCAGCAGCGGTCGGTAGAACAACCGCTCGTGGATGCGCCTGACCTCGCGGGCCTGCTGCTGCCACTGCGTCACGACGGCCTTGGCGGCATCGGACCGGTGGCCGAGCGCCCGGCCGAGGCGGCGCAGGTCGCTGTCGGCGGTCGGCATGAGGTGGGTCCGTCGCAGGCGGAAGAGCTGGATGCGGTGCTCGAGGGTGCGCAGCAGGCGGTAGGAGGCATCGAGGGTGGCGGCGTCGTCGCGGCCGACGTAGCCACCGCGGGCCAGGGCGTCGAGCGCCTCCAGGGTGGTCCCCGACCGGAGTGAGTCGTCGGAACGGCCGTGGACGAGCTGGAGCAGCTGCACGCTGAACTCGACGTCGCGCAGGCCACCGGGACCCAGCTTGAGCTGGCGGGCGGCCTCACCGGCGGGCACGTGCTGTTCCACCCGTCGGCGCATCGCCTGGACGTCCTCCACGAAGTTGTCGCGCGACGCGGCCTGCCAGACCAGCGGGTTGACGGCGGCGATGTAGGCGCGCCCGAGCTCGCGGTCACCCGCGACGGGGCGGGCCTTGAGCAGGGCCTGGAACTCCCAGGTCTTGGCCCAGCGCTCGTAGTAGGCGCGGTGGCTGTCGATGGTCCGCACCAGGGGGCCGTTCTTGCCCTCGGGTCGCAGGGCCGCGTCGACCGGCCACAACGTGCCCTCGCCGGTGCTGGTCGAGCAAGCCCGCATGAGGTGGGTGGCCAGGCCGGTGGCCGCCGCGATGGCGCTGGCCTCCTCCACCCCCTCACGTGGCTCGGCCACGAAGATGACGTCGACGTCGCTGACGTAGTTGAGCTCGCGACCGCCGGTCTTGCCCATCCCGATCACGGCGAAGTCGCAGAGCTCGGCCTGCTCCCCCAGCTCGGCGCGGGCGATGACCAGCGCCGCCTCGAGCGCGGCCTCCGCGAGGTCGGCCAGCGCGGCCGCGGCCTCGGGCAGGGCTCGCTCGGGCTCCCCCGACGTGAGGTCGAGGGCCGCGATGCCCAGCAGCTGGCGTCGATAGCCGATCCGCAAGGCGTCGTATGCCGTGTGGGTGCCCGGCGCGCGCACCGCCGCCACGAGCTCCTCGACCCGCTCGGCGGGGGTCAGCGGGCGGGCCTGCGCCACGCTGCTCCAGTGCTCGGGGTGGGCCACGAGGTGGTCACCGAGCGCGGTGGACGCGCCCAGCACCGCCAGCAGCCTGTCGCGCGCCGGGCCACGGTGGCGCAGGGCGGCGACGAGCCCGGCCACCTGCGCCCCGACGCCCGACTCGTCGTCGCGACGACGAGGGGCGGAGGCCCGTAGCGACTCCATCAACCGCACCAGGCTGAGCAGCGCGAGGTCGGGGTCGGCCACGAGGCCGAGGGCATCGGGGAGGCCGTCGGCGAAGAGGTCGTCGAGGGGGTCGACGAGGCCGGCGAGGGCAGGGTCCGCCAGCAGGTCGGCTGCCCGCTTCGAGTCAGCGAACCCGAGCCGCGCCAACGTGGCCGTCTGCGAGACAAAACGGCCGGACGTCACCGCGCCAGCCTACGCACCGGGGAGGTGCACCCGCCTCGGCAGGTGCGTGGGCGGCATACCGACGCGGGCAGGTGGGGACGTCACAGACCGGGGAGATAGCGCTCGAGCTCGAACCGCGTGATCTCGCCGCGGTAGTCGTCCCACTCCGCGCGCTTGTTGCGCAGGAAGAAGTCGAAGACGTGCTCGCCGAGGGTGTCGGCGACGAGCTCGCTCTTCTCCATGACCCGGATGGCCTCGTAGAGCGAGGTCGGCAGGGGCTCGATGCCCATCGCCTGGCGCTCCGCTGAGGTCAGGCCCCACACGTCGTCCTCGGTCTCGGCCGGGAGGTCGTAGTCCTCCTCGATGCCCTTCAGCCCGGCGGAGAGCATCAGCGCGAAGGCGAGGTACGGGTTGCAGGCGGCGTCGAGGGTGCGGACCTCCACGCGGCTGCTCTGCCCCTTGGCCGGCTTGTACATCGGCACCCGCACCATGGCCGAGCGGTTGTTGTGGCCCCAGGTCAGGTGGGCCGGGGCCTCGCCGCCGCCCCAGAGCCGCTTGTAGGAGTTGACCCACTGGTTCGTGACCGCGGTGATCTCCGCGCCGTGGCGCAGCAGGCCCGCGATGAACTGCCGACCGACCTTGCTCAGCTGGTAGGGCGCGCCCGCCTCGTAGAAGGCGTTGCTGTCGCCGTCGAACAGCGACATGTGGGTGTGCATGCCCGAGCCCGGGTGCTCGGCGAAGGGCTTGGGCATGAAGGAGGCGAAGATGCCCTGCTCGAGGGCGACCTCCTTGATGACCGTGCGGAAGGTCATGATGTTGTCGGCGGTGGAGAGGGCGTCGGCGTAGCGCAGGTCGATCTCGTTCTGGCCGGGGCCGCCCTCGTGGTGGCTGAACTCGACGGAGATCCCCATCGACTCCAGCATCGTGATCGCGGCGCGCCGGAAGTCGTGGCCGGTGCCGTGCGGGACGTGGTCGAAGTAGCCGGCCTGGTCCACCGGCTCGGGGTTCTCCCCCGGCTTGAAGCCGGCCTTGAGCAGGTAGAACTCGATTTCTGGGTGGGTGTAGAAGGTGAAGCCCAGGTCGCTCGCCCGCCCCAGCGCACGCTGCAGGACGTGGCGCGGGTCGGCGTGGCTCGGCGAACCGTCGGGCAAGGTGATGTCGCAGAACATGCGCGCGGTCCCCGGGTTGTCACCACGCCACGGGAGCACCTGGAACGTCGCCGGGTCGGGCTTGGCGAGCATGTCGGCCTCGTACACCCGCGCGAAGCCCTCGATGGCCGAGCCGTCGAAGCCGATGCCCTCGGCGAAGGCTCCTTCGAGCTCGGCGGGGGCGACGGCGACGGACTTGAGGGTCCCGAGCACATCGGTGAACCACAACCGCACGAAGCGGATGTCGCGCTCCTCGATGGTGCGGAGGACGAACTCCTGCTGACGATCCATGTGTCGGATCTTGCCCTAGTTGTGTTTCCCCGGCGTTACGTGCCACGCGGGGAAGCCGAGCTCAACACCAGCATCCGTATGCCGCGTGCCACCTCGTGCCACCTGTCGGATCTACCTGCTTGCATGGGCCCATGGTCGAGGTCGTCGTCGGCGCGCTGGTTCGTGAGCGCCGAGTGCTGCTCGCGTATCGAAGCCAGGACAAGCGTGCGTACCCAGCCGTCTGGGAGTTGCCCGGTGGAGTAGTGGAGCCCGGTGAGTCAGAACTTGACGCGCTCACGCGGGAACTGCGCGAAGAACTCGGTGTACACATAGCGGCTGGTTCGGCGTCTCATCTGTGCCGGTTGACGGTAGGACCGGCGGAAGCGCCGGCCGTCCTCAGCGCGTGGCTCGTACCCGAATGGGAGGGAACGCCGGCGAACGTCGCTCCAGAGGAACACGACGACATCCGATGGTTCGACATGGATGAGCTGCCTCCCCCGGCTCACGTACCTGTGCGCCTGGCTCTTATGGCTGCGATGAGTAGTCCTCGGCGCTGACCTGCAACACGCTGGCACCGGGAGTTCCGACCGCACTGTCCGCGGCTACATGAGCGGACGACTGAAAGTGCCTCTCGGCGCCGAAAACTGAGCGACACTGTGGGCATGTTCGCGTCGAGTCCCAATTGAGGAGAGCGGCCATCGGAGTCCTTGACGTGACAGTCACTGTCCTCGCGCTCAGTCTCCAAGGTGTGAATTTGGTCCTGCTGTTCCTCCCGAGGGCCTCAGCAAAGGAACGGTATGAGTTGTTGCCCGCCTGGATGCTCATACCGGCCGTAGCCATTGTGATCTGGGCAGCGGATCGGCGGTATGACGGCCACGGAGCTCAGTGGCTCCTAGGCTTCGAGTCTGTGCTGTTGGTCGCCCAACTCACCGCGTGGGTTCGCTGGCGACGCCGACAAGCGGGAGGAGTCGAGAGTGAGGCGTCGACCTCACCCTGACCCTTGGTGTTGCCGTACCCGAGGAGTGTCAGCCGCGTGGATCGCCAATGTCTGCGGACGACTTGCGGCATGGTCGGACGCTAGCGCCGGCAGCGGCAGATCCGGGCGTTCGAAGGCGGGCTCACCAGAGGTCGGGCCTCACTCTTCTGAGGGCGCGGACTTCCGATGCCGCCCAGCGAGCCCGAGTCGCGGGCCTCTGCGCTGGAGCCACCACGCCCCCATGACGCAGGCGGTCACGGTCAAGATCGACAGGGCGATGCCGACGTAATCGGGAAGGAAGTCGAATAGCCAATCGACGATCGTGAGGATCACGCCTACGGGCAGCAGGAAGAAGGCCACGATAGGAAGGTGGCGAACACGCAGAGTCTCCTCACCCATGGCCACATAGTGTCATCCGATCACCGGCCGTGATGCGCGGTCGTCGGCACGAGCGGATCGCGGCAGGTGCGGATGTTCCACCTCTGAGCGTGGCAGGATGCATCGGTGGCGATTCGTAGGGTCGAGGAGCTCACCAACGTGCCCGATCCTGCGTGGCCCGCTATCCGCCTTCTGGCTGACCAGAACCCCTCCACCACGATCGTCGACGCGAACCCTGGGCAGGGTCTCGAAGTGCTGTGGCGCCTTCAGGTCACGGCCCGGTCCTTCCTCGGGGGCATGGCCCTGAACAGCGGCGGGGTGCTGGCGGATCATGGCTGGTTTCGACTGCTCGGTGGAGGAAGCCCTCACCTGGCGGATCTTGCGGCGGCGAACAGTCTCGGTGAACCGAAGGGAGATGCTGTCCAGCCTCCGTGTCTGCTCGTCGGGTACGACGCACTCGGCGGCAGGTTCGCCATCGACGGAGGCGCGCTGGGCGTCGGTGCCGGGGAAGTCTGCTTCTTCGGTCCTGACTCCCTGGCTTGGGAAGGGCTTGGCGGCCGGCACGCCGACTTCGTCTCCGCAGCGATGAGCGGCCAGCTTGCGGATACCTTTTCCGCACTGCGATGGGCCGGCTGGAAGGAAGAAGTTGGGCGCCTCCGCCCCGACCAAGGGATCGCGGCATACCCGCCGCCGTTCAGTCGAGAGGGTCGGGAGATCGGGGTCGCAAGCCGCCGCCCTGTTCCGATTCAGGAGCTCTTCGACTTCTACGACGAGGCCGCGCGTCAGCTCGGACCGTGACCTCGCCGCTTCACTCTGGGGTTGGCACCGCAACGCGGCAGATCAGGACGTGGCCGCTGATCCGGGGGGTGGCAGCAGTGTCGGCGTTGGGCCCGGCTTCGAAGTCCTCTGATGCTGTGTCGTGCTAGTTCGCCAGGTATTGGACGGCGGGTTGTTCGGCAGTGGGTTGTCGTCGTCTTGTGGTTTGTAGCCGCACAGTTCGGGTTTGCATTCGGTCCGGTGGTCGCGGCCCCACAGGTAGGTGTCTCGTTCGGTGTTGCGAGCGAGGTCGACGAGTCGCAGTTGTTTGCCTCGGGGCAGCGTCGAGGGCAAGGCGGTGAAGGTTTCTGGAAGTACGGCGACCGTGCTCGTTACCTGCTCGCCGTTTGACATCCGCAGTAGGGCGGTGCATTCCCACCAACGGATCGTGCCCAAACGCCCGGATGGGGTGCCGGGCCAGAAGTTCGCCGGGTCGGGGAACAGGTAGTGGACGCCGTCGGGATCTAAGTGGGCCCGCAGCCAGGGTTCGGCTACGCCGAGGCCGAGTCGGAGCCGTCCGGCTTCTTCGACCACGGAGCAGACAGCGTCGGTGCTAAGTGCTTTGAGAACGGTTGCTTTGGCTGGCAGCTGCTGACTCCCGGCGGGGGGTTTTACTGGCCAGCGTCGCACTACGATCGCGGCCCACCGCCGCAGCGTCATGGGTGACGGACCCTTGCGAGGAACCGGCAGTGGCGGTGGTGGCGTCCATCGGATCCCGGCCTGCTCGATGTGGCGCAGCATCCATGCGCGCCCCTGTGGGCCGGTGGTGTGCCACGTCCAACTCATTGGCCGCTTGGCCATCGCCTGCTCATGACTGCTGCGGGAGGTTCCTCTGCGCCACGGCCGCCACGGATCCGCGCGGGCGATTCCCGGCATGAGGTGACACAGATTCGCCAAGAACCTGATCTAATCCCAGATCCCCATCGGCGCAGTCGTCCTCCGACCTGCGCCGCAGGTCCACAGCCAAGTAACGAATCTCGATGAACGCCATGCCCGCCAGCAGAGCGGCGATGTCGCGATCGAGCCTGGCCTCCCGTCGCCCCACACCGCTCACTCCGCTGACACCGCCTCACACGGCCTCGCCAGCACCGGGATGCCCGGGCCTGCCCACGCCCGGGCAGACCTACGTCCCCGCCACGTCAGTTCCCCTACCGAGCAGGAATCGCGCACCGACCACCCCGCGGAGAGGACCAGTTCGGCACCCACCTTGAAACTAAGCTTCATGGCCCCATGATGCCAGCGGCGTACTCCTCTCGGCCCGTCTGGGAAGACCGGGTAGGGCACGGCACCTCCGTAATGGCTCCTTGATGACATCCGCTCATCGGCCAGATCCGGTTGACCCGGGCGTCACTGTCGAGCGGGTCAGGCGGCTTGGTGGCCGTGGCGGTCCATCGGCCGGGTGGTGTGGGTGCGGCCGTCGGGGGCGGTCCAGGTGCAGACCCCGAGCTCGTCCATGGTCACCTGCCACCCCGCATGGTGCTTGAACCCGTGGTGGGTCGCGCACAGGGTCTGCAGGTTGGTGACAGTGGTCGGCCCGTCAGGATGGCGCACGACGTGGTCGAGCTGGCACCGCCGGGCAGCGGTGCCGCAGCCGGGGAACCGGCAGGTGCCGTCCCGAGACCGGACCGCTCGCGCCGTCCGCGCGCCGGGCCGGTAGGTGCGGGTGTCCTGCCAGCGGCTCGCTCCGGTGACCGAGTCGCTGCGCGCCAGGCGGATCGTGGTGTCGGGGTCGGACAGGAGAGCGACGACGTCGGCGGGCAGCAACGACCCGAGCAGGGGGACCTCGGTGCGGGCGGACACGAACCACAGGTCGCCGTCGTGGTCGTGCAGGACCCCGTCGTCGAGCTCCTCGCACCCGCCGAGGTCCTCGTACACACCCACGCCGGCCCCGGCTGGACTGGCCTGGCCC
>NZ_JBFUCW010000037.1:0-32473 GCF_056405035.1 Pedococcus sp. P2_A3 | reverse complement strand
CCTGAGGGGGTTAGGCGTATGGACGAGTGTACACGTACACACACAGACGTGTAAAGGGGTGGTGAAACGAGGTCATACGGATACCGCTCCGGCACGTTTGTGCAGGTCAGGGCGTTGCACCTCAGGTCACGACCAAATGGTTACGCGAGTTCGATTCTCGTCACCCGCTCCACCAGGCCCCTGCACCCCGGTCAGAGCACCGGGCGCAGGGGCCTCGTCGTGCCCCCGTGGTGTGGCTCGGAACTCGCTGACCCGGCGCCCCGCGGCCAGCCCCTTCGCCTCGAAGCCCTCGGTGGGCCGCCAGGCCGGCCGCTCCCCCTCGATGACGTCGAACCCGCCGTGAGCCGCGAGCTCGGAACGCACGTGGGCGGCATACCCGTCGTGGTCGGTGGCGAGCAGGAGCCGGCCGCCGGGCACCAGCCGATCGGCGACGAGGTCGAGGGTCGGCCGCGAGACGAAGCGCCGCTTGGCGTGCTTCGCCTTGGGCCAGGGGTCGGGGAAGAAGACGTGCACCGCCGCGAGCGAGTCCGAGGGCACCTGGTCGGCCAGCAGCAGGACGGCGTCGCCCTGGTGCATCCAGAGGTTGGTGACCCCCCGGCGGTCGGCTTCGGCCAGCATGCGGGCGAGCGCGGGGGTGAACACGTCGACGGCGAGCAGGTCGTGCTCCGGGTGGGTGGCGGCGTAGGCGAGCGCCGCGGCCCCGTGGCCACAGCCGATCTCCAGCACGACGGGAGCGGACCGACCGAACACCTGCTCCGGCACGAGGGGGCCGTGCCCCGGGACCGAGCGCCGGGGGGCCAGGGTCTCCATGCGCTCGAGGGTGAGCGCCGACAGCCTGCCCCGGCGGGCGTTGTACGAGCGCACGCGACCCTGGGTGTCCATCGCCCCAGCCTAGAAGCCCCTGGCAGTGGGCTCGTCCCGGCCGCGACGCGGGCTGGAGGCGGCTCGAGGGCTCTCGCCGTGGGCCCGACGTCTTGACCTACGACACACCTGTCGATAACCAGTGCTTATGTAACCCATAATGTGTCCATGCGCATCTCTCGCTTCCCCAACATCGTCGACGACGTCAGCGTCCGCCTCATCGCGGGCGTCATCCTGCTCCTGGGCGTCGTCGCACTGGCGGCCCACCAGTGGTGGCTGTATGCCGTGCTGGCGACGGACTTCGTGCTCCGCGCGGGGTGGGGACCGTCGGCCAGCCCCGTGGCGATCCTCGTCAACCGGTGGGTCCGACCCCGCGTCGCGGCCGCACCCCGCTACACCGCCGGGCCGCCGAAGCGCTTCGCCGCCGCCGTCGGGGCCGTCTTCACCCTCGCCGCGACCATCTTCTGGCTGGCCGGGACCAGCCTGCCGGTCGTGCTCATCGGCGCGGTCATGGTCGTCTTCCCCGCACTGGAGTCGCTCGCGGGGATCTGTGTCGGCTGCATCGTGTTCGGGTGGCTGATGCGGTTCGGCGTGATCCCCGAGTCGGTGTGCCTCGAGTGCGCCGACCTCACCCGACGCGCGTCGCAGCGACAGGCCGCCAGGGCTGCGACGGCGCCGTCGCAGGGCTGAGGCCGCGGCCGCGAGGGTGTGCTGACCAGCCGACTGGCTGACCAGACGACTGGCTGACGACCCGCCTGAGGTCAGCGGCGCCAGACGAGGACGGCCGCACGGTCGTCGGTCTCGCCCGCCCGGGCTGCCGTGCACATCTTCTCGGCCATTCCCTCGAACCCCTTGCCGATCATCCGCTCCGCCGTCCCGAGCATGCGGTCGATGCCGTCGCGCAGGTCGCGGTTGCGCACCTCGATGACCCCGTCGGTGTAGAGCAACAGGGCGTCGCCCCGGCCGAGCCGACCTCGGATGCGCGGGAAGGCCGGGGCCTCGGTCACGCCGAGGACCGGGCCCTCGTCACCCTCGAGGACCTCCCAGCGGCCCGAGCCGGCCGAGAAGCGGACGGCAGGAGGGTGCCCGGCCGACCCGAGGCTGTACTCCCCCGTGGTCAGGTCGATCATGGCGTGCGCGACGGTCGCGAACCCCTCGTCCCACGCCTGGCGGAGCAGGTAGGAGTTCGCGGCCGGGAGGAAGGTGTCGTAGGGAAGCGACCCCAACAGGCCACCGAACGCCCCCGACAGCAGCAGCGACCGCGTGCCGGCGGCGATGCCCTTGCCCGAGACGTCGACCAGGGCCAGCTCGAGGATGTCGTCGTGGCGGCTGGTCACCAGGAAGTCGCCGGAGAAGGAGTCACCGTACGCGGACAGGACCGACAGCTCCGCGCTCCAGTCGCCCGGCAGCTCGGGGAGCTCACCCTGCGTGCGCAGCCGGTCGCGGAGGTCGACCAGCATCGACTCGCCGAGGTTGCCCTGCACGCCCAGGCGCGCCCGTGAGGCGGCCACCCAGAACATGATGACCATGACGCTCGCCAGCACGCCGTACGCAGCCAACAGGGTAGGCGGGGCGTCGCGGTCCACCACCGTGTAGGCGCCGGCGATGAGGATGGCGAGGTCGACCGCCGCCAGCACCTTGGGCGTGAGGAACAGCCCCGCGAGCACGGCCACCGGGATGTAGGTCGAGAACGGGACATAGGTCGGCCAGACCGACATCGACCAGCAGAGCGCGGTGTTCACCGCGACGAGGGCCAGCGCGGTCGCCGGCTGGCCCCAGCGCACGAACCTCGACCGACCGCGCTGGAACCGGGACATGACGGAGCGCCGAGCGAGAAACGTCCTCTCGACAACCACGGTCAGGTTCCTTCGGCAAGGCAGGGTGCGAGGCACCCTTCAGCGTCTGCGGGGATGGGCCGACCCCGGTCCGACCCGCCGCCAGCGTAGTGGCCGGTCCGGCGACGCGCGCCAGATCGGTGAGATGCACAGCGCCGTCAGGCCTCGGGCGGCAGCGTGCCGGACCCTTCGTACGCGCTCACCATGTCGATCCGGCGCTGGTGCCTCGGCGCCCCGGAGAACGGCGTGGCGAGGAACGCCGCCACCATCGCCTTGGCCTCCTCGACCGTGTTCATCCGGCCGCCGATCGAGATGACCTGGGCGTTGTTGTGCTCCCGCGCCAAGGTGGCCAGCTCGGTGTTGTAGCACAGGGCGGCACGGATGCCAGCGACCTTGTTGGCGGCCATCTGCTCCCCGTTGCCGGAGCCGCCCAGCACGACTCCCAGGGAGTCGGGGTCGGCCGCGACGGCCTCGGCCGCCCGGAGCACGAAGACGGGGTAGTCGTCCTCGGGATCGAGGGCGTGGGGCCCGTGGTTGGTCACCTCGTGGCCCTCGGACTCGAGGAACGAGACCAGCTCGCCGAGCAGCTCGTATGCCGCGTGGTCGCCGCCGATGTGAACGCGCATCTGTCGCTCCTGGCTGTCGTCGTCGTCAGTCGAAGATGGGGCCGACGGTACGGGACCGCTTGAGCTCGTAGAAGCCCGGGGTGCCGGCCACCAGGACGCAGCCGTCCCAGAGCCGTCCGGCGGCCTCACCCTTGGGGGCGGGCGAGACGACCGGACCGAAGAAGGCCTCGCCGTTCACCGCGACGACCGGCGTGCCGACGTCGTCACCGACGAGGTCGATGGCCCGCTGGTGGCTCGCGCGCAGCTCGGCGTCGTGGACGTCGGTGTCGGCGAAGTCGGCGAGCTCCCAGGGGAGGCCCACCTCCTCCAGCGCGGGGGCGATGACCTTGGCGTAGTCCTTCTCGCCGCCGAGGTGGATGCGGGTGCCCATGGCGTCGTAGAGCGGCTTGATGACCTTGTCACCGTGCTCACGGGCCGCCGCGATGATGACCCGCACCGGGCCCCAGGCCCGGTCCATCATCTGCCGGTAGTTGTCGGGGAGGTCGCGCCCCTCGTTGAGGACGGCCAGGCTCATCACCGACCAGGTCACGTCCACGGGACGCACCTCCTCGACCTCCATCATCCACCGAGAGGTCATCCACGCCCACGGACAGAGCGGGTCGAACCAGAACTCAGCGGACGTACGGGTCTCGGTCACAGGGGAGGCAGTCACACACCCAATCCTGCCACTGCCCTCCGGCACCCGCACCAGCGGTGGTCGTCCGCCACGGCGCCCGTGCGAGGATGGCCGCCGAAACAACCGACCGTTGCCCCACTCACCACCGCGCAGGAGCACCGTTGCCTGGCATGAACCTGACCCGCGACGAGGCCACCGCCCGCGCCGCCGTCATCGCCGTCGACCACTACGACGTGGCCCTCGACCTCACGACCTCTGACACGACGTTCCGGAGCACCACGACGGTGACCTTCACGAGCGCCGAGCCCGGGGCCGCGACCTTCGTCGACCTGATCGCCCCGTCCGTGGAGTCGATCACGCTGAACGGCGAGCCGCTCGACCCGGCCAGCCACTTCGACGGCGTGCGCATCTCGGTCCCCACGACGGCGGAGCGCAACACGCTCACGGTCGACGCGACCGCGGCATACATGAACACCGGGGAGGGGCTCCACCGCTTCACCGACCCGGTGGACGGCGAGGTCTACCTCTACTCGCAGTTCGAGGTCGCCGACTGCCGGCGGATGTTCGCGGTGTTCGAGCAGCCCGACCTCAAGGCGACCTTCGCCTTCACCGTGACGGCTCCGGACCACTGGCAGGTGGTGTCCAACTCCCCCACGCCCGAGCCGACGCCGGTGCGCGACGGTGTGGCCACCTGGGCCTTCGGCACCACCCCGCGGATGTCCTGCTACATCACCGCGCTCATCGCCGGCCCCTACGCCGTCGTGCGCGACGAGGTGGAGACGCGGCGCGGCACCGTGCCGCTGGGGATCTTCTGCCGCCAGTCGCTCCTGGAGCACCTCGACGCCGACAACATCTTCGCCTGCACCAAGCTCGGCTTCGCCTTCTTCGAGGCGGAGTTCGACTGCGAGTACCCGTTCGAGAAGTACGACCAGCTCTTCACGCCGGAGTACAACATGGGCGCGATGGAGAACGCCGGCGCGGTCACCGTCAGCGAGATCTACGTCTTCCGCTCCAAGGTCACCGAGGCCCTGGTCGAGCGGCGCGCCCTCACCCTGCTCCACGAGCTGGCCCACATGTGGTTCGGCAACCTCGTGACGATGAAGTGGTGGAACGACCTGTGGCTCAACGAGTCGTTCGCCGAGTGGGCCTCGACCACCTGCCAGGCCGAGGCGACCGAGTGGACCAGCGCCTGGACCACCTTCGGCACCTCCGAGAAGGCCTGGGCCTACCGCCAGGACCAGCTGTCGTCAACCCACCCGATCGTCGCGCCGATCCGCGACCTGCAGGACGTCGAGGTCAACTTCGACGGGATCACCTACGCCAAGGGCGCCTCGGTGCTCAAGCAGCTCGTCGCCTACGTCGGTCGTGAGCCGTTCACCGCAGGCCTGCGCGCCTACTTCGCCAAGCACGCCTGGGGCAACACCCGGCTCGAGGACCTGCTGCGCGAGCTGGAGGCCACCTCCGGCCGCGACCTGGGGTCCTGGTCCAAGCTGTGGCTGGAGACCGCAGGCGTGAACACCTTGCGCCCCGAGGTCGCCACCGACGACCAGGGCCTGATCTCGTCGGCGCGGATCGTGCAGACGTTCGCAGAGGGCTTCGAGACGCTGCGTCCGCACCGGCTCGCGGTGGGACTGTACGACATCGACAGCAGCGACGGCGGTGGCGACCGGCTGGTCCGCACCGACCGGCTCGAGCTCGACGTGGACGGCGAGTCCACCGACCTGCCCCAGCTCATCGGCCGACCGGCGCCGGACCTGCTCCTGGTCAACGACGACGACCTCGCCTACGCCAAGATCCGGCTCGACGAGCGTTCGCTCGCCACGGCGCTGAGCCACCCCCGCGGGTTCCAGGACAGCCTGCCGCGAGCGCTGGTGCTGGGCGCGGCGTGGGACATGACCCGCGACGCCGAGATGCCGGCCCGCGACTTCGCGGCGCTCGTCCTCGCCTCGCTGCCGGGCGAGACCGACTCGACCCTCCTGCGGGTGCTCCTGGGCCAGCTCCAGACGGCGCTGCACCTCTACGTCGCCCCCGACCACCGCGAGGCCGCCCTGGCGAGCGCCGCGCGCGACCTGCGGGCGCTGGCCGTGGCGGCCGAGCCCGGCAGCGACGCCCAGCTCCAGCTGGTCGGGGCGTATGCCGCGCACCAGCGCGGTGGCGACGACGCGGCATACCTGCGTGCGCTCCTCGACGGGACGCAGGTGCTCGACGGCCTCGCCGTCGACACCGACATGCGGTGGAGGCTGCTGACCACGCTCGCGGTGTCCGGGGCGGCCACCTCGGCCGACATCGACGCCGAGCTGGCGCGGGACAACACGGCCACCGGACGCGAGCACGCCGAGCAGGCGCGCGCGTCCTTCCCGACCGCCGAGGCCAAGGCCGAGGCGTGGCGCCGCGGCGTCGAGGAGACCGGCCTGCCCAACTCGGTCCTCGAGTCGGTCGCCGCCGGGTTCGCGACGGTGCACGACAACGCGCTGCTCGAGCCCTACGTCGAGAAGTACCACGCGATGCTCGACACCGTGGAGGGCAAGGGGTCGCACGCGATCATGGAGATCCTCGTCCGCGGCTTCTACCCGACGGTCCTGGCCGACCAGCGTCTCCACGACGCCACCGAGGCGTGGCTGTCGGCCCACCCCGACGCCCCCGCCGCGCTGCGACGCCTGGTCACCGAGAACCGCGACCCGGTCGCCCGCGCCCTGCGTGCGCAGCAGCGTGATGCCGATGCCTGAGGCGTTCCTGCACGCCCTCCTCGAGGTCACTCCGCTGTCGGCGTGGGACTGGTTCACGGGCAAGCCCCTCGACATCGTCCTCACCGTGCTGGGGGCGCTCATCCTGCGCTGGCTGGCGCTGCGGTCGATCGGCCGGGTGGTCTCCTCGACCCTCGCGCGGTCGGAGGCCCGACGACTGGGTGAGACCAGCCGCGCGGGACGCGTCCTCGCCCAGGCCACCGGCTCGGCCCACGAGCGGCACCGTCAGCGCACCCTGACGATGGGCTCCCTGCTGCGGAGCATGGTCACCTTCGTGGTCGTCCTGGTCACGATCCTGACTATCCTGACCACGGTGGGCATCAACCTCGGACCGGTGCTCGCCACCGCCGGGGTCGGCGGCGTGGCGCTCGGCTTCGGCGCACAGAGCCTCGTCAAGGACTTCCTCTCCGGCATCTTCATGATCCTCGAGGACCAGTACGGCGTGGGTGACGTCATCGACACCGGCGAGGCCATCGGCACCGTCGAGGAGGTCTCGCTCCGGGTCACCCGGCTGCGCGACGGACAGGGCGTCGTCTGGTACATCCGCAACGGTGAGATCGTCCGGATCGGCAACAAGAGCCAGGGCTGGTCCACCGCGATGGTCGACATCCCGGTCGCCTACTCCGAGAACCTCGAGAAGGTGATCCCCCTGATCCGCACCGTGGTGCACGACCTCGACCAGAGCCCCGAGTGGGCCGACCTGCTGCTGGAGGAGCCGCAGGTGGTCGGCGTCGAGTCGATGACCGGCTCGGTCGTCACGATCCGCGTGATCGCGAAGACGGCTCCCGAGCAGCAGTACGGCGTGTCGCGCGAGATCCGCGAACGGGTGAAGGCCGCGTTCGACGAGCACGGGGTCAAGGCGCCGATCATGACGCCGTTCGGTCCGGCGGCGGGTGCGCGGTGAGCACCCAGTCGCCCGGGGGCGAGCAGTTCGGGAGCTTCTACGACCAGGTCGGCGGCCACGAGACGTTCCGCGCCCTGGTTCACGAGTTCTACGTCGGGGTCGCCGGCGACCCCGCCCTGCGGGCGCTCTACCCCGAGGCCGACCTCGGCCCGGCGGAGGAGCGACTGCGGATGTTCCTCGAGCAGTACTGGGGCGGCCCGGGCACCTACTCCGAGCAGCGCGGCCACCCGAGGCTGCGCATGCGCCACCACCCCTTCAAGGTCACGCCCGCCCAGCGCGACCGGTGGCTGCTGCACATGATGGCTGCGGTCGACACGCTCGACCTGCCCCCGGCCAACGACCTGCTGCTGCGCGACTACCTCGAGCGCGCGGCCCACTCGTTGGTCAACTCACTCGACGAGGAGTAGCCGACCCGGACCCCCATTTCAGCCAGCGAGACACGCGCCCCTCGACGGCGGTCCGGTTTCCCCGAACGCGTTCGATGCGTCAGCATGGTTGCCCGTGACGACGACCCTCTCCAACACATCCAGCCAACCCACGCCCACCGAACCGGCGCTCATCCACCCCGCCGCTCCGGCCGACGCAGCCTGGTGGCGGCACGCGGTGATCTACCAGATCTACCCGAGGTCCTGGGCCGACGCCGACGGCGACGGCATCGGCGACCTGCCCGGCGTGACCGCCCGCCTCGAGCACCTCAAGGCGCTCGGGGTGGACGCGGTGTGGTTCAGCCCGTTCTACAAGTCGCCCCAGGCAGATGCGGGCTACGACGTCGCCGACTACCGCGACATCGACAGCCTGTTCGGCAGCCTCGAGGACGCCGATGCCATGGTCGCCAGGGCGCACGAGCTCGGCCTCAAGGTGATCGTCGACCTCGTGCCCAACCACACCAGCGACGAGCACGAGTGGTTCAAGGCGGCACTGGCCGCGGCACCCGGCAGCCCGGAGCGCGACCGCTACATCTTCCGCGACGGCAAGGGCAAGGACGGCGAGGTCCCGCCCAACGACTGGCACTCGGTCTTCGGTGGTGACGGCTGGACCCGCGTCACCGAGGCCGACGGCAGCCTCGGCCAGTGGTACCTGCACCTCTTCGACACCAAGCAGCCCGACCTCAACTGGGACAACCCCGAGATCGGCGACGAGTTCGAGTCGATCCTGCGCTTCTGGCTCGACCGTGGCATCGACGGCTTCCGGGTCGACGTGGCCCACGGACTGGTCAAGCAGAAGGGCCTCCCCGACTACGACGTCGAGCTGCACATCCTCGACGGCGAGGTGAAGCCCGGCGCCCCCATGCCCCCGATGTGGGACCAGGACGGCGTCCACGACGTCTACCGCCGCTGGCACAAGGTGCTGGCCGAGTACGGCGAGCCGGACCGGATCCTCGTGGCCGAGGCGTGGGTGCGGCCGCAGGAGCGCGCGGTGCGTTACGTGCGCCCCGACGAGATGCACCAGGCCTTCAACTTCGACTTCCTGCAGTGCCAGTGGCGCGCCGAGGACCTCCACGAGGTGATCGAGTCCTCACTCGCAGCCGCTGACTCCGTGGGCGCCCCCAGCACGTGGGTGCTGTCGAACCACGACGTGGTGCGCCACGCCTCCCGACTGGGGCTCCCGGTCGGCGAGCGCCGCCCCAACGGCATCAGCGCGACCGACCCGCAGCCCGACCGGCTCCTCGGGCTCAAGCGGGCTCGGGCCGCGACGACGCTCATGCTCGCCCTTCCCGGTGGCGCCTACCTCTACCAGGGTGAGGAGCTGGGCCTGCCGGACTCCACCGACATGCCGGGAGAGTTCCGCCAGGACCCGACCTTCATCCGCACCGAGGGCAAGGAGATCGGCCGTGACGGGTGCCGGGTGCCGATCCCGTGGGAGAAGGACGCACCGTCGTTCGGCTTCGGCCCCACCGACCAGACGTGGCTCCCGCAGCCGGCGATCTACGGGGAGTACGCCGTGGACCAGCAGGAAGGGGTGGAGGGCTCGACCCTCGAGCTCTACCGCGCGCTGCTGCGGACGCGGCGCGAGCGCGAGCTGGGCACCGGGGGCCTGCGCGCGGTCAAGGGATTCGGTGCCGACGACTTCGGTGACGACGTCGTGGCGCTCGTCAACACCGGGCAGGGCGAGGACACCCTCGTCGTGGCCAACCTGGGCGCCGAGGCAGTCGCGCTCCCGGACGGCGCCGTGGTCCTGGTGGCCTCCGGTCCCCTGACGGACGACGGCCTCGGCGGTTGGCCAAGGGCGCGTCGCGGTCGACTGCGTGGGTGGCCCAGAATGAGCGCGTGAGAGCCGCCGACTTCGCCTTCTTCGACGCCCCGACCCCCATCGGGCTGGCGCACCGGGGCGGCGCGAAGCTGGCGGCCAACCTCCACCTCGAGAACACCCTGACGGCCTTCCGCGAGGCGGTGCGCCTGGGCTACCGCTACCTCGAGACCGACGTCCACGCCACCGCGGACGGGACGCTGCTGGCCTTCCACGACCTGCGGCTCGACCGGGTCACCGACCAGCGCGGCCGGATCGCCGACCTGCCGTATGCCGCGGTGCGCACGGCCCGGATCCACGGCACCGAGCCGATCCCCACGTTGTCGGAGCTCTTGGAGGAGCTGCCCGACACCCGCATCAACATCGACGTCAAGGCACCCGGCGCCATCGAGCCGCTCGCCGAGGTCATCCGCAGGCACCGGGCGATCGACCGGGTCTGCGTCGGCTCGTTCTCCGACCGGAGGCTGCGAGCGGTTCGCCGGTTGGTGGGACCGGGGTTGGCCACGTCCACCGGCCCGGCGGAGGTCGCTGCGCTGCGCCTGGCCCCCCAGCGGGTCGCGTCGTGGCTGCGCTCCCCCGCCGCGGTCCTGCAGATCCCGACCGGCCACGTCGTCGGGGGGCGCCGTCTGGACCTGGTCACCCCGGCCCTCGTCGAGCGCGTCCATGCGCTGGGCAAGCACGTGCACGTGTGGACCATCGACGACGCGGGTGAGATGCACCGGCTCTTCGACCTGGGCGTCGACGGCATCGTGTCCGACCGCATCGACACGCTCGCCGAGGTGCTGGCCGACCGCGGCGTACCCTTGGGCCAGTGACCGCGCCCACCCCGCACCCTGCGCCCGCCGTGGAGGACCGCGAGCGCGGCGGGGTCTTCCACCCGCGCTACGTGCTCCTCTCGGTCTCCCTGCTGGCGCTCATCACGGTGATCGCGTTCGAGGGCATGGCCGTCTCCACCGCCATGCCCGATGCCGCCCGTGAGCTCGACGCCGTGCGGTCCTACGGGCTCGCCTTCTCGGTCATGCTGACCACCCAGCTGCTCGGCATCGTGCGGGCCGGGGTCTGGTGTGACCGGTCCGGCCCGCTGCCGTCGCTGTTCGCCGGACAGCTGCTCTTCGCCGTGGGCTGCGGGCTGTGCGGCGCCTCCCAGTCGTTCGGACCGTTCCTCGCCGGGCGCGGAGTCGCGGGCCTCGGAGCCGGACTCATCATCGTCGCGGGCTACGTCGTGATCGGGCGCGCCTACCCGGAGTCGTTGCGGCCCAAGGTGTTCAGCGTGATCTCCGCGGCCTGGGTGCTGCCCTCGCTGCTCGGCCCACCGATCGCCGCCTGGGTCACCACCACGTGGTCGTGGCGTTGGGTCTTCTGGCTCGTGGTGGTGCCGGTCGTGGCAGCCATCGCGCTGGTCTTCGCCCGACGCTCGCAGATCGCGGCGGCCGACGAAGGCATCGAGGGGTCCAGCCGTGACCACCGCGAGCACGCGCGGGCGGCGTGGTTCGGGGTGCTCATCGCGGCGTCCGCCGGCGCCCTCCAGTGGGGCACCCACGACCTCGAGTTCAGGTGGTCGGCCAGGGCCGCCGTCGCCGTGCTGGGGGTCCTGGGGATCGCGGTCACCGCGCCACTGCTCCTCCCCCGCGGCACCTGGCTCCTGCGTCGCGGCCTTCCGTCGGTGATGCTGGCCCGGTTCCTGCTGACCTGCTCGTTCTTCGGCACCATCACCTACATCCCCCTGATGCTCGTCAACGAGCGGGGGCAGTCGCTCGCGACGGCCGGCACGATCCTGGCGGTCGGGTCGCTCGGGTGGTCGGCGGGTTCGTGGGTACAGGGCCGCGACCGGTGGGCCGGGCATCGGCACCGGCTCGTCGTCGCCGGAGGGGTGCTCCTGACCGCCGGCCTGCTCGCGATCGTCACCATCACGCAGCTCGCCTGGCACCCGTGGCTCATCGCCGTGGCCCTCGTCGCGTGCGGCATGGGCATGGGGCTCGGCACGGCCAGCCTCTCGGTGCTGTCGCTGACCCTGACGTCACCGGCCGACCACGGCACGACGTCGTCGTCACTCCAGCTCGCTGACGTCCTCGGCTCGGTGCTCGGCATCGCCGCTGCCGGCGCGGTCTTCGCCGCCCGCCACACCGCCGCCGGGCACGACGTCCCCGTCTTCGTCACGATGTGGCTGGGGCTCAGCGTCGTCGCGGCGCTGGTCGTGGTCGCCGGTCGGCGGATCAGGACCTGAGCGCCCGCGGCCCCGGCTCGCTGCCGCCGGGACGCGCGGAGCGACCCCGGACCGCGGCGAGGACGGCGGCCATGTCGAGGCCGCCCCACCCGCCGTCGACGGTCTCGGCGAACAGGTCCCTCGTCGCATCGGCCAGGGGCGTGGCGATCCCGGCCTGCCTGGCCGCAGAGACGACCAGCTCCGCGTTCATGAGCACGTCCGCGGCGCCCGCCTGCACGGCCCAGTCGCCCGCGACCAGCTTGGCCAGCTTGGCGCGGGACACCGTGCTCGCCATCGGCCCCTCGTCGACGACCCGCTGCAGCACCTCGAGGTCGAGCTCGTGGGCCGCCGCGAAGTGGAACGCCTCGACCAGACCGGTCACCTGGGTGATGAGGAAGAGGTTCACCGCGAGCTTGGTGAGCAGCGCGCTGCCGACCGGACCCGTCTCGACGACCGCCCTGCCGAGCGGCGCGAGGAGGGGCGCGACGCGGGACCTCACGGCTGGCTCACCGGCGAGCATGACGACGAGCTCTCCCGCCTCCGCCACCGGTCGCGACCCCGAGACCGGCGCCTCGGCATAGGAGCCGCCGCCCGCCTCGACCTCGCGCCCTAGGGCGACCGAGAAGGACGGTGACGTGGTGCCGAGGTGGACCACGGTGCGCCCCGCGACCAGGTCGGCGAGCTCCCCGGTGCCTCGCGGCAGCGTGGCGTCCACCCCGCTCTCCCCGGCCAGCATGAGCAGGACGACCTCACTCCGCGCGAAGACCTCGGCCACGTCGTCGGCTGCCACTGCACCCAGACGCTCGAGGTGGGCGACCGCGGGCGCCGAGCGGTTCCACACCACCAGGTCTTGGCCTGCGGCGAGCAGGTTGACCGCCATCGGTCGTCCCATGATGCCCAGCCCGATGAAACCGACCGCCATGTCCATCCTCCCGATCCGACTATGACGCTTGTCATAGTAGTGCGATCATGACAGGCGTCATAGTCTTGGGTCCATGGACAAGGCGGACCGGACCCCGCGGGAGCGGATGGTCTACGAGGCCGCCCAGGCGCTGCGCGAGGACGGCGTCGGAGGCGCAGCCTTGCGGACCGTCGCCGCCCGTGCCGCCGCCCCGCGCGGCTCCCTCCAGCACTACTTCCCCGGCGGGAAGGACCAGCTGGTCACCGAGGCGCTCGCCTGGTCAGGGTCATTCGCCGCCGAACGGGTCCGCGCCTACCTCCGTGACACTCGTCGGCCCACCCCTTCGGGCATGTTCGACGACCTGGTGCGCCAGTGGTCCACAGAGCTGGAGGACCGGCAGTTCGCGCGCGGGTGCCCCGTCGCGGCCTCGGTGGTCGATGCCTCCCACAGCAACCCACCCGTGCGGGCGGCCGCAGCGGCGGCGCTCGCCGCCTGGCAGGAGCCCCTGCGGTCCGGCCTGCGGAGCATGGGCGTGCGGCCGGCTCGGGCCGCCGCCCTCGCCACGCTGATGCTCGCAGCGTTGGAGGGCAGCCTGGTCCTCGCTCGCGCCGAGCGGGACACCCGGGCGCTCCGGGTGGTGTCGAGGGAGCTCGCGCCGGTGCTGGACGCAGCCCTGCCGTGAGGAGGGCGCTGACGGCCCTGCTGGGCGCCCTGCTCGTCGGCGGCGCCGTGGCCTGTAGCGGTGGCAGCTCCTCTCCACTCCCCATCCCCTCCCCCCGGGCGGTCCCGTGGGCGGCCGTGGACCTCCCTGCCGGCACCTTTCCCCTGCTGGTCCGCTCCGGCGACGGAGTCGTCGTGGTCGCGACCCGCACGGGGCAGCGGGCATCGATGTACCGGGTGTCCGTGCCCGGCGATGGGACTCCAGCTCCAGTCAGCCTCGTGTCGCACAGCGTCTACGCCCCGGGTGCCCACTGGGTCGACCTCGCCACCGACGGCACCCGGGTGCTGGCTCTCGGGCGCGCTTCGGGCGGCGCCCACGGCCTGCCCCGGTGGACCGTGTGGAACGGCACGCCCGAGCGCCTCGTCGAGCAGCCACAGCCGTTCGAGACCCTCGGCGGCCCGAGGTCGGGCGGGCTGGCCGCCGTCGGACTCGGCCGAGAGGCGGTGCTGGCGGGGACGTGGGACGACGGCGGCCCTGGCTTGGACACCAGGCTCTGGACCCAGGCCTCCCCGAACGCGTGGGAGCGCCTTCCGGCCGCCTCGGCGCTGGTCAGCACCAGCCGTCTCCTGCCCCAGCCCTCGGGAGTCGCCTGGTCGTCCGCAGGTCTGCTCCTGGCCGGGTCCGTGACCGAGCTGGGCGAAGGCTCGTCGGTCGTCACCCGCGCCACGGCGTGGACGGCACCTGCAGCACGAGGGCCCTGGACGCGCCATGACCTGCCCACGAAGAACACCTCGGCCCGCGCCACGGGCGCCACCTGCCCAGGCGGCGCCTGGTGGGTCGTCGGGCTCGACGGTGAGGGTCCGGCGGCCTGGGAGGTGGCGTCGTCGGGCACCACCGAGGTGCCCCTGCCAGACGTGCCGACCACACCGGGCGTGCCGCCGGCCGTCGCCGTCGCAGCGGGCTCCGTCTGGGTCGCGGTGGCGGGACGCGATGCCGTGCTGCTGTCCCGTCGTCAGGGCCGCGAGTGGGCCACCGTCCAAGGGCCACCGGGCCGACCGGTGTCGCTGGCCGCGTCACCGGGGCGGCTGTACCTCGTGACGAGCACGGCGACCGGCACCCGGCTCTGGACGGCGCCGACGGGGTGACCGTGACGCCGCGCCACTCAGCGGATGAGGACGTGGCCCGTGGGCGTGGTGAGCCGCGTCCAGCGACCCTGCGCCCACACCGTCACCGCCGCGTCCGGGGTGGCGCCTGGACTCCTCGGCACGAACCCCAGCACGTATGCCGCGAAGGCGCCGCCCGCGGGAACGGGCGGTGTGGTCATCGTGAGGCGTCCCCACACCTGCTTGCGCAGGGCGGCGACCGCAGCCCCACCTGCCTCGGCCGGCGCCCCCGAGGCGACCTCCTCGATGCCCTGCCGCGCCGCGGCATACAGGTCCTCGGCGGGGACCGCTCCGACGCGCTCCCACCCTCCCCGCGGGGGCGCCATGGCCGCCCACGCGACCCGCACGGTGACCGGGGGGACGGCGAGGGTGGCACCACCGTCCCGCGCGAGACGGTCGGTCACGGCGGCCAGTGGGACGGTGACGTCGAGCTCTGCCGGCTCGGCGAGCGGCATCGCCCGCAGCCCGATCACGACGCCTTCGGCCATCAGGCCGCTGCCCGGAAGGACCCCGACGTAGGCCGCCAGGGTCTGCCCTACCGCCTGCAGCCGGATCGCGCCGTCCGGGTCGGCCGACTTGGCCCGAGCGACGTAGGTGCGCAGGTCATCGAGCACCTGCGGGTCGGGAAAGGTCAGCTCCATCAGCGTCGACGCCAGCGAAAGGGCACCGGCTCGCCCGAGTGCGAGCTGAGCACGGCCCTCAGGGAGTCGTCCATGCGGCGTGGGGTGCTGGTCGCGAAGTCGTAGAGCACGAGCGTGGTCTCCGCCCGGGCGTAGACCGTGTCCCCCTCGCCACCGTCGGCCGACGGGCGACCGTCGCGCACCTCGTAGGCGAGGTCGAAACCCGCACCGCCGATCTTGGTGGCCCACATCTCCACGACGATCGGCGGCACCCGGAACAGGAGCGGGGCGAGGTACTCGATCTCGTGGCGGGCCACGAGGATCCCTTCGGAGAGCACCGAGCGGTCCTGGCCGAACCAGTCCTCGAAGCCGATCACCCGGGCATCCTCGAGGAGCCGGAGGAACTGCACGTTGTTGACGTGGCCGTAGGCGTCCATGTCGCTCCAGCGCAGCGGCACGTTGACGCGGTACCGACCCCGCGGCGCGGACCTCCCGGAGCCGTCGTCGGCGACGCTCTCAGGAGCCTGGGCAGGAGCCTGGTCGGGACTCGGGTCGAGGGCCATGTGGACATCCTCGCAGGGCTGTCGGGCCGGCGGCATACGGTGGTCGGCATGGAGACCACCGCGGCACCCGACCTGCACACCCAGGCCACCACCGTGCTGCGTCGGCTCGTGGGGCGCGACGACGTCGACTTCCGCGACGGCCAGCTCGAGGCGGTCGAGGCGCTGGTCGGGCAGCGTCGCCGGGTGCTCGTCGTCCAGCGCACCGGCTGGGGCAAGTCGGCGGTCTACTTCGTGTCCACGGCGCTGCGCCGGGCCGAGGGGGCGGGACCCACCGTCATCGTGTCTCCGCTGCTGGCCCTGATGCGCGACCAGATCGCCGCGGCGGGCCGCGCGGGCATCCGTGCGGTGACGATGAACTCCGCCAACGCCGACGAGTGGGGTCAGGTCTCGGCCGCCCTCGCCGCCGACGAGGTCGACGTCCTGCTGGTCAGCCCCGAGCGACTCAACAACCCGCGGTTCCGCGACGAGCAGCTGCCCGACCTCGCGCGGCGATGCGGGCTCCTGGTCGTGGACGAGGCCCACTGCGTCTCCGACTGGGGCCACGACTTCCGCCCTGACTACCGCCGGATCCGCGACCTGCTCACCGTGCTGCCCGCCGACACCCCGGTGCTGGCGACCACCGCCACCGCCAACGCCCGCGTCGTGACCGATGTCGTGGAGCAGCTCGGGGCCGGCGGCCACGACGTGCTGACCCTGCGTGGCGGCCTGGCCCGGGAGTCGCTCCGCCTGGGCGTCATGGCCCTGACCTCGCCCGAGCAGCGGCTGGCCTGGCTGCTCGCCCACCTCGACTCCCTCCCGGGCAGCGGCATCGTCTACACCCTCACCGTGTCGGCCGCCGAGGACATCGCCGTCGCCCTGCGCGAGGCGGGCCACGAGGTGCGGGCCTACACCGGGCGCACCGACCCGGCCGACCGCGAGCGCCTCGAGGCGATGCTGCGCGACAACCACGTCAAGGCGCTGGTGGCGACGTCGGCGCTGGGCATGGGCTTCGACAAGCCCGACCTCGGGTTCGTGCTCCACCTCGGTGCTCCCTCGTCACCGGTGGCCTACTACCAGCAGGTCGGCCGTGCCGGTCGCGCCACCGAGCGTGCCGACGTGCTCCTCCTGCCGGGCCCCGAGGACAAGGACATCTGGGCCTACTTCGCCTCCGCCTCGATGCCCCGCCAGGAGCAGGCCGACGCGGTGCTGACCGCGCTGGCCGGCTCGGCGAAGGCCCTGTCGACCGCGGCCCTGGAGTCGATCGTCGACATCCGGCGCACCCGGCTCGAGCTCCTGCTCAAGGTGCTCGACGTCGATGGCGCCGTCCAGCGCGTGCCGGGCGGCTGGACCTCCACCGGGCAGCCGTGGACCTACGACGCAGACCGCTACGAGCGCGTCACCGCGGCCCGCGTGCGCGAGCAGGACCTCATGGTGACCTACGAGAAGACCACCGGTTGCCGGATGGCGTTCCTCCAGGAGTCCCTCGACGACGACTCCGCCGCCGCGTGCGGACGATGCGACTCGTGTGCCGGCGTCTGGTTTCCCATCGACGTCCCCGACGTCGCGGTCACGACCGCCCGGGGCCGGCTCGAGCGGGCCGGGGTCGAGCTGGAGTCGAGGGCGCAGTGGCCGTCGGGCATGGACCGGCTGGGGGTTCCGGTGCGCGGCAGGATCAGTCCGGACGAGGCGATGGAGACCGGCCGCGCCGTGGCCCGGCTCACCGACCTCGGGTGGGGTCAGCAGCTCCGGTCGCTCCTGCGCGCCCCCGACGCCGCGGCGCCACCGGAGCTGTTGCGCGCGTGCGTGCCGATCCTGCGCGACTGGGGTTGGGCCGAGCGCCCGGTCGCCGTCGCGATGGTGCCGTCGCGCACCCGCCCACTCCTCGTGGAGTCGCTGGGCCGGGGCATCGCCGAGATGGGGCGCATGCAGTGGCTGGGCGCCCTCGACCCCGTCGACGGCGGGCCGGTCGGCGAGGCGGGGGGCAACAGCGCCTTCCGGCTCGCCGGCGTGTGGGGCCGGCTCGAGGTCGGCGCGGGGCAGGCGTCAGGCCTGCGCGGCCTCGACGGCCCCGTCCTGCTGGTCGACGACGTCGCCAGCTCGCGGTGGACGCTCACCGTCGCTGCCGCCGCGCTGCGACGCGCGGGTGCCAGCGGGGTGCTCCCGTTCGTCCTGGCGCTCGACGCCTGAGGTCTCGGGGTGGCTCCCCACCGCCGGCGCCGGCAGCGGCACGGTGAAGATCGGCAGGAACACCTGCACGACCGGGCCGATCAACACGGCATAGAGCACGGTGCCGAACCCGACCACACCGCCGAGCAGCCACCCCACGACCAGCACGGTGAGCTCGATGCTGGTGCGCACCAGCCGGAAGCTGCGCCCCGTGCGGCGCACCAGCCCCGTCATCAGGCCGTCGCGCGGCCCCGGTCCGAACTGGCTCCCGATGTACAACGCACCCGCGAGGCCGTTGAACACGATCCCGCCCACGAGGAGCAGCATGCGTGCGGCCAAGGCGTCGGGCGGATCGAGCAGCGAGAGCGTCGCGTCGGTGGCGAGCCCGATGACGACCACGTTGGCGATGGTGCCCAGTCCCGGCCACTGGCGCAGCGGGATCCACAGCAGCAGCACGGCCACCCCGACGATGATCGTCACGGTGCCGAAGCTGACCGGCAGGTGCTGGGCGATGCCGTAGTGGAAGACGTCCCACGGGTCGAGGCCGAGCCGGGACCGGACCATCATCCCCATCGAGACCCCGTAGAGGGTCAGGCCCACGGCGAGCTGCACCAGCCGGCGGGTGGTGCGCCCGGCCCGCAGCTGCTGTCGTGGCGTGAGGGAGGCAAGGGACGTGCGAGTCATGGTGGCAAGATTGGACTTCATTGGCCTGTTCTTCCATAGCCAATCGTGAGAAAGTGGTCTGCATGTCGCCCCGAGCCATCTCCGCGTCGCGTCTGGTGCCCATGCTCGGTGCCGCCCTCGCGACCACCCCGGCCTACCGCGGGCTCGCCGACGCGGTCCGGCTGCTCGTCGCCGACGGACGGGTGCCGGTCGGCACCCGGTTGCCCAGCGAGCGCGACCTCACCGCGGCCCTCGGGGTGAGCCGCACGACCGTGACCCGCGCGTATGCCGAGCTCCGCGACCGCGGCTACCTCACCTCGCGCCAGGGGTCCGGCAGCGTGGTGGCCCTCCCGGGCGATCCCGCCGGACGCCGCCAGGCCACCTCCCTGCACCCGTCGTCGGTGCAGCTCGAGGCAGGGGTCATCGACCTCACCTGTGCTTCCATGAGCGCTCCCCCGGGCACGGTCGCGGCCTACGAACGGGCCGTGGCCGAGCTCCCGCGCTACCTCGCCGGCACGGGCTACCACCCCCTCGGCCTGATGTCGCTGCGGGAGGCCTTGGCCCAACGGTTCACCGAGCGCGGGCTGGCCACGACTCCCGACCAGGTCATGGTGACCAGCGGCGCCCTGGCCGGCCTCGCGGTGACCGCTCGCGCGCTGCTCTCCCCCGGCGACCGGGTGCTGCTCGAGAGCCCGACCTACCCCAACGCCATCGACACCCTTCGGCGGTCCGGCGCCCGCACCGTGGGGCTGCCGCTCGACCGCGACGGCTGGGACATCGGGGCGGCCGAGGCGGCGTTGCGCCAGACCGCCCCCAGGGCGGCCTACCTGATCCCCGACTTCCACAACCCCACGGGCGCCCTCATGCCCGACAGCCAGCGCGCGGAGCTCGCGGACGCCCTGGCGGGGACCCACACCGTCGGCGTCGTCGACGAGACGCTCGTCGACCTCGCCCATGACCCCGACCTCCCGATGCCACGACCGCTGGCAGCCCACCACCCCCGCACCGTGACCCTGGGCGGGGCGAGCAAGTCGTTCTGGGGCGGCCTCCGGGTCGGCTGGCTCCGGGCCCCGCGCGACCTGATGCCCGCCCTGGTCGGGGCCCGGCTGACCCTCGACCTCGGCGCACCCGTGCTGGAGCAGCTCGTGCTGGCCGACCTCCTGACCCACCGGCAGGAGATCCTCGCCGAACGTCGCGCAGCGATCGTGTCCACTCGTGACGCCGTGGTGACAGCGCTGCGAAATCGCTTGCCGCAGTGGAAGTTCCGCCTGCCCGAAGGAGGCCTCTGCCTGTGGGTGGAGCTGCCTGAGGCGCTCTCGACTCCACTCTGCGCAGCCGCCGACCAGCGCGGCCTGGTGCTCGCCCCGGGGTCGCAGTTCGCGGTGGAGGGTGGCATGGAGCGGTTCCTGCGCCTGCCGTTCACCGGCCATGCGCCAGAGGTGGTGGATGAGGCGGTCGAGCGCCTGGCCCTCGCGTGGGAGGACGCGCAGTCGGCGCGGCCGTCGAGACAGGGCGCCTCACCCCTCGTCGCGTGAGGCCGTGCGCCTGCGACTGACCACCACGCCGACCAGGCAGACCGCGCCACCGACGAGGGCGAGGGTGCTGGGCACCTCCGCCAGGAAGGCCCAGGACATCAGCACGGAGAGCACGGTCACCAGGTAACCGAGCGGGCCGAGGCGCCCCGCCGGCATACGGCGCAGTGCGTAGGCCCACGTGGTGAAGGCGACGGCCGTCGGGAACGCGCCGAGGTAGGCCGCTCCCAGCAGGGCCGACGCGGGAGCACCCTGGGCCTCGTGCACGAGGTCGGCGGCGAACGGCAGGGTCACGACCGTCCCGACCACACACCCCAGCCAGGTGGCCCGCAATGCGTCCGTGCTCCGCAGCGTGACCTTCTGCAGGAGCACCGACGAGGCGTAGAGCACCGCGGCCACGAGCGCGAACACGACGCCCGCGCCATCACGCCGACCACCCGAGTCCGAGGCCATCAGCCCGACCCCGGCGAAGGCGATGCCGCAGCCCACGAAGACCGGCCGCGAGAAGCCCTCGCGCAGGAAGACCCCACCGCCGAGGGCGATCAGGACGGGTGCCACGTTGACCAGCAGGGCCGCGGTCCCGGCGTCGACGTGCCGCTCGGCGGCGTTGAGCGCGACGTTGTACCCGGCGAACCACAGCGCGCCGTAGCCGACGACCGGCAGCGTGGCGCGCCAGCCACGGGGCAGGAGTGGCCCGGCGGCCCGGCGACGGCCCAGCAGCACGAACGGCGTCAGCACGACGGTGGCCACCCCGACCCGGGCGAGCGCCATCGGCCCCGGCGACAGGTGGGCCCCGCTGCTGCGGATGACGACGAAGGCCGACGCCCAGAGCACGATGGTGACCAGGGCGGCCAGTGCCGCCTTCGTGGTCGGGCTGGTCAGCCACCTCGCCGACGTGGGGTCGGCGGTGTCGCGCGGCTCGAGAGCTGGACTGGTCACGGCGGTGGTCACCACTCCATGGTCGAGCGAGCCGACCAGATAGCACAAGCGAAGGTTCCTTCACTTCCGTTAAGCAGAACTGTATGGTCGTCGCATGCTCGACGTCCATCGACTCCGCGTCCTGCGCACCGTCGTCGCCACCGGATCGGTCGGGGCGGCAGCCACCACGCTCGGGTACACGCCGTCGGCGGTGAGCCAGCACCTCGCCACCCTGCAGCGCGAGACCGGCCTGCTCCTCATCGAGCGCAAGGGGCGGGGCATCGAGCCGACCGCGGCCGGCCGGACCCTCGCCGACGAGGCCGGGCGGGTCCTGGCGTCGCTCAGCGGTGTGGAGGGCGTGGTCGGTGACCTGCGGGCCGGTCGGGTGGGACGCCTGTCGATCAGCTACTTCGCCTCGGCCGGGGCCGCGTGGATCCCCCCTGTCGTCGCCGCGCTGATGCAGGAGTTCCCCGAGCTGCGCCTCGACCTGAGGCTCATCGAGCTGCTCGGGGACGAGCACCCCGACCCCGACCTCGAGATCTTCGTCGGGGGCCCCGACGAGCACCTGCGAGGGGGCCGCGGCCAGTCCCGGGTGCACCACCTGCTCGACGACCCGTATGCCGTGGTCGTGCCGACCGACCATCCGCTGGCGGGCGCCGAGACGGTCTCCCTCGGCGCCCTGGCGGGCGAGCAGTGGGTGGACAACGACTTCAACCGGGGCTTCTGCCGCCAGGTGATCCTCGACGCCTGCGCGGAGGCCGGCTTCAGCCCGGACTTCCGCATCGAGACCCACGACTACCCCACGGCCATCTCCTTCGTGGCGGCCGGCGTCGGCGTGACCGTCCTGCCCGCGCTCGGGGCCACTCGCCTCCCCCACGGCGTCGTCGCGATCCCGGTGGTGGCACCCACTCCGGTGCGCCACGTCTACGTCGCCGTGAAGGCGTCCGTGGAGCACCACCCGGCTGCCCGCAGGGCCGTCGAACTGCTGCGTGAGCGGGTCACCGCTCCCGCTAGGGTCGAGGCGTGAGCGACCAGATCATCCCCGACTTCGACGCCGGCTCCGACGCTGACTTCGACCCGCTGACCGACCTCCTCGACACCCTCGACCTCGAGGAGCTGGGGACGGCCAGGATCACCGTCGAGGGTGTCGGCGACCGCGCCGACTTCGGCGAGTCGGGGGCCACCGTCTTCCTCGGCCGCAGCCAGAAGATGCCCCACGGCCGCGTCTTCGGCGGCCAGGTGCTGGCACAGTGCGTGATCGCGGCGGGCCGGACGATGCGGGACGTCGACGACGGTGACGGTCCGCGCAGCATCCACTCCCTGCACGGCTACTTCATGCGTCCCGGCGACGACACCCAACCCATCCGCTTCGCCGTCGAACGGATGCGCGACGGCAACTCGTTCTCCACGCGGCGCGTGCACGCGATCCAGGACGGCGTGCCGATCCTGTCGATGATCACGTCGTTCCAGGAGGCCTCCGGCGGTCTCGACCACCAGGACCCGATGCCCGACGTCCCCGGCCCCGACCAGCTCCGCTCGTTGGCCGACGAGTTCGGCGGCATCGACCACCCGGGTGCCCGGCACCTGCTCAAGCGACCGATCGAGCACCGTCACGTCGAGAACAGCCTCTTCGTCGCGCCGGGTCCCGAGCTGACCGCGCGCCAGAGCGTGTGGATGAGGGCCCTGGGTCGGTTGCCCGACGACCCGCTGATCCACGCCGCCGTGCTGGCCTACGCCTCCGACTACACCCTCCTCGAGCCGGTCATCCGCAGGCACGGGCTGACCTGGACCGACCCTCGGCTGCGTCCGGCCAGCCTCGACCACGCCATGTGGTTCCACCGTCCGGTGCAGGCCGACGAGTGGGTCCTCTACAGCCAGGAGTCGCCCTCGGCCTCCGGCGGACGCGGGCTCGGGATCGGTCGCATGTTCGCGGCCGACGGCACCCTCGTCGCGACCGTCGCCCAGGAGGGCATGGTCCGCGTCAAGGAGTCCTGATCGTGGCCGCCGGCCCCGTGGCCCGCGATCCGGGGCGATGGGTCGTCGACGACCTGCGGGTCGAGGACCACCAGGCCTGGTCGCACCTCCACCGCGGCTACCTCGACTTCTACGAGTCCACCCGCCCCGACGAGGTGAGTGCCGTCGTCTGGGGCTGGCTGACCGACCCTGCCCACGAGCTCGAGTGCCTGGTCGTCCGGGCGGCTCCCGGCTCGGAACCGGTGGGTTTCGCTCACCTGCGGCCCTTCGTCCGACCCCTCCAAGGGTCGGTGGCCGGGTTCCTCGACGACCTCTTCGTGGCGCCGGAGCAGCGCGGCACCGGTGCCGTCGATGCGCTCCTGGCCGGGGTCCGGCGACGGGCCCTCGACCGCGGCTGGAGCACCGTCCGCTGGATCACCCGAGCCTCCAACAGCCGCGCGCGGTCCACCTACGACCGGCTCGCGGTGCAGACCGACCTGGTGACCTACGACCTCGCGGTCGAGTGACCCATCCGCACGACCGCAGCGGTGAACGGCGGCAGGTGCACGCCGTGTCCACGCAGGCGGGTCTGCTCGGGCTCCCACGCGAGCACGACGCTCTCGGGTTCGCCGTCCAGGGGGACGGTCCAGCGCGACTGGGCGAGGTTCGCGACCACGCGGTGGGCGCCACGGCGCATGACGAACCACCCGTCACCCTCGTCGAAGTCGACCGCCACTGACTCGAGACTGCCGTTGCCGAGGTCGAACGTGCTGCGGCGCAACGCGATCAGGGCTCGGTACCACGAGAACATGCGGGCGTGCGGCCCCTCGTGGAGCTCGGCCCAGTCGAGCTGGGAGCGCCGGTAGGTCTGCTCGTCCTGCGGGTCGGGGACGTCCTCGGCGGCCCAGCCGTGCGCCTCGAACTCGCGCCGGCGACCCTCGGTGACGGCCTGCATCATGGCGGGCTCGTCGAAGTCGGTGAAGAACTGGAACGGGGTCGTGGCCGCCCACTCCTCCCCCATGAACACCATCGGGGTGAAGGGGCCGGTGAGGTACAGCGCTGCGCCGATGGCCTGGCGCCCCGGGGTCACGATCGCCGAGATGCGGTCGCCCCCGGCGCGGTTGCCCACCTGGTCGTGGGTCTGGAGGTAGGCGAGGAACCGCCGGCCGTCGACCGTGTGACGGTCCACGGGGGCACCCCAGTTCGACCCACGGAAGCTCGACCAGGTCCCGTCGTGGAGGAAGACGCCGGTCAGGGTCTTCGCCAGCACGGCCAGCGGGCCACCTTCGGGCATCGCCGGGCAGTGCCCGGCGAAGTCGCCGTAGTAGCCCTGCGTCTCGCCCGTCAGCGTCACGTGCAGCGCGTGGTGAATGTCGTCGTCCCACTGCGCGTCCATGCCCTGCCCGCCTTCGGCCGTGGGCAGGACCGTGCGGGAGTCGTTGAGGTCGCTCTCGGCGATGAGGTCGAGGGGGCGGCCGAGGCGCGCGCTCAGCTCGGCCACCTCGTCGGACAGCTGGGCGAGCAGGTGCCGGTGGGAGTTGTCCTTGAGCTCATGGACGGCGTCGAGCCGCAGGGCGTCGACGTGGAAGTCCGCGAACCACCGCAGCGCGTTGTCGACGATCCAGCGCCGCACGTGGAGGCTGTCGGGCCCGTCGAGGTTGAACCCGCGGCCCCACGGCGTGGTGTGCGAGTCGGTGAAGTATGGCCCGAACCTGGTCAGGTAGTTGCCCACCGGGCCGAGGTGGTTGTAGACGACGTCCAGGCACACTCCGAGACCGAGGGCGTGGCAGGCGTCGACGAAGCGCTGCAGGGCCGCCGGACCGTCGTACTCGTCGTCGACGGCCCACGGACCCACGCCGTCGTACCCCCAGTTCCACCGTCCCGGCCACGAGGCCACCGGCATCAGCTCGACGACGTCGACCCCGAGGTCGACCAGGTGGTGCAACCGGCGCTGCGCGGCGTCGAGGGTGCCCTCAGGGGTGAACGTACCCACGTGCAGCTCGTAGACGACCGCACCCAGGACACCGTCACCGTGCTGCGGTCCGGCCCAGGTGGCGTCGCGCCACCGGTGCCGGCTCGTGTCGAACCACCGGCTCTCGCCGTGCACGCCGTGCGGCTGCCACGCGGAGCGCGGGTCGGGGGTGACGTCGCCGCCGTCGATGCGGAAGCCATAGTCGAGACACGGGTATGCCGCCGTGCCCGACGGAGCAGCGGGGGCCTCCCACCGCCACCACCCGTCGCCCTTGCGCTCCATCGCCGACCGCTGGGCCGGGCCGTCGTCGAGCGACCACTCGATCTCCACCTCCTGGGCCGCGGGCGCCCACACGGTCAGCTCGGGCCCGGGAAGGAGCGCCCGGGCTGCCGGCTCCGTCGCGGGCAGGGACGTCATCTGTGGGGTGGTCATCGTGGCTCTGTCGTCGGGTACGGCGGCTCTGTCGTCATTTGCGCTCTAGGCTGCCATGCCGCACGAGCAGGGCAACCGGAAGGTCCTCGAGCACCTCGGCGAGGAGGACGCCGTCAGCCCCGGCAGTGGCCTCTCGGCCGGTGAGCAGGTCAACCCACGAGCCCTCGGGCAGGTCGAGGCGCGCAGGGCCCCAACCACCGTCGGCACGCAGTCGCTCGCCCAGGCGAGTCACCACCGCCACCACCTGGATGCCGCTCGTGTCGCCCCGACCCACAGCCAGTGCGTGCGCGCTCGAGCTGGGGACGGCGGCATACGTGGCCTGCTCGCCGGTGAACCACCCGGGGTGGTCGCGGCGCAGCCGGAGGGTCCGTGACGTGATGAGCAGCTTCTCGTCGTCGAGGTCGCGGGCAGGCGCTCCCGAGTCGAGGTGTGCGAGCCGCGCACGGCGGCTGGCGTAGTCGACGGGGCGACGGTTGTCGGGGTCGACGAGGGACAGGTCGACGAGCTCGGTGCCCTGGTAGACGTCCGGCACACCGGGCAGCACGAGCTGGAGCTGCTTCTGGCCGAGGAGTGTCTCGCGGGTGGCCGCCGCGGTCCGCCCGACCCACGAGTCCACCTGCGCGACGAGAGCGGGCTCGGTGGTCAGGGCCTGCACGAAGGCGGCCACGTCGGACTCATAGCCGGCGTCAGGGTCGGTCCAGGTGGTGTGCTGCTTCGCCTCGCGAACCGCCTTGGTGGCGTAGGCCTGCAGCCGGTCGGTGTCGATCGGCCAGGCGCCGACGGCGGTCTGGAGGAGGAGGTACTCGGTGGCGGGGTCGAGCCGGCCACCGCGGTGCGGAGCCGCGAGCGCTCGGGTCGACCGCACCCACGCCGCCCACTCCCCCGGCAGCTCGGCGACCACCGAGAGCCGGGCGCGCACGTCCTCGGACCGCTTGGTGTCGTGGGTGGACAGCGTCGTCATCGTGGTCGGCCAGGTCGCGAGCTGACGGGCGGCGAAGTGGTGCAGCTCCTCGGGGTCGAGCCCCAGGTGTGCCGGGTCCCCGCCGACCTCGTTGAGACCGGTCAGCCGGGCGTAGCGGTAGAAGGCGGTGTCCTCGATGCCCTTGGCCATCACGGGTCCACAGGTCTGCTGGAACCGCACCATGAACTCGCGATGGGCAACCTCGGCCGCCTCGTCGAGCTCGTCGAGAGGAGTGCCCTCTGCCAACAGGGCGACGATCCCGACGCCGTCCTGGTCAGCGTCCGAGACGTGCGCTGCTGCCCGGGCCTCGGCGTGGGCGAGCACCTGCAGCTGGTCGTGGTCCTCGGGCTGGCCGGGGACGAGGTAGGCGCGGTAGCGGTCCATCGCCACGAGGAGAGCGCTCAGCCCACGGCGCAGGGAGGCCTGGTCCTCGTCGGGCACGATCCTGGCCAGCAGCCGCATGAGGCGGTTGACCTCGGCTTCCTGGACCTGCGCGACGACCTGCTCCTTGGCGGTCTGCACCAGCTCGTCGAGCTGCTGTTCGGCACCCACGAGCTCGGTCAGCAGGTCGGTCAGCGGTTGCTCGGCCGCGGGGTCGACGAAGACCTGTTGCACGCGCAGGAGCGTGTCGTAGCCCGTCGTGCCCGCGCAGCGCCAGTCGTCGGGCAGCTGTTCGTGGCCCTCGAGGATCTTCTCGGCCACCACCCAGGCGTCCCCCGTGGCGTCGGCGAGCCGAGCCAGGTAGCCACCGGGGTCGGCGAGCCCGTCGGGGTGGTCGATCCGGAAGCCGTCGATGGTGCCCGCTGCGAACTCCTCGAGCAGGAGCCGGTGGGTGTGGTGGAAGACATCGGGGTCCTCGACCCGGACGGCGGCCAGGGTCGTCACATCGAAGAACCGCCGGTAGTTGAGCCAGCTCGCGCCCGCACGCCAGTCGCAGAGCCGGTAGTGCTGCGCCGCGACGAGGTCGGCCAGGCCGAGGGACTCGGTGCCGGCTCGCACGGGGAACACGTGGTCGAAGTAGCGCAGCACGGTCTCGTCGCCGTGGGGTCCACCGCCGCCCTCCACCGACAGCTCCCCGGCGTCCAGAGCGGCCTCCAGCGACTGGCCCAGCACCGGGACCAGCACGCGTCCGTCCTCGGCGTCCCAGTCGACGTCGAACCAGTGCGCGTGGTCGGAGTCGCGGCCGTCACGGAGCAGGGACCACCACGGGTGGTTGAGTGAGGCCGGAGTCGGCGTCGTCATGTGGTTGGGCACCACGTCGACGACGGCCCCCAGCCCAGCCGCCCGCAGGGCTCCCGACAGCAGGTCGAAACCCTCGGCGCCCCCCGCCTCCTCGTTGAGGAACTCGTGGCTCACCACGTCGTAACCGTGCACCGAGCCCGGCGCCGGGGCCAGGATCGGCGACAGGTAGGCGTGCGAAACCCCTAGTGCAGCAAGGTAATCCGCTTGCTGGGCTGCGTCGGCGAACGTGAAGGCGGGCTGGATCTGCAGCCGGTACGTCGCGGTCGGGACCACGCGCCCGGCGGCCGGCCGGTGCGGCGCTGTGCCCCGCGGCATACCGGCCTGACCCGGGCCCGTGGACGAGCTCATCGCCGGGCGGCAGCGGCTCCCGCGGGCGATCCCGAGGGAAGCGCGCGCGGACAGCGGAGCACCACGACGCTGCGGCCGTGGGCCTTGACCTTGGCGTCGGGCTTGTACTCCTTCGCCTCGACCTCCTGGGCGGAGGTGTCGAGCTCGGTGACCCACCGCTCGCCGTACTCGATGCCCGGGAGGACGAACGGCAGGGCGTCGTGGTGGCCGTTGAAGATGACGAGGAAGTGGTCGTCGAGCGTCTGCTGGCCACGGGTGTCTGGCTCCGGGATGGTCTGGCCGTTGAGGAAGACCATCATCGACCGCGCGTAGCCGTTGGCCCAGGACTCCTCGCCCATGTGGTTGCCACCGGGCTCGAACCACGCGATGTCACCCACGGCGCTCTCGCCACCGTGGTCAGCCGACCCGGCGAAGAACCGGCGGCGCCGGAAGACCGGGTGGTCACGACGCAGCTCGACGAGCCGCTGGGTGAACGAGATGAGGTCGAGCTGGTCCTGGTCGAGGTCCCAGTCGATCCACGAGATCTCGTTGTCCTGGCAGTAGCCGTTGTTGTTGCCCCCCTGGCTGCGCCCGAGCTCGTCGCCGTGCAGCAGCATCGGCACCCCTTGGGAGAGCAGGAGCGTCGCCAGCATGTTGCGCTGCTGGCGCAGTCGCAGGGCATTGACCCGCTTGTCCTTCGACGGACCCTCGACGCCACAGTTCCACGAACGGTTGTGGCTCTCGCCGTCCTTGCCGTCCTCACCGTTGGCGTCGTTGTGCTTCTCGTTGTAGGACACCAGGTCTCGCAACGTGAAGCCGTCGTGGGCGGTCACGAAGTTGATCGAGGCGATCGGCTTGCGACCGCTGTGCTCGTAGAGGTCGCTCGACCCGGTGATGCGGGACGCGAACTCGCCGAGGGTCGCGCTCTCGCCACGCCAGAAGTCGCGGACCGTGTCGCGGTACTTGCCGTTCCACTCGGTCCACAGCGGCGGGAAGTTGCCGACCTGGTAGCCACCGTCGCCGACGTCCCAGGGCTCCGCGATGAGCTTGACCTGGCTCACCACCGGGTCCTGCTGGACGAGGTCGAAGAAGGCCGAGAGCTTGTCGACCTCGTGGAACTGGCGGGCCAGCGTCGCTGCGAGGTCGAAACGGAAGCCGTCGACGTGCATCTCGGTCACCCAGTAGCGCAGCGAGTCCATGATCAGCTGCAGCACGTGCGGGTGACGCATGAGCAGGCTGTTCCCGGTGCCGGTCGTGTCGTAGTAGTGCGCCTTGTCGTCGTCGACGAGCCGGTAGTAGGCCGCGTTGTCGATCCCGCGGAAGCAGATGGTGGGCCCGAGCTGGTTGCCCTCGGCGGTGTGGTTGTAGACCACGTCGAGGATGACCTCGATGCCCGCCTCGTGGAGCGCCTTGACCATGCCCTTGAACTCGGCCACCTGCTCGCCGCGCGTGCCGTATGCCGCGTAGCCGTTGTGCGGGGCGAGGAACCCGATCGTGTTGTAGCCCCAGTAGTTCGACAGACCCTTGTCGCGCAGGGTGAAGTCGTTGACGAACTGGTGCACCGGCATCAGCTCGATCGCGGTGATGCCGAGCCCCTTGAGGTGCTCGATGATCACCGGGTGGGCGATGCCGGCGTAGGTGCCGCGGATGTCCTCGGGGATGTCGGGATGGGTCTCGGTGAGGCCCTTGACGTGGGCTTCGTAGATGACGCTGTTGTGGTACTCGTGCCGCGGGAGGCGGTCCTGGCCCCAGTCGAAGAACGGGTTGATGACGACGGAGAGCATCGTGTGGCCGAGGCTGTCCTCGACGTTGGCCCTGGCCGGGTCCTCACTGGGTGAGTTGAAGTCGTACGAGAACAGGGACTGGTCGCCGTCGGGCTGGCCGTCGATCGCCTTGGCGTACGGGTCGAGCAGGAGCTTGTGGGGGTTGCACCGGTGACCCTCGGCGGGGTTGTAGGGCCCGTGCACGCGGTAGCCGTACCGCTGGCCGGGCTGCACGCCGGGCAGGTAGGCGTGCCACACGAAGCCGTCGACCTCGGGCAGCTCGACGCGGGTCTCGGCGCCCTCGTCGTCGATGAGGCAGAGCTCGACCTTCTGCGCCACCTCGGAGAAGAGCGCGAAGTTCACCCCGGTGCCGTCGTACGTGGCGCCGAGGGGGTAGGACTTGCCGGGCCAGATTTCCATGTACTGCCTTCGTCGTAGGGGTCCGGGCCGGGCGGAGCAGCGGCGCGGTGAGGACATCAGCGGCCCCGAGCGGCTCTCATTGTGCCTGACCGGCCCGCTCTGTCACGCCAGACGCCCGGCCACCGCACTAAGCGGGCGCTTAGTACACTCTCCGCAGACCGTCTCCCCCCAGCAGTCCTCCAGAAGTCCTCCAGCAGTCCCCCAGAGCCACCCCTCGCCACTCAGAGCCACTCAGAGCCACCTCTCACCACCTAGAGCAACCCAGAGCCACCAGAGCCACCCAGAGCCACCAGAGCCACCCAGGAGCCCTCATGAGCACCCAGCGCGTCGCCGTCGTCACCGGAGCAGCCCGAGGCATCGGAGCCGCCACCGCGCTGCGCCTCGCCCGCGACGGGAACGCCGTGGCCGTCCTGGACCTCGACGAGGCGTCCTGCGCCGGCACGGTGGACGCGATCGCCTCCGCCGGGGGCCGCGCGCTCGCCGTGGGCGTGGACGTGAGCAAGGCCGACCAGGTCGAGGCCGCCGTCGCCCGCGTCGCCGACGAGCTCGGAGCACCCACGATCCTCGTCAACAACGCCGGCATCATCCGCGACAACCTGCTCTTCAAGATGACCGAGGAGGACTGGGACGCGGTCATCGGCGTCCACCTGCGCGGGGCGTTCCTCATGACCCGCGCAGTCCAGGCGCACATGTCGGCCGAGAAGTACGGGCGGATCGTGAACCTCTCCTCGTCCTCGGCCCAGGGCAACCGTGGCCAGGCCAACTACTCGGCCGCCAAGGCCGGGCTCCAGGGGTTCACCAAGACCCTCGCCATCGAGCTGGGCCGCTTCGGCGTGACCGCCAACGCCGTCGCGCCGGGGTTCATCCAGACCGACATGACGGCGGCGACGGCCGAGCGCATCGGGGTGTCCTTCGAGGACTTCATCAAGCACTCGGCCGCGCAGATCCCGGTGCAGCGGGTCGGCCAGCCCGAGGACATCGCGGCGACGATCTCGTTCCTGTGCTCCGAGGAGGCGGGGTTCGTGTCCGGCCAGGTCATCTACGTGGCCGGTGGCCCGCTCGACTGAGCGATGCCCCGACTCGTCCGATCTGCCCCTCGGGTCAATGCCGGCTTGTCTAGACTCCCGGGGTGCCTCAGCCCCACAGCCTGACCGTCGACGCCACCATGCGGCGCCGCATGGTCACCGACCTGTGGCGCCACAACCTGCAGACGCTCCGCGGCCCCGAGATCTTCAGGTACGTCGGAGCCGGTGCCGTCGTCCTGCTGCTCTGGCACCACCTGATCGGCGCCGTGCTCGTCACGGGGGCGCTCCTCCTCGGCCGGGTCGCGTGGTGGTGGATCAGGCTCACGAGGAACCTGTCCCGGCGGCTCCCCACCGGACAGGTCATCCACGTCGGGCACACCCCCGCCGGCGACCTCGTCATCCGTGACACCGACGAGGTCTGGCTCCCCCGCGGTTCGGCCACGTCGGTGCAGCGCATCGGCAGCGTGACGATGGTGCACGGGCGAGCCGTCGGCGCCATCGTCCCGACCGCCCTGCTCACCGACGATGACGCCGCCTTCCTCGAGGGCCATGGGGCCGCGCCGCCGGAGCAGCCCGCGACGGACGAACCCCTGGACCTGCCGCTGTCGGTGGCCCTCACCGAGCGGATGCAGGACGACCTGGTGGAGGCCCGACGGCGGTCCTACCTGCGCTCGGGCGAGCTCGGCATCGTGGTCGCCCTGCCGATCCTCCTCTTCGCCACGACGGTCTTCCTCGCCAGACCGGTCACGACTCTCGCGGTGACGGCGGCCTGCTGTGTACCGGTCGCGTTCGCGCTCAACGCCATGCAGCGCTCGGGTGCAGCCCTGCGGCGCGCCTACCCCGTCGGGCACGCCCTGCGGGCCCGCGCCGACGAGGACGGCCTCGTCCTGACGATGGTCCACGGCGCCCTGAGGGTGCACTGGTCCGAGTACGAGGCGCACCGGCTGCGGGCGCGCACCGTCGAGCTCCGCACCCGCAAGGGTCGCCCCCTGGGCAACCTGACCCTCCCGCTCCAGCTCTTCTCCCCGGCGGCCCTGCAGCTCCTGCGCACGGCCGTGCCGAAGTCCTTCTGAGCGGCACCCGCGGCGCCCCTTGACAGCCGCCCTTCCCCGGGTTGATAGTTTCCGCATCAGTTAATAAACCGATTGGTTAAGGACTGTGGACCACGACCCGCTG
>NZ_JBFUCW010000036.1:0-23765 GCF_056405035.1 Pedococcus sp. P2_A3 | reverse complement strand
GCCCGTCATAGTCCTTCAGGATGCCCGTCAGMCCCACCGCCGCACCGATCTTGATCGGCCCGCCCTTGCTGCTACCGCCTGCGCCGGGGCTGTCTGCACTGCCAGTCGACGCACACGCCGACAGAGCCAGCACGGCAACAACGGCACACGCCAGCCCCAACCTCGACCCCTGCCTGTGGCTCATCTTCATTCCCGTGGCCTTCCATCCGAATAGTGAAATGTATATTCTGCTCGTCGAAACCGTAGCGAGCGTCGCACGGCTCGTCAATACCTCGTCCATAGCCAAGTGGGCCGGTGTCGATGCTCGACAGATGGTCAGCGCAGCAGACGGCCACAGCGACCGGGCATGTGAGACGTGAAACGGAACTCCGGCCGTGACAGGCAGCACGATGGGCGTGAATGTGCCCTAGCCGCAACCGTTCGCCATCGTGCAGACAGCAGGCACGAAGGCCTCGAACCGAGGCACGGAGGGTAAACCAGGCCGTTGATCGACGCCGAAAGCCCACGTGGCCGCGGTCCCCAGGGCACCCCCCGAATGTCCGGCCGAGTGTCATCGACGCTCGATCGCGCCCCCTCAGTTGGACCGACAGCGATCACGAACTGGGGTCGGATTTGTATCCAATCATGCGAGAATTGAACGAAACGCCGGCTCCGGCCCACTCGACCCTTGGAACCGAGGTGGTCAAGCTCCGGTGGCCGAACTGCTGATCCGGATGAGGTCGTCGACCGATGCCTTGAGTACTTCCACGGCCTTGGCCACGAGACCGTCCGTCATGCGGGTCACGGGGCCCGAGACCGAAATGGCGCCTGACCCGAATCCAGGGTGAGGAAACGCGACCGCGGCGCACCGCACACCAAGCTCCTGCTCCTGCTCGTCCAACGCGTAGCCCCGGGCCCGAATGCGATCCAGGTCCCGCGTCAGCTCGTCACGGTCGACAAGGGTGTGCTCTGTTCGTCGCTCGAGGTTGAGCCGTTCCACAAGCTTCAACGCGGCAGATGGTTCCAACTGCGCCAGCAGCGCCTTCCCCACGCCAGTGCAATGAAGCGGGACCCGTGCGCCCACCTCGGTGAACATTCGCATGGCGTGACTCGAGGGCACCTGCGCGACGTACTCGGCCTGCACGCCAGACAACACCGCGAGGTTGACGGTCTCACCGAGCTCCGCCTCGACACGCCCCAGCACGATGGTCGCGTCCCCGGCGATCTGCCGGCTTGCACTGCTTCCCATCGGAATCAACCGCGCGCCCAGACCGTAGCGACGGTCCGGGAGTCGCCGAACGAATCCGCGATCGACCATGGTGTTGAGCAGCCGATGAGTCGTTGGCTCCGCCAGGTCCGCTCGCGACGCAACGTCGCGCAGGGTCATGGGGCCACTCCCGAAAATCGCCTCCATCAGGTCCAGCGCGCGATGCAGGGACTGCACGCCATTTCCAGGGCTGGCGCCACGCTGCGTTTTCATAACGTGACACTATATGGTCGAGTGTTACCGCATGACGCAACTCGAGGGCCGTTCGTGCCCCGGCAGGCTGGTCAGAGCACGCTCAAAGCTCCTCCCGCTGGTCGCCGCGATTAGGCCGAGCGCCATACTGGCCGATCTCGGCGCAGCCGAGCCACACATCGAGTCCCGAGGTCGCCCGAGGTGCCACGCTCGATCATCGGGAACTCAGCTCAGCACGTTTCCGGGCGAGTCGACGACGGTGCAGGATCGGCTCGGTGTAGCCGGACGGCTGTTCACGTCCTTCCAGGAGGAGGTCCCGCGCCGCAAGGAACGCTTCGCCGTCATAGCCCGGTGCCATCGGCCGGTATTTCGGGTCGACGGCGTTCTGCCCGTCGACGATCACGGCCATCCGTCGCAGGGAGTCCTCAACGTCTTCTGACGAGATCACTCCGTGAAGAAGCCAGTTGGCCACGTGCTGCGAACTGATTCGGCACGTGGCGCGGTCCTCCATCAGCGGCGTGCCGGACAGGTCTGGAACCTTCGAACATCCGACGCCGGCATCGATCCACCGAACGACGTACCCGAGTGTGCTCTGCACGTTGTTGTCGAGCTCGTGTCGACGATCATCCTCGGTCCATTCGGCCGGGTCCTGCAATGGCAGGGTGAGCAGCTCGCGCACCGTGGACCGCCGCCGGCCGGCGAGCTCAGCCTGCCGGGCCGCGACGTCGACTTCGTGGTAGTGGATCGCATGCAAGGTGGCCGCGGTTGGCGACGGCACCCAGGCGCAGCTTGCTCCCGCCTCGGGGTGCTGTCGCTTCTCCCCCAGCATCTGGGCCATGTTGTCTGGCGCCGCCCACATGCCCTTGCCAATCTGTGCCCGACCCTGGAACCCGCACTCGAGGGCAATGTCGACATTTGAATCTTCGTAGGCCTTGATCCAAGTCTGCGCCTTCATGTCGCCCTTTCGCGCGACCGGCCCGGCTTCGATGGACGTGTGGATCTCGTCGCCTGTGCGATCGAGGAACCCGGTGTTGATGAACGCGATGCGGTCGCGCGCCTCCTTGATGCAGGCTTTCAGGTTTGCGGATGTGCGGCGCTCCTCGTCCATGATGCCGATCTTCATGGTGAGCGGAGGTAGGCCGACTACCACTTCTGCCCGTGCCAAGATGTCGCACGCCAGGGCGACCTCGTCGGGGCCGTGCAGCTTGGGCTTGACCACGTACATCTTTCCGGCTCGTGAGTTACGCCCGGCGCCGGGGCCCTGCAAGTCGTGGAGGCTGCCGAGCGCGGTCACCAGCGCGTCGATGATTCCCTCGGGCACCGGCCGGCCATCCGCATCGACGATCGCGTCTGAGCTCATGAGATGACCGACCTGACGCACCAGGAGGAGCGAGCGTCCCGGGAGGGTGACCTCCCCGTCGGCCGGTTTGCTGTACGTGCGATCCTCCGCCATCGTGCGCACGAAGGTTCGGTCGCCCTTCTCGACGATGGCCTCGAGCCGCCCCTGCATGAGGTGAAGCCAGTTGCGGTAGCAATGGACCTTGTCCTCCGCGTCGACGGCGGCGACCGAGTCCTCGAGATCCATGATCGTGGTGATGGCGGACTCGAGGACGATGTCCGACACGTTCGCGCGGTCGGTGCGCCCTACCGGGTGCTCGGGATCGAGCTGGATCTCGAGGTGCAGGCCGTGATGACGCAGGAGGATGCTGGTGGGCGCCTCGGGAGGGCCCTGGAACCCTGCGAGCTGGCCGGGGTCGGCCAGTCCGACGACGGCGGCGTCCACTCCGATTGACGCACTCAACGCTCCCTCGACGACCGCGTAACGAGTGACGTCGGCGTGCGACGCGCTCAGCAGAGGGACGTGGTCGTCGAGGAATGTCCGCCCCCGGCGTATCACTTCGGCACCRCGTACGGGATTGTAGAGGCTTCCGCGACCACGATCACCATCCTCATCGATGACGTCTGAGCCGTAGGACGCGTCGTACATCGAGCCCCAGCGGGCGTTGGCAGCGTTGACGGCGAAGCGCGCGTTGGACAGGGGAACAACGAGCTGCGGGCCGCTGATGGAGGAGATCTCACGGTCCACGCCTTCGGTCGCGATCGCGAACGTCTCAGGCTCCTGGACGAGGTAGCCGATCTCGCGAAGAAACCTCTCGTATGCGTCACCATCGGCCAGTGCGTCCGAGTTGGCGTGCCAGCTGTCGATGGCCAGCTGAAGTTCTGTGCGACGCGCAAGCGCCTCCTGGATCCGCGGCGTGAAGTCCCGGATCATCGCGGAAGCACCCTGCCAGAACTCAGCCGCGGTGAGCTTCGTGCCGGGAAGCGCCTCCGTCTCGACGAAGGCCGCGAGGGCCTCCGAGACCATCAGGTCACCGATTTTCACCATTGCCCACTACCCCGTTGTCATTCTGTATGATGGAATCATCGTGTCGCATGCCGAAATTAGTAGTGGGCGCGCCCGGTGTCAACCGTCAGTGAACGCTCGATGGCGTCCACGTGCCCTGAGTTGGCAGTCCACTCGACCCGGCTCCCTGTGCCGTCGGCGTACCCGCGAGAACCGAGACGGCGACGCGCACGTTCCGCCGCCCGGGACCCGGTGCTGGGACGATGGCGGCATGCCCGACGCTCCGTTGCCAGAAGCCGCCCTCGCCTTTCTCCGCAGGCCCAACCCGGCCGTCATGGCGACCGTCACGGCGACCGGCCGCCCCGTATCGGTAGCGACCTGGTACCTCATCGAGGACGATGGGCTCCTCATGCTGTGCATGAATGCAGACCGCGCCCGCCTGAAACACTTGCGAGACCATGGCCACGTGTCCCTGACTGCGCTTGCAGCGGATGACTTCGGCACGCACCTTTCTGTCCAAGGGCGCGTTGTGTCGATCAAGCCTGACAAGGGACTCGCCGACATCGATCGACTCTCGAAGCACTTCCTCGGCAAGGACTACCCCGCCAGGGAGAGCCCGCTCGTGACGGTCCACGTGGCGATCGATCGTTGGTTCGGTTGGTCGAAGGGCCGCGCCCTCCGGTACTGATGCCAGGCTCCCGCGGCCTCAGTCAGCTGCTGACCACGGCCGCGGCTCTTCGTGCACCCAGCTCACCGGGACGGGTGTTCGCCCAATCTTGACCACGCGCGAGCACTAGTTCGACTGGGGGACGTGGAAGATCGCCCCGGGATTCAGGATGCCTTGCGGATCAAGTGCATCCTTGATGCGTCGGTTGAGGGCCAGCGCGTCTGGGCCGAGGTAGTTCGCGAGCCAGGGGCGCTTGAGTCGACCCACGCCGTGCTCGCCTGTGATGGTGCCGCCCAACCTGATGGCAAGGTCCATGACCTCTCCGTAAGCCCCATGCGCGCGGTCGACCATGTCCTGGTCCGCCGGGTCGAAGACGATCAGCGGGTGGGTGTTGCCATCACCCGCATGAGCGATGACAGCAATGGTCACGTCGCGCTCCCGCGCAATGTCGGCGATGCCACCGACCAAGTTGCCAAGCTCGGGCAGCGGGACGCCGACGTCTTCAAGCAGTAGGGTTCCGGTTCGCTCGACCGCGGGAATGGCGCTGCGGCGGGCTGCCACGAACGCCTCGCTCTCGTCCGGGTCGTCGGTGTGATAGACCTCGGTGGCTCCGTGCCGAACGCAAATTTCGGCGATCAAGGCACACTCGGTTGCGGCGTGGCCGGCCGGCTCATCCGACTGGATGACCAGCATCGCTGCGGCGTCGAGATCGAGCCCCATCCTCGTCATGTCCTCGACCGCGCGGATTGTCACCTGGTCCATGAACTCCACCATGGAGGGGCGGAGCTGCCGAGTGACCTCAAGCACTGTGCCGGTCGCCCCTTCCAGGGTGGCAAAGGTCGCGACGAGGGTGGCCGGCGGCCGCTGTCGCGGCACCAGGCGCAGCACGACCTCAGTGATGATCCCCAACGTCCCCTCTGAGCCGACGAACAACTTGGTCAGCGATAGCCCGGCTACATCCTTGAGCCGAGGTCCTCCGAGCGTCACTGCGGCGCCGTCGGCCAACACGACGGTGAGGCCCAGGACGTAGTCGGCGGTGACGCCATACTTCACACAGCAGAGCCCCCCGGCGTTGGTCGCCACATTCCCTCCGATTGAGCAGAACTCGTATGACGAGGGGTCGGGCGGGTACCACAGGCCGTACTCCGCGGCCGCCGCCTTGACTCCTGCGTTCATCAATCCCGGCTGCACCACTGCCGTCCGGGTCACCGGGTCGATCTCGATAGCCGTCATCCGCTCGGTGGAGATCACCAAGCAGCCGTCTACTGCCGACGCGCCGCCGGAGAGCCCGGATCCCGCCCCCCGAGGCACGATCGCAAGGTCGTGCCTGGCGGCGAACCGAACTGCGGCCTGCACCTGTTCGGTTGATTCGGCCCTCACCACCGCGAGCGGCATTCCGGCGTCAGGATCCAGGGCACGGTCGCGTCGGTACTTCTCGATGCGCACGCGGTCCGTCACGACGACATCGCCGCCGAGCTCGGCCAGCAACTCCTCGAATAGCGGCGATTCAACCTCGGGAATCATGGGAAGTCCTCAATGGCGAGACGTCTGGGGGATGGGGCAACCGGGTACGTCGGCGCCACGACGACCTGCTGCCTCGCGTTGTAGGTGCGGCCCCTGATGCGCTGACATCGTGAACAAACCAAGGTATTGTGGAAACTAGATTCTACCATACGGAAGGTTGCGCATGGCAAGCAAACCATCAATCCGCAGTCCCGGTGACCGTGGGCGAGGCGCGATCGGCCCCGGACCGAGTGCCGGGCTTCGACAAGCCTCTGGCCCGCCCGCACTGTTTGTGGTCAGCGCGCACCGGAGGAACCGGAGTGGCGTGCAGTGGTGACACAGCACCGAGCGCTAGGGATCAGCCTTGAGCAGGCGCGCGAAGTCATCGCAGGCTGCCTGGCCGCCGGCCACGATCGCGGTCTGCACCCACTGACCGTGGTGGTCCTCGACGCTGGCGGCCACGTCACCGCCGCAGCGCGCGAAGATGGGTCCTCCACCCAACGCTTCGAGATCGCCCACGGTAAAGCTCACGGTGCAATCGCACTGGGCTGGGGCTCACGCCGCACCATGGGGCGGGCTGAGGATTTCGCGCCGTTCGTCACCGGTGTCGGCGCGGCGGTCGGCTCTCTCGTCCCGGTGCCCGGAGGGGTGCTGATCCGGACTGCAGACGGAACACTCCTTGGCGCAGTGGGCGTCACCGGGGACAACTCCGACAACGATGAGGGGACTGCGGTCGCCGGGATCGAGGCGGCCGGGCTGACTGCTCAGATTGACTGACGTGGCCAACGTCGTCTCGCATCGGCGCCAACGCTGTGCAACACCAACCGCTCACCTCGACCTGAAGGGCGACCACCATGAGCAACGAACGCATTACTCGCACACCCTCGCCAGCGGTTCCCGGCATCTCCGACAGCGTCAGAGTGTCGGCCGGTGACCTGCTGTTCGTGTCGGGCGTGGTCGGTTTTGAGGAGGACAAGTCGGTTCCCGCCGACTTTGCCCGAGCCGTCGAACTGACCTTGCGCCAATTGCAGCGCGCGCTCGAGAGCGGTGGCGCGAGCTTCTCAGACCTGGCTCGCGTGAACATCTACATCACCGGGCTCGACCAGGAGAAGCTGCAGATCTACCGCCGAGTCCGTGATGAGATCATCGACGGGAGCAACGCTCCTGCGAGCACGGTGATTGGCGTTCAGTCGCTCTTCAATGGCGCCACCATCGAGGTCGATGCCGTCGCGGCGATCTGAGAAACTCAACCGCTCTGCATGCCCGGCGTCAGTGGCCACGTGGCGCGCCGGCCGGGGCAGCTGGGCCTGCCGGTAGCGTACCCTCAGGGCGTCCTGCGGTCGGAGAGGTGAGTCGGTGCTGGAGATGGCGAGCCTCGGTTCTCGGCTTCGTGACGTCCGCATTCAGTCCGGCCTGTCCCTGCGCGAGGTCGCGCGACAGATCGGCGTGTCGCCCTCGTTCCTCTCGCAGCTAGAAAACGGGAAGTCGCAGCCCTCTGTCGCGACCCTGTACTCGATCACCCAGCTGCTTGAGGTCTCGATCGACGACCTGTTCTCGATTGACGGGCCCAGCCCTTCCCTGCACACGCCGGCGCCCGGTGGATCGGTGGTCAGCCAGGGGCAGCGTGGCGCAGACGGCGCGGCCCACCCACTCAATCGCTCGGACTTCGGCTCGCCCGCCGACGCTTTCCCGCGCGCGTCCGGTCTAGCGCGAGTGTCGATCAGTCGACCAGGGGAGCGGCCGCGCCTCGAGATGGATACTGGGGTGATATGGGAGCGCTTGGTCGACAACACCGGCACCGACCTCGACTTCATCGAGATCATCTACCCGCCGCACAGCAGCTCCACTCATGACGACCGGATGCTGCAGCACCCGGGATCCGAGTTCGGCCTTCTCCTGGAGGGGAATCTCGAGATCAAGGTCGGGTTCGAGGTATTCATGCTCCACCCCGGCGAGGCGCTTGGGTTCGACTCGTCGCAGCCGCACCTGTTCCGCAATCGCGAGGACACCCCGGCGCACGGCGTGTGGTTCGTGCGTCACGCCCAGGGCTGACCGACCGGACCGCTTCGATCGACGCCCTCCTGCACAACTCCCAGGCGTGAATCTGCCAGCACCTGCCCCCCTCAGTGGCTTGCGATCCGCCGGGTGCGTTGAGTAAGGTGTTAAGTGAGATTGAACGGGCGATTCGCTGACCCAGCATCGTGCCGACCTTGGCTGCGATCAGCGACGACTGGTTCGCCCGCCGGACCATGTCAGGAGACACCGTGATCAGTGATACCGCAACAACCGGTACCAACGCTGTCGACTGGGAGGAGCGGATTGATTTCGGGCGGCTGCGCGACGAGCGCCTGGCTCGCCTCAAGGGGCAACTTGAGAGCTCCCACTGCGGGTCAGTCCTTGCGTTTGACTTCTCGAACATCCGCTACATGACCGCAACCCATATCGGCACGTGGGCCATGGACAAGCTGATCCGCTTCAGCCTGCTCACTCGCAACACCGACCCGATCTCGTGGGACTTCGGCTCGGCCGCCAAGCACCACCAGCTGTACAACCCGTGGTTGAACCTGACGACCGCCGAGGCTGACGCTGATCCGCACGCTCCTCACCACGGAGCAAAGCGCCCCCGCGCGGAGTCTGGTGCGCGTGCCGGCATCTCGACCCTGCGGGGAGCCTTCAGCCCGGACGCCGAGATCGCGCAGTCGGTGGCACGCAAGATCAAGCGCGAGCTCGAGAAGTTCGGGGTTGAGAAGGAACCGCTCGGCGTTGACGTCATCGAGCTCCCCATCCTCTTTGCGCTTCAAGCCGAGGGCATCGACGTCGTGGATGGTCAGCAGATCTTCTTGGAGGCGCGTCGGATCAAGACCCGTGACGAGATCGCTCTCCTCACGCAGGCAGCCTCGATGGTGGACGCCGCGTACGAGGACTTGTACCGCTTCCTCCGTCCTGGCGTTCGTGAGAACGAATGCGTCGGGCTCGTCTCCAAGACTCTGTACGACCTGGGCTCTGAGTACGTCGAGGGCGTGAACGCCATCAGTGGCGAACGGTGCTCGCCGCACCCGCACGTCTTCTCGGACAGGCTCATCCGCCCGGGCGACCCCGCATTCTTCGACATCCTCCACAGTTTCAATGGCTACCGAACTTGCTACTACCGCACGTTCGCAGTCGGCTCGGCGAGCCGGGCTCAGCACGACGCCTACAAGCGAGCCCGCGAGTACATGGACTGCGCGATCGCTCTGGTCCGGCCCGGTGCCACGACGGCCGACATAGTGTCGGTGTGGCCGACCGCTCAGGAATTCGGGTTCGCCGACGAAGAAGCCGCATTCGCCCTCCAGTACGGACACGGCGTTGGGCTCTCGATCTGGGAAAAGCCCATCTTCTCAAGGCTGGTTTCCCTCGACCACCCCGAAGAGCTGCAGGAGGGCATGGTCTTCGCGCTGGAAACTTACTGGCCCTCGGCCGACGGGATCGGCGCAGCTCGTATCGAGGAAGAGGTCGTCGTCACCGCCGACGGATGCAAGGTCATCACAAAGTTTCCTGCGGAGGACCTCCTCGTTGCAGGCCAAAAGTACATCGCCGTCGGTCGCGATCTTCCGTCGCTACGCGACTCACAGTCACACCTCAACACCGACTCTGGCCGCGGCCTCATCGCTTGACCCAACCACGCAGAAGGTAGGACCCCGGAGCGCACCCCGTCTTCGACTTGTGAGCCGAGGTGAGCCGCTGCGCCGGAGCCCTTCCATCGAATTCTCACGGAGGAGTTCACACATGACCTTCAAGCCAACAGTCGGATGGATCGGCGCCGGCCGGATGGGTCAGCAACTCGCAAAACGCATGCTGAACGCCGGGTACGACGTCGCCGTCTATAACCGTACCCGCGCCAAGGCTGAGCTCCTCTCCGAATTCGGTGCCACGGTGGTGACCCGACCGGTCGACCTGGCAGATCGCGACATTGTCTTCAGCATGGTGTCGGCGTCGAAAGACCTGCGCCAAGTGATGCTCGCGGATAATGGCCTGTTGACCCATTCGTCGCGGGCGCCCAAGATTGTTGCTGATGCCTCGACTGTTTCCATCGAGGTGAGCGAGGAGGTTCGCTCCGCTGCGGATGCGCGCGGAACAGGCTTTCTCGCCACGCCCGTATCGGGGAACCCGAAGGTGATCCGAGCTGGCAAGCTCACTGTGATCGCATCCGGACCGCGCGACGTATTCGAGACCGCGCGTCCGCTCCTAGAGATCTGGGGCCGCGGAGTTACCTACGCGGGTGAGGGAGAGGTCGCGCGGACCGTGAAGATCGCCCATAACGTCTTCCTCGGAGTGGTCTTCCAGTCGTTGGCGGAGATCACGGTGCTGGCAGAGAAGGCCGGTGTGCGACGGCAGGACTTCCTGGGCTTCATGAACGCCTCCGTCTTGGGCTCGACCTTCACCGAGTACAAGACGCCCGCTTTGGTCAACCTGGACTTCACGCCGACGTTTACAAATGTCCTTCTGCAGAAGGACTTCGACCTCGGCCTCGCTCTCGCACATGACCTAGGCGTTGTCATGCCGGTCGCGTCCGTCGTTCGCAACCTGGTCGCGCAGGAGGCAGGTAGCGGCAACACCGAACAAGACTTCGCGTCCCTCCTGCTGACCGTTGCCAAGGGTTCCGGACTGACGATGAGGTCCGAGAACGCCGATGTGCAAGACGGGCTTGAAGCCTCTGACTGACCAGGTGATCTATGACCAGGTGATCGCCTGCCCCAAGTTCGAATTCGGCGCGCAGCAGCTGCCTGAAGCACACGGCCGGCGGTCTTGCTCCCCAACGGGAGGCGAGGACCGATGAAGTTGGGAATGTGTTGTCCACGCGCCCGCTGACTTCGTCTTCTTGTTCGCTGGCCTGCCCTTGCGACCACTGGATAGGTCGCCGGCCGGCCAAGGAGTACCCATTGACGAGCCACGCACGCGCGGTGCCGAAGAGCAAGTTGTGGTGCTGCTCCGGGCCTGGACGTGTCCGACTCGATTCATCATCAAGCGTCTGGGATGCTGAGCGCTCAGTGCCGTCAACTCCAGTTGTGCGCCACTAGTGGGGACTTCCGGCTGCCTTTGCGGGTCAGCCGGTGAGGATGATGAGGCGCTCCTCGGTCATCTCGCGGACCGACCAGGCCGGTCCTTCACGGGTGTTGCCGGAGTCGCGCAGGCCGCCGTAGGGCTGCTGGTCGGCGCGGAAGGTCGGGACCTCGTTGACGAGCACGCCGCCGAAGTCGAGGACCCGGGCCGCGCGCAGCGCCTTGTCGATGTCCTTGGTATAGACGGCGGCCTGCAGCCCATAGCGGGTCTCGTTCGCCATCCGCAGGGCGTCCTCGTAGTCGTCGTAGCGGATGACCGCGACGACCGGTCCGAAGACCTCGAGCTCGCACACCTTCATGTCGGGTGTCGCGCCGTCGATGAGGGTGGGCGACAGCACGCCGTCGGCGCGGATCTCGCCGCCAGCGGCGACGCGCGCGCCGGCGTCGGCCGCCTCGCGGACCCAACCGGCCACGCGGTCGCGCTCGCCAGCGTTGATGAGGGCGGAGACATCGGTCGCCTCGTCGAGCGGATCGCCGACCACGAGGGTCTCGACCGCAGCCGCGAGCTCCTTGACGACATCGTGGGCGATCGACGAATGCACGAACAGCCGCTGGGTTGAGATGCACGACTGACCCGCGTGGCTGAAGCCCGCAACCCGCACCTTCGCCACGGCGCTCCGCCAGTCGCCGTCCGGCTCGAGGATCAGCGGCGCGTTGTTGCCGAGCTCGAGGCCCACGCGCTTGCGGGGCGCGCGGGCCCGGATGCCCCAGCCCACCTCCGGCGAGCCGGTGAAGGTGATGAGCGCGACGTCCTCGTGGTCGACCAGAGGGTTGCCGACCGCGCCGCCGCCGCCTGTGACGACGTGCAGGTAGCCCGCGGGCAGGCCGGCCTCGAACAGCAGGTTCGCCAGCAGGATCGACGAGAACGGCGTCTGGCTCGCCGGCTTGAGCACGACCGGGCAGCCCGCGGCGATAGCCGGGCCGAGCTTGTGCGCGACCAGGTTCAGCGGGAAGTTGAACGGCGCGATCGCGCCCACCACGCCGATCGGCACGCGCAGGATGAAGCCGAGCTTGCCCTGCCCCGCGGCCGAGGCCTCCATCGGCACGACATCGCCCGCGAGGGTGCGGGCCGCGGCCGCCGAGAACTGCAACGTCGACACCGTACGCTGCGCCTCGGCCCGTGCCGTGCGGATCGGCTTGGCCGCCTCCAGCGCGATGCAGCGCGCGAAGTCCTCCTCGCGCTCGCGCAACAGAAGCAGCGCCTTGTCCAGGATCTCCGCGCGCCTCCACTGGGGCAGCGGGTCCTCGTGCAGCGCCTTCTTAGCGGCCGCCACTGCCCGGTCGACCTCCGCGGCGCCCAGCGAAGGGATCGAGCCGAGCAGGATGCCGTCGTATGGCGCACGCACCTCGATCGACGCCCTACCGGAGACGAGCTCGCCGTCGATTGGCACGGGGGTCACGGATCCGGGATCGATCCCCCGGATGAGCGCGGTCGTCATAAATGATCTCCTCGTAGGCGCAGGGGTCAGGCGTGGGCGTGCAGGGGCTTGCCGGCCAGGGCGAGGAAGGCCTCGCCAAAAGCCTCAGCCTGCGTGGGGTGGGCGTGGATGAGGCCCGACACGTCCTCGGGGTAGACCTCCCAGTTCACGACCAGCTGGCCCTCGCCGACGAGCTCGCCGACCCGGGCGCCGACCATGTGGACGCCTACAACCGGACCGTCCTTCTCGCGCACGAGCTTCACGAAGCCGGTGGTGGCGAGGATCTGGGACTTGCCGTTGCCGCCGAGGTTGTATTCGTAGGCCTCGACGTCGCCGTACTTTTCCTTGGCTTGGGCCTCGGTGAGGCCGACCGAGGCGATCTCGGGGTTGCAGTAGGTGACGCGCGGGATGCCCGCCTCGTCGATGACGCGCGGGGACAGACCGGCGACCTCCTCGGCTACGAAGATGCCCTGCTGGAACCCGCGGTGGGCCAGCTGCAGGCCGGGAACGATGTCACCGACGGCGTAGACACCCGGGACGTTGGTGCGCAGCCGGTCGTCGGTGAGGACGAAGCCCCGGTCCATCGCGACGCCGACCTCTTCAAAGCCCATGCCGCTCGCGTTCGCGCCGCGGCCGACCGCGACGAGCAGGACGTCGGCCGGCAGCGTCTCGCCGCCCTCGAGGGTGACGGTGACGCCGTTCGCGTCCTGGGTGACGCTCTGGAACCGGACGCCGGTCCTGGCCTTGATACCGCGCTTGCCGAACGCGCGCTCCAGCGCTTTGGAGCAGGCCTCGTCCTCGTTGGGGACCAGCCGGGGCAGCGCCTCGACGATGGTCACGTCGCTGCCGAAGGAGCGCCACACGCTCGCGAACTCGACGCCGATTACGCCACCACCCAGCACGATCGCCGATGCGGGCACGAAGTCCAGCGACAGCGCCTCGTAGGAGGTGATGACCGGCCCGCCGATCGCTAGCCCGGGCAGCGAGCGCGCGTAGGACCCCGTCGCCAGGATCACGGCCTTCGAGGCGGTGTAGGTCTCGTCGCCGACCTGCACGGTGGTGGGCGAGGTCAGCCGCCCGGTGCCCGCGACCAGCTCGATGCGACGGGACTCCACCAGACCCTGCAAACCCTTGTAGAGCCGACCCACCAGCCCATCGCGATACTTGTGCACGCCCGGCAGGTCTATGCCTTTGAACTCCGCGCGCACCCCGAACGCCTCCGCCTCCTTGGTGGCGTCGGCCACCTCGGCTGCGTGCAGCAGCGCCTTGGTCGGGATGCACCCGTAGTGTAAGCAGGTCCCGCCCAGATTGTCCTTCTCGATCAGCGCGACCGATAGTCCCAGCTGTGAAGCCCGCAGTGCGGCGGCATAACCACCGCTGCCGCCACCGAGGATCACGACGTCGAACGTGGTGCCGGACAAGGCTCCTCCTGTTTCCGGGGCGGTGGTGATCACGCGAGGATGCGCCCTGGGTGCTCCAGCAGATCGCTGAAGACCTGCATCCACTGGGCCGCGGTCGCGCCGTCGACCGGCCGGTGATCGACCGACAAGGTGATTCTCAAAACGGTCGCGACCTCGATGCGGCCTTCGACGACCACGGCTTGGGGTGTGGCTGAACCCACGGCCAGGATGGACGATTGCGGCGGGTTGAGAATCGCCGAGAACTCCTCCGTGCCGAGCATGCCGAGGTTGGACACGCTGACGCTGCCGCCCTCAAGCTCGCTCTGCTGCAGCTTCTTGGCCTTGGCGCGGCTCGCCAGGTCGGCGGTCACAGCGGCCAGTTCGCTGATGGTCAGACGGTCCACGCCGCGCACGACTGGCGTGACCAGACCCGTCTCGGTGGCCACCGCGATCGCGACGTCGACTCGGGCGAAGTGCCGAATCGCATCGCCGGTCCAGATCACATTGAGACCCGGCACCAAGGTGTGCGCCGTCGCAACGGCCTTGACGATGAGATCGTTGACCGACACCTTCACGGTGCCGCCGTCGTTGATCTCTCGTCGCAGCTCGAGCAGGCGGTCGACCCGCGCCGACCCCTTCACATAGAAATGGGGCGCGGTCTGCTTGCTCTCCGTCAGCCGAGCCGCAATCAAGGACCGCATCCGGGAATTCGGTTCGTCGATGTACTCTGCGTCACCCAGCGGGGCCGTGATCGGATCGTCCCGCGGGGCAGCGGGCGCCTGCGGCGTCCCAACGCCAGTCGCGAGGGCAGCCTCCACGTCCCTGCGACGGATGCGGCCATCCGGCCCAGTGCCGGTCACCTCATCCAGGACGATCCCGGCCTCGCGGACCAACTTGCGAGCGAGCGGGCTGGCGAAGATCCGACCAGCTTGCGGAGCGCGTCCTGTCTCCAGCGCCGATGCGGCGTCGCGGATCGGGCTTGAAGCCGCTGCGGGTGCGGTCGCTCCCGCCGTACTCGCAGGGGGGCCGTCGATGCCCATGGCCGCCAGCGCGGCATCGATGTCCGGGACGTCCTCGCCGACGGTACCCAGCAGGGCGATGGGGTTTCCGACGTCTACCGTGGCGCCGGCCTGCACCAGTGTCCGCAGCATGACGCCATCGGAGTCGGCCTCCACGTCGACGACGGCCTTGTCCGTCTCGACCGTGACCACCGCATCGCCGGCCGCGAACGCGGCGCCGGGGGCGACGATCCAAGCGGCGAGGACCGCCTCCGTAGCCCCTGCCACCACCTCCGGCATGCGCATCAGCTCGGGCACGTCACAGACCCACGATCTTCACGAGGCCGGCGACGACCTCGGCGGTTCGCGCAAATGCGGCGCGCTCTAAGACCTTGCTAATAGTGGGCGACGCCTCGCCCCCGTGGATCCTGTGCACCGGTGCGTCGAGCCAGTCGAACAACCGACGACTGATCTCGTCGCCGAGCCAGCCGCCATACGACGTGCCACGAGCCCCCTGCTCTACGATCACCACCTCATTCGTGCGCTGGACGCTGGCCGTGATCGCGTCCCAGTCGAGCGATGCGCGGTCGAGCCATCGCAGGTCGATGACCTCTGCGTCGATCCCGAGCTGCTCGACGGCCTCGAGCACGTGAGGCGTCATGACGCCATAGGTGACGATCGTGATGCGCGTCCCCGTGCGACGCACCCGCGCCTTGCCCAAGGGCAGGTAGTGGTCGAAGTCATCGGGCAGTCCCGGGCCAGTGGAGTCGTAGAGGTCCACGTGCTCGATGACGACGACCGGGTCGTTCAGAGCCAGGGCGGTGTTCATCAGCCCCACGTAGTCGTAGGGCGTCGACGGCGCCACGATGCGGAACCCCGCCGAGGTGGCGTAGACCCCGGCAGGATCCATCGAGTGCTGCGAGCCGTAACCGGTGCCCATCGCCGTCTTGGAGCGGAGCACGAAGGGCACTGCGTTCGTGCCGCCGAACATGTGACGCGCCTTGGCGATCTGGTTGAACAGCTGGTCTGCCGCGACCCACATGAAGTCGGCGTACATGAACTCGACGACGGGGCGGTAGCGGCCATCGAGCGCGATCCCGCCACCGAGGCCGGTGAAGGCGTTCTCGGCGATGGGGGTGCCGAGGACCCGGTCAGGGAACGCGTCCTTGAGGCCCTTCGTAGCGCCGTTCGTGCCTCCGGACAGCCGGTGCACGTCCTCGCCGAGCACGACGATGCGCTCGTCGTCAGCCATGCGGCGACCCATCACACCGGCCACGGCGTCGATGAACTTCATGTCCTGCAGGCGGTTGACGTGGTCGTCCATGTCGCTGAACACGATGTCCGCAAGTTCGGACAGGTCGCCGCGGACGCCGACGTCCACCATGCCGGGCTCGGGCCACTCGGAGGGCTTGATCTGCCGCTCCTTGGGTTTCCCGTCTGGCTTCGGCTCGAGGATGACCTCGGCGAGGCGCTGCATGAGCTGCTGCGCCGCGGTGGTGGTTCCGTCCGCCTGTTCCTGGGTCAGGATGCCGCGTCGCACGAGGTGGCCGACCGTCCGCGCGATCGGGTCGCGGCTCCTCCACTCCGCCTCCTCCTCTTTGCTGCGGTATCGAAACGCGCTGCCGGGGAACGGACCGTTCTGGTGGAAGTAGCGGTAGACCTCGGCTTCGACGACTGCCGGCCCTTGCCCGCGGCGCATATGCGCCAGCGCCTCCTGCATCGCGAGGTGAACCGCGAGCGGATCCATCCCGTCGACCTTCCAACTGCGAATACCGAATCCCGGGCCTCGACCCGACAGCCGGGTCTCCGCCGTCACCTCCGACACGTGCGTCGAGACGGCGTACAGGTTGTTCTCGATGAAGAAGCACAGCGGCAGTGACCAGGCGCCCGCAAGGTTCATCGTCTCCAGGGTGGAGCCGATGTTCGTCGCACCGTCGCCGAAGTATGTGATCGTGACGTCGTCGGTGCCAGCGTGCTTGTGTGCCCAGGCGGAGCCGGCGGCCAGCGGGACACCACCCCCGACGATGGCATTCGTGCCGATCGCGCCGGCCTCCAGCCACTGGAGGTGCATGGAGCCGCCACGGCCATGGGAGAAGCCCTGGTCGAGTCCGCAGATCTCGCGCAGCGTCCGAAGGAGCACCTGCTCAACGTCAGCCGGGAAGGGTGCCGTTGGATCGAGTCCCTCCGGGTACAAGTGGGCCAGCACCTTGGCGAGGAACTGGTGGTGCCCCCGGTGTGACCCGTTGACGTGGTCGGTAGTGCGCAGCGAGATCGCAGAGCCAACGGCTCCACCCTCCTGCCCGATGCTGGAGTGGGCCGGGCCGTGGATGAGGCCCTCACCGGCCAACTGCAGCACCAGCTCCTCGAAGGTCCTGATCAGGACGAGCTGGCTGAGCATCCCGGTCAGCAACCCAGGTTCGGCCGCGTCCCAGTCGGAGTCGTCGGCGGTGACCTCGGTCCACGGCACTGTGGGGTCGAGCGGTCGGTGCTGAACCACGGTTTGCTCCTGCGCATGACGGGGTGGTGCGATACAGATCGCGTTAACTATGACACCGAATGGATCCATAGGCAACCCTCAATGCCTCGGTGGCACGCTGTCTACGCTCAGAGCCACCCGCTTGTGTATCCAAAGCGACGTATGTCATAGACGTGGTCACGATGGGCGGGCTGACCGTTGCGACACGGAGGGACAGCCACGAATGGGCTGTCAGCCGATCCCAGATGTTGGCCGGTGAGCCGTTGGAACACCCGACCTGAAACGTGGGGGAGCTGGTGAGGTGGCGCTGAACGAGCCAGCGGCAACGAGCCGGGATCCCGCTCCGCCCGCCTGAACCTTCCGGACACCCGCAGGACCCGCTCAAGCTGCCCAGCTATGACAGGGCGAGCCGGTCGACCCCACACTGCGCACACCGCCGGGGCCCGTTCTCGAGGGTCATCTCGCGAACAGCTCGGGGTGGCTGGTGAGGGCGACCCTCGTTCGGCGTATGTGGGCCTCGAGAAAGCGCTGACCGTCTTCCGCGTCGTGGCGATGGCACGCGTCAAGGATGAGGCGATGCTCCGCGTTGACGATCGTCATGCGGTCCCCACCGGCTAGCTGCATGAAGGCTCGCCGGTAGTGCTGAGTGGCGTTCCACAGTCGTACTGTGGTGGAGAGCAGCTGGCCGCTGGGGCAGCCGGCGTAAGAACTCATATGGAAGTCGCGGTCAAGTGCGAGGAATTCCCCGACGTCGGGCCCCGACTCGATGAGCTCTTGCACGGACTCCATTCGCGCGAGCTGGGCATCGCTGAGATGTTCCATGCTTTCGGCCAGGGTGAGCGGTTCCAGCCGTTCACGCATGCGGTAGTACGTATGGACCTCGTACAGGTCGAGCGATGGGACTCGCGCGCCTCGGTTCGGAAGCACCTCGGTCAGGCCTTCGGCCTCGAGGATGCGGAACGCCTCGCGGACAGGGATCCGGCTGGTGCCGAACTGCTCGGCGACCACGTCCTGCAACAACCGCTCACCCGGGCTGTAGTCGCCCGCGAGGATCTTCTCGCGCAGAGCGGAGGCGATGCGCTGGCTGCTGACCGTCTCCGCGGCGACTTCGGTGCTCACTGTTCTACTCAAACCTTTCCGGGTGGTAGTCGAAGGCCTTGCCGTCAGGATAGGAGACCAGCTCGAAGGTCATGCCCCATGGCGTCAGAAAGTAGACCCAGCGCTGGCCCTCGGAGGCGCTGCTACTGGACGTAGGCTCGCCCAGAACACGAACATCCCTGGCCCTCAGGTATGCGACGGCGTCATCGAGGTCGTCGACGTACAACGCGATGTGATGGCCCCCGACGTCGCTGTTGCGAGGCCCCGTTGGGAGCTGCTCGGGCGCCTCGTACTGGAACACCTCAAGCACGGCCTGTCCCGCCACCCGATAGAACCGCAACTCGCGCATGACGGTCCGCGGATCCACTCCCATGTGGTCGCGCATCCAGTCGGTGTCTTCGGATCGGAAGGGCCCGAGCCGGTACATGTACTCGCAGCCCAGCACGTCGACCAACCACGCGTGAGCCGCCTCGAGATCGGGAACAGTGACGCCGACGTGGTCGAATCGGCGGAGTCCGGGGAGGGCCATCTGAAACTGTCGACGACTAGGTACGGAATCCGGCGCTTCGCCTGCCTACTTAGCGCCGAGATTCGCCGCGACCCAGCTCCGCAGGTCGGTCGTCGGGATGTCGTGGCGGTAGTTGTACGTCTGAGTCTTGTCCCAGGACACGCCGCGACCTTGTGCGAACACGGCGCGATACTTGCGCGTCATGTTGTCCGGGTCGTTGGCCAGCTCGTCAAGCAGGAAGGGAACACTCCACTCGACGCGCTTGAACGGACGCTTAAGGACATCCTCCAGCGTGTCAGCCACTTCTCCGTATGTCACGCTATCGCCGGCGATGTAGACGATCGCGTTGCGGATGCGGGGCTTCGCGAAAAGAATGTCGGCGGTCAACATGCCGATATCTTCAGGGGTGGTCAAGGTAACGGCGGTGTCGAGGGTGCCCAGGGCGTTGACCGTGTCTGTCGCCAGGTCGACCATGCCCGAGCCCGGCTCGAAGAGGTAGTTCATGAACATCCCCGTCGAGATGATGACCCACTCCGTATTGCTCTGAGCGCGCAGCAGCTCGCGCACGTCCAGCTGCGAGTCGAAGATGTCTTGAGGGCTGCCGCGGCCGATGATCTCGAAGTCGACTCCGAACTGCCACGGGAAATAGCGCGGAAGCCCTGCCTGCAGCGCTGCCTTGGCCACCTTCATGGGGGTCTCGATACCTGCAGCAATGCCGGCGCAACCGATAACGGTGTCGTATCCCGAGAACAAGGATGCGAGTTCATCGAGGGAATTCTTCACCAAGTCACCGGTGACGATGTCGACGCCCAGCTCGCGCAGCTCGGCAATGTCGCGCTGCTTCTCCGGAGCTTCGGACGTCACCGTGCTCTCGCGAAGCATCACGCTGACGGTCGCGCCTTCCTCGGGAGCTCTGCCCGCGACGCTCCGCAGCACCGGCATACCGAGTTCCCCGGCGCCGATAACCAGGATCGATCGGGATGTCGAGAGCACGTCAGAATCAGAATTGGTCATGGTTCCTCATATTGTTAGGGGTCGGTGTACGAATGGACATGGTTGGTGTAGTTCAAATTGACTGTGAGCCCGGCATCGCCGACGACCGCCAGCGCGGCGTGCACCGCCCATAGCACGGCGACGCAGGATGCGAAGGGTTTGACACGGTGGGAGGCCCTACCTCACGTCTTCCCCCATCGGCGCTTTCTCCGACACGATGGGGGATTGTCGTTTACGGCGAGGCAGCGGCAGTTCGCGAGATCCTGTGAGGCCGTCAGGCCTGAACAAGAGGATCAGGACGAGCACCAGCGAGAGAACCAGGTCTGCGAAGCCCACCGGGATGGGGATGGAGACAGACGCCACTGACTGTCCCGCCTCCCAGCGAGCCAAGACTTCCTCGAGGATCGACACCACAACAGCTCCGACCATCGCGCCGAGCAGGCTGCCCATGCCGCCGATGATGAGCATCACGAGGATCAAGAAGGTGAGATTCATATAGAAATCCTTGGGCCCGAACGCACCTATTCCGTGCGCATACATGGAGCCTGCGACACCCATCATGGCGCCACTGAGCGTGAAGGCGATCCTCCGCTCACGCCTGACCTTGACACCGATACCCTGGGCCGCGACATAGTCCTCGCGCGATGCCCGCAACCGTCGTCCAGATCCGGAGCGATCGTAGATCGCTGCGGCAGCGATCACCACCACAGCGCAGGCGTAGGCGGCCCACAACTTCAGGTCTGTCGGGATGCCCGTGAGCGTGATCAGGCCGCCGGTGACACTCTTCCATTGAGAGGCGATGTTCAGGACCACGATGAGAAGGGCGAATGAAGCGATGCCCGCGGCATTTCCAGACAGTCGCATCATGGAGATGGAGAGAACCCCGGCAAACGCGCCCGCGACGACCGCGGCAATCACGGTCGCTACCAGGAACGACGTTTCCTTGTCCGCGAGGACATCCGGCAGTGCAGGAAGGACGAACGCCTTGGTGGTCACCGGGATGGTCAAGAGAGCCGAGGTGTAGGCGCCGACCGAGACGAACGCTATGTGACCGAATGACAAGACGCCGGAGTTTCCCCAGAACGTGTAGAGCCCCACGACCATCACGAGGTTGGTTAGGGCGGTGACCCCGACGCTGCCAAGCGCCAAGTCCCCCGTGGACACGACTGCCACGAGCCCCGCGAGGACTGCGACGGGAACCACGATCGGCCACAGGGTCGCCGACCATGCGACCACACGATTCGGCTGGCCGTTCACACGCGTGACCTCTCGTTGGTGGAGGGCAGAAGGCCCTGCGGGCGGAACGTCAGGCTGACGATTACGAGGATGTAGAGGATGGCGTCGCGATAGGGGACGGCAGCGTCGGGCAGCAGCACCTGCAACGCGACCGTCGTGGCACCGAGGATGAACCCACCCAGGACTGCACCCGAGAGACTGCCGATACCACCGATGACGACTGCGACGAACGCAACGGTGAGTGGCTGAAGGCCGCTGGTCGGAGTGAGCGTTCCCGAGCGGGCCACGAACAGCAGTCCCGCCGCGCCGGCCAGAAGTCCACTCACTGCAAACGCGACGACCATGATGCGGTCTGATCGGATACCCACAAGGCGTGCCATCGTGAAGTCCTCTGCAGCCGCCCTCAGCTGACTGCCCACAGGGGTGGCGTTGAGAAGCAGCGCCAGACCACCGAGAAGCACGGCCGCGACCAGGATGGTCACGACATCGATCAAGACGATGCTCAGTGAGCCGATGTGGATGGGGGCCGCCAACCCTGCTCCGAACGATGTCGAGACCGTGTCACTGCCGAAGACGACGGTCAAGATGCTTTCGATCGCCAGGGCAACAGCGAAGGACAGGACCAACAGGGTGCCAGGGTCGTACCCCCTGGCGAAACGAAAGATCCCGCGCTCGCTCGCCACGGAGACAGCCACGCCCGCCACCAAGGCTCCGACGACGGCCACCGGCGCTGGCAGGCCGTCGAGTGCGAGGGCGGTGTAAGCAGCGACGACGATGAAGTAGCCCTGCGCAAAATTGATGATCCCAGCGACACCGTAGATCACTGCGAGTCCCAAGGCGTACAAGGCGTACAACCCGCCCACGCTGATGCCGGTGATGCTGTTCTGCAGCAATGTCATGAGTTCGTCCGTTGATCGGTGCGAGCGGAGATGAAGGCCTGATCGAGCTCGTCGACGACTGCCGCCGCTCCCTGACCCTCCAGTTGGCCGTGGCGCATCACATAGGTCGAGTCCGACAGCTCATCGGCGCGCTTCGCGTTCTGCTCGACGAGCACGATGGCCAGGCCGTCGTCGCGAAGGGACACGATTGACTGGAACACTTCCTCGACGAGTTTGGGAGAGAGCCCCAGCGAAGGCTCGTCGAAGAGAAGCACAGTGGGACGCATCATCAGCGCCCGCCCGATGGCGAGCTGTTGCTGCTGTCCCCCTGACAGCAGGCCAGCTTGCCTCGTTGCGAAGTCGCGGAGCACAGGAAAACGGTCGTATATTTCCGCCACCTTGACCTCGCGACGATCAGCCCGCCCCGCGCGCGCGAGCGTCAAATTCTGCTCGACAGTCAACCTGGTGAAGATGCGGCGCCCCTCCGGGACGAGTGCGATGCCCTTTCTCGCCCGCATCTCCGCAGAGAGTCCAGAGATCTCGGTTCCGTCAAGAAGCATCTGACCCGACACCTTGCCCTCGCAAGCGCCTGCCAACGCCAACAGCGTAGTTGACTTGCCGGCTCCATTCGGCCCGAGGAGCGCCGTGATCTTGCCGGACTCCGCAACGAGATCGAAGCCGCGCACCGCGGCCACCGCCCCATAACGCACGTGAAGATCGTGCAACTCAAGACGCGACATCGGCCGCCCCCGCACCCAGGTATGCCTCGACAACGGCTCGGTCGCGCACAACCGCATCCGGGTCGCCCACGGCAAGTGTGCGACCGGCCGCGAGCACGTGAACGTGATCGCACAGTTTCGTGATGAGCCGCATATCGTGCTCGATGACCAGAAGGCCACAACCCGTCTCCTCGCGCACGCCGGTCAGATCCGACACGAGTTGATCAGTCTCGTCCTCGTCAAGCCCTGCCGCTGGCTCGTCGAGAAGTAGGAACTTCGGATCAGTCGCCAGGGCGCGGGCCAGAGCGACACGCCGCTCCAACCCGTAAGGAAGACTCGCCGACCGGACCTCAGACAGATCCGTCAAATCGAACCTCGCCATCAAAGCGCTGCCCTTGGCGCGCGCTGTTCGCCTGGAGGCTCCCACGCCGAGGGCTCCCACCTCGATGTTCTCGCGCACGGTGAGCCGGCCGAAGAGCCGGACGGCCTGGAACGTCCGGGACAGCCCGGCTGCGATCCTCGCCTCGGGACGCAAACGCGAAATGTCCACGTCGCCAATCCGGACGCGCCCGGAATCGGGACGTTGATATCCCGTGATGACATTCACCGTCGTAGTCTTGCCACTCCCGTTCGGCCCGATGAGGCCAAGGGTTTCCCTTGGACCGAGCTTCAGGGAGACATCGTCCACAGCGCGAAGTAAGCCGAATAGAACCGAGACGTTCTCGACCGCGAGCTCATACGAGGCGGAGGCGGCCATGGATCAGCCGATGCCGTCGGTGGTCGCGGCGGGGAACTCGGGCTGGACGGTCTCGAAGAATGCGCGGTTGCCGTTGGTGTACTTGACGATCCGTAGCGGGGCGTCGAGCTGGATGTGTGCCTGGGGGGTGAACGTCAGCGGGCCGGAAAGGAACGGCTGCTGGTGGTTGAACGTGTTCAGCGCGGCCGCCAGCTTCGCTCCGTCGGTGGTTCCGGTCTTCTCGATGGCAATCT
>NZ_JBFUCW010000035.1:0-24875 GCF_056405035.1 Pedococcus sp. P2_A3 | reverse complement strand
GCGTCGTGGGCGAGGGCTGCGCCGAGGGCGAGGGCTGCGCCGAGGGCGAGGGCTGCGCCGAGGGCGAGGGCTGCGCCGAGGGCGAGGGCTGCGCTGTGGGCGAGGTCGTGGCGACCGCGCCCCGCGTTGGCGACTCCCCCAGCGACTCGGGCCACCGGTCATCGTCGGTCGGGACGAGCGGTTCGCGCAGCTGGACGTTGACGTGGACCGGCCCCGGCTCGCCGACGTCCGGGGCACCCGTGGCGTGGTGCACCGCGGCTGCGGCGATCTCGCGCCACCGCTCCACCTCGCCGGTCGCACCTGCCGGTGCAGCCAGGTCGACCGACCAGCGCACGGCGTCGGCGAAGATCCCCGGCTGGACGGTGGTCTGGTTGGCGCCCGTCCCACGCAGCTCGACGGGCCGGTCCGCGGAGAGCACGACCAGTGGCACCACCCCGTGGTGCGCCTCGAGCACGGGAGGGTGGAGGTTGGCGACCGCCGTGCCCGACGTCGTCACCACCACCGCCGGCACCCGGGTCAGCTTGGCGAGCCCGAGTGCCAGGAACCCGGCTGATCGCTCGTCCACTCGTACGTGCAGCTGGATCCGGCCCGCACGCTCCGCCGCCCGCAGGGCGTAGGCCAACGGCGCCGATCTCGAGCCGGGACAGAGCACCGCGTGGCGGACCCCGCGTCGGACCAGCTCGTCCACCAGGACCGTCGCGAGCGCGGTGGACGGGTTCACGGGTCGGATTGTGCCACCAGCGGCGCCAGCTGCTCATGGGCGGACCCGCCTGACCACGTAGTCACGGATCACCGGCTCCCCGTGGGCCTCACCCGCGAAGAACGCCGCACTCGAGGAACGCCAGTCGACCACCGACGGGTCGGTCGCACGGTCGGCCAGGGAGGCGGTCTCGACGTACTCGCGCAGGTCATGGGTCTGGCTGGCCCTGTCGACACCGCCGTCGTGCGCGTCGCGGGTCACCGTCACCCAGGTCGCCCGGTCCGGGTTCGCCTGGCCATCGAGCCGCGGCACGGCGTCACGCGCGTGCTCCAGCGACAGGACGTGGACGGTCGGGGGCACCGGCATCCGGCCGACCGGCGACCCCATGGTGACGACATGGGTGACCTGCTGCCGGGCCGTGAACGACGGCGACGACGCGAGGCCCGCCGCCGCGATGCCGCCGAGGCTGTGCCCGACCAGCATCACGGGTCCGGGCTCGAGGACCCCCGACCGGCCGGCCAAGGGGTCCCCCGATGAGCGGGCGGCCGCGTCGACCTGGGCCTGCGCGAGGGCCTGCTGCACCGCGTCGGCGAGGACGGTGCCCTCCTGCGCCATCGAGCGCACGTCGGTGGTGAGGTCGAACGGCGTCTCGCCCGCGTGCGGGTCCCACTCCTGGGTGCCGCTGATCTCCACCACCCATGCAGACCCGTGCCGCTGCGGGACCTCGATGACGCGCACGTGCCCGGCGTACTCCTCGCCGTTGCCCACGTTGCCCTGGTCCTCGGCCAGGTCCCGGAGGCTGCGCGGGGGCCGTGCTCCCGACCGTGGCGACGGCTCCGCGGTGACCTGGGCGCGGCCCCTGTCGTCGAGCAGCCCCCAGACCGCCGCCGAGTCGGCCAGCGTCTGCACACCGCGCTCGTAGTCGCGATCGCGGCCGTCCACGGCGGAGGGGCCCGCGGTGGATGGGTCGCCGGGCTCCTCTGGACGCGGTCGACTGCGGACCAGGGGCGCCGTCACGGGGTTCGACCGCAGGCCCAGCACCAGGCCCTCCGCACCGCCGGCGACGTCGGCGATCTCCGGATGCTCGAAGACCGCGCGGTCGAGCAGCGTCGGGACGTCCACCCCGAGCGCGTCGAGAGTGAGGACCCCCACGAGCAGCTCGGGAACCAGCCGTCCTGCGGCGCACAGCACGGCGTCCTGGGAGCGCTCGACCGCGACGCTCACTGCGGCCTCACCAGCGCGGTACGTCTCCACGGCGGCCCGCACGGTCGCAGCGAGCTCGACCAGCGCCGCGACCTCCGCGCCGAGCCCGAGCGGGCCGGCCACCGCGAGCAGGGCCTCCTCGGCCACCGCCCCCGTCGCAGGGCTGAGCAGTGCGCCCGCCACCACGTCGGCGTCGGCCGCACCCCGGGCCACCAGACCCACGACCGCGGCGGCCTCCTGCGCCACCCAGGCCAGCACACGGGACGCCTGCGCGAGCGAGTCCAGCCCGACGCTCACGCCACCGGTGCCACCTCGGATCCGGAGGTCGACGGAGCCCCGGCCGTCGCCGTGGCCCGCCGTCACGGGGTGGCCCTCATCTGGCCGCCCTCATCGGGTAGCCCTCCAGCTGGCGGTCCTCATCGTCGGCCAGCCACCCGCGCCGCGACCCCGAGTGCCCTGGCCAGCTCCGACCTCGCCGCCGAGACCGCGTCGGCGTGCACCTCGACCAGCCGTGCCGCCGCATCGAGGTCCATCGCACAGCGCCGCAGCCCGTGCACCCGCTCGGCCACACGGGCCCGGAACAGGTGGGCCGCGGGCGACCTCCACGCCACGTCACCCGCGCCCAGCACGAGAGCGGCCAGGCCCCTCACGCGCTCGCCGTCGGCCCGCAGCCGAGCAGCCACCATCCTGATCTGTTCTGGGTCCCCCACCATGCCGCAAGGCTGTCGGGTCCGGCGTTCCCCACCGAACCGCCGCCGACCCGCCTGTGGAGCCACGGCCGCGAGGCCCGCGCCTGTGGACGGCCTAGCCCGCTACCAGTCCGGTGAGAGGGTCCCGGTCGGTCAGGCAGTAGCGGCGCCCGCTGGGGTCGGTGAGCACCGTCCAGACGGCCTCGACGCGCTCGACGGCGGCGCCGAGGGCGACGTGCCGCGCCGTCTCGGCCTCTCGGTCCAGACACGCGAAGTCCAGGTGCGCCCGCACGTCTCCGTCGCCTTCCACGAGCTGCTGCACGAGCAACCGCACCGGTATGCCGTCCGGCCGGCGCAGGCTCGCGAAGCCGGGGACGCTTCCGGTCCGGACCTCCCACCCCGTGAGCGCCGACCAGAAGTCGAGCTCGACGGCATACCCGGAGCTGGGGACGTCGAGGCAGACCTGGTCGAGCAGGGTCTGGGCTCCCGATCGCACCTGGCCGGCAGCTGACTCGTGCGGCCGCCACCTCGTCAGGCAGAAGACGAAACCACCGGGCGAGCGACACACGACCACGCCCAGCACTCCGTCGTCGTCGGGCACCTCGGCGAGCACCTCGGCACCGAGCCCGACCGCTTCGTCGCGCGCCGTCTCCAGGGGCTCCTGCACGTCGAGGTCGAGGTGCACGCCGCCGCGCCCACCGACCCGCTGCACCTTGACCCACGCCGAGCCGTCGGCGGGGAGCAGCGTGGCGAACTCCTCGCGGGCACCGCGCAGCGGCGAGACGACCGTCGCGGTCACCGAGCGCCAGTAGTCGACTGCCTCGCCGAACCCCTCTTCGGGGAGGTCGAGGAAGGCCCAGACCCAGCGGACCCTCATGACCCCTCCTCCGTCAGCAGCCCACCGAGGTCGGCGAGGAAGAGGGCCTGCGCCAGGGCTGTGCGCCGGAGCTCCTCGGGGTCGACGCTCTCGCCGGGGGCGTGGATGCGCGACGCTGGCTCCTCGACGCCCAGCAGCATGATCTCCGCGTCGGGCACCAGCTCGGCGAGGGCGGTGGCCAACGGGATCGAGCCGCCCTGGCCGGTGGTCACGGCGTCGCGACCAAAGGCCGTGCGCATGGCTCGCCGCATCGCGGCGTAGGCGGGCCCGTCGGTGCGGGCCCGAAAACCCTGCCCCAGCGAGACCGGCCTGATCTCGACGTCACCGTAGGGCGTGTGGGCACGCAGGTGTGCGACCAGGAGCTGCTGGGCGGCCGCCGCGTCGGTGTCGGCGGGCACCCTCAGGTTGACGACGGCGCGTGCCTCCCCCTGAGCCGCAGCCGTCACCTGGGAGATCGGCGGGCAGTCGATGGCGAGCACGGTGGCGGCGGGGCGGGCCCACAGGAGGTCTGCAACGGTGCCCGTGCCCGTCAGCGGCTCGACGCCGTCGAGCAGCCCTGCGTCGTCACGAAAACGGTTGGTGTCGAAGGGCGCTCCGTCCCACACGCCGTCGTGGTCGAGGCCATCGATGGTGGTCTCACCGTCGGCGCCGCGCAGGCTGGCAAGGGCGGTGAGCAGCGCCTGCAACGCATCCGGAGCCGGGCCGCCGTACATGCCGGAGTGCGCCTGGTGGGACATCGTCCGCACCGTCATCAGCACGCTGCCCGTGCCACGCAAGGAGGTCGTGAGAGTCGGGAGGCCGGCCTCGATGTTGCCGGTGTCGGCGAGGAGCAGGGCGTCGCACGCCACCAGGTCTGGCCGCGAGCGAGCAAGCGCCTCCATCCCGCCGCTCGACTGCTCCTCCGAGCCCTCGCAGACGACCGCGACCTCCACCGGCCACGCCCCGAGCACCTCCCTCAGCGCCCGGAGGGCGAGCACGCTGGCGACCAGGTTGCCCTTGCAGTCCGCGGATCCCCTTCCGTACCAACGGCCTCCGCGCTCGGTCAGCTCCCACGGCGGCGTCTGCCAGTCCTCTGGCGGGCCGACCGGCACCACGTCGTAGTGCGAGTAGAGGAGCACCGTCGGCGCCCCTGCCGGGCCGGCTGTGCGGCCGACCACGGCGAGCGAGCCATCCGGAGTGGGATGGGCCTGTATGCCGTCCACGCCGGCCCGCGTGAACAGCTCACCCACCAGCTCGGCCGCCGCCACGCACTCGCTCCGCGGCTCCATGGCCGGGTTGGCCACCGAGCGCAGCGCGACGAGACGCGCGAGGTCGTCGCGGGCCGACGGCATACCCGCGTCGACGGCCGCCGCGAGGCGCTCGGCGAGCGTGCCCTCGGTCACGGCACCAGGTCGTCGAGGTAGAGCGGCAGCATCTCCCACCACGTCGGCCAGTCGTGGTCGTAGCTGCTGCCCCAGTCGTCGACACGGTTGGGAATCCCCTTGCGTCCCAACGCATCCGCAGCCGCCCACGACTCCCCCACGTCCTCCCACCGACCGCTGCCCGAGGCCAGGATGACGTAGCGGTGGCGCAGCATCTCCAACGCGGGACCCTCCAGCCCGGGGAGGAACTGCAGCGGCGAGGAGAAGTACCAGTCCTCCGTGGTGTCGCCGCCGATGAACTGCTCGACGTGGTAGGTGCCGCTCATGCAGATCGCGGCGCCGAAGAGGTGCGGGTAGCGACAGATCATCGCGAACGCGTTGAACGCCCCGATCGAGGCGCCGGCGAGCACCACGGCCTGCGGGGAGCTGTCGGCGTGGATGGCCGGCACGACCTCCTCGGCGATCGCCTGGTGGTACTGGTTGAACAGCCACATCCGGTGCTCGGGCGAGCCCTCGTTGCGCTGGAGCGCCTGCCCCGCGGCACTGTCGCACGAGTAGACCTTGATGCGGCCGGCCTCGATCATCGGCGCCAGGGTGCCGACCAAGTGGTGGCGCTCGACCTCCTCGGCATCGCCGCCGGCGGTCGGGAACAGCAGCACTGGCACGCCGTAGTGGCCCCAGCGGACGAGCGAGAGGTCTCGCCCCATCCGCTCCGAGTGCCAGCGTTCGGTGACCTTCATGCCGTCCTCCATCTGGTCGGGTTCATCTACTCGTACACGAACTTCTGCGGCCCGGGGAACAACCACGACAACCCGTCGCGCAGGCGGTCGCGCCAGTCCTCCCAGTTGTGCCCGTCGCGCGCCTCGACGTACTTCACCGTCATGCCCGCGCCGCGGAAGACCTGCACCATCGACCGGTTGGGGGTGATCAGCGGTTCGTAGATGCCGCAGCTCATGAACAGCCGCTCGACCGGCGCGGTGGGCTTGGCGCGGTAGCGGTTGACGAACTTCACCACCGGGTCGAACGCCGGCCCGCCCCCGTGGTCGGTGCCGATGTCGGTGAAGACCAGCGACGCCGACTGCAGGAACAGCGAACCGAACAGGCCGGGGTAGCGCACCGCCGTCGACAGGGACGCGATCCCGCCGAAGCTCGATCCCATCAGGCACCGGCCCTCGGGGTCGTCGACCAGGGGCAGCCGCTCGGCCAGGGTGGGCAGCAGCTCGCGCGCGATGAACCGGGCGTGCGGCGCGTGGTTCGGGTACTCCCGCAGCCGGTCCCTCGGCGGGACGAACGCCGCGATGAGCGGTGCCACGTCGAGCCGATGGATGAGGTTGTCCAGCACCGTCTTCATCGCCGCGTAGTTGAGGTAGTCGTCGCCGTCGTGGACGACCAGCAGGGGGTAGCGCAGGGAGGCGTTGTACCGCGCCGGCAGGTAGAGCTTGACCGGCTGCTCGCGACGCAGCGCCTTCGAGCGGAAGGTGTCCTCGACGATCTCACCCGGACGGGCCTCCGGGTCGTGGTGCACCCAGTCGGGCACCTCGTAGCCGGTGGCAGCGCACACCGAGCTCGACCCCATCGGTGAGTGCGCGACCCGGGGGTTCAGCGGGTCGTTGAAGGTCTCGTAGCGGTCGCCGTAGCGGGCCTCGAGCTGGTACTCGACGCGGGACCCGCTGGGCAGCACCGTCGTCGCCGCCCACAGGTCGGTGTCCGGCAGCCGCTTCATCGGCAGCGGGTCGGGCAGGCCCACCACCCGGTGGCGCACGCGCACCTCCTCGGCCTCGCCGCGGAAGAGGAAGGTGGCCCGCTCCCCCTCGATGATGGGCGCGCCGTGCCGCGCGACGAACCGGTCGATCACCGCGTCGTCGACGGGCAGGCGCTCCCGGAGCCGGTTGATGACCAGGCGGCCCTCGCTCACGACCCGGCCCGCCTTTCGTTCGCTGGGGTCAGCCCGTTGGTCCCGAGCTCGTGGACCGCGCCGTCGATGCCGAGGATGCGTGCCCCGCGCGGTAGGCCGCCGCTCTCGGTGAGCTCGAGGGCGGTGCCGTCGTCGAGCAGCACGCAGTGCTGGTCGGTGAACCGCCTGGCCATCACGGCGCAGCGGTCCCGGTCGTCGAGCCGGAGCCGGCGCCGGGCGTGCGGCAGCGCCACGATGCCCTGCACCCGGCCCAGCCCGCGGTCGAACACCTCGGCCTCGGTGTTGCCCTCCGGACCGTGGTCGTGGAAGAGCACCACCCGCTCGGTCAGCGCCATCGCACCGGCCGACCAGGCGATCACCGGCACCTCGTCGGGGATCCGGATCGCGAAGAGCCGCAACGTGCGCAGCAAGGTGCCGACGTGCCCGCCGGTGAGCACCACCGCGGCCGACTGCCCGAGCAGGGCGGCGAGCTCGCCCCGGTGCCAGCCGATCACCCCGCTGGAGTCGATCGGCGACGCCTCGTCGAGGTCGGCATAGAGCCCCTTCAGCTGAGCGGCATACCACCGGTCGACGTGCCGGACGACCTCGATCGAGTCGTCCAGCGCCCCGTATGCCGAGGCCTCGCCGCGCGCGCGACCCTCGCCCTCGCGGGTGCGGCGCTGCACGGCATACACGCCGTCCATGACGTTCTGCAGGCGCAGGCGGTAGAGCGAGAGGAGGGCGTCGTGGCGGTCGCGGAAGGCGAGCGCGGCGCTGCCGAACACCTCGTCCTTGGTGATCACGTCGAGGCTGCGGTGGTAGAGCCGCAGGTGCCGGGTGTCGCCACCGAGCACCGTGTCGAGCTCGTCGACGACGTCTTCGCGCTCTTCCCAGCCCGCGTTGATCGTCGCGACGGGTCCGTCGACCCCGAGCGAACGCAGGGCGGTGCCGGCCGTGGTCATGAACCGTTGCGGCCCGAGGAGGACGGTGCGCATCAGGGGTCGGGACTAGCCCGCGTGGACGTGGATCGTGCGGCCCACGTCGTCGAGCATCCCGCGCAGGGTGTCGTAGTCGGGGTGCCGCATCCGCACGTAGGCGTTGGCCATGTAGCCGGCCTCGATCGGCTGGGTGTGGTGGCCCACGGGCGGGAAGTGGCCGTCGATGATCCACTGGCCGTGGCGCCCCTGGATCTCGTCGATGCCGCTGTAACCGGTGATGTGACCGTCGGCGTCGGGCCGCAGGGCGATGATGCCCGCGGCGTAGGGGCGGCGCATCGGTGACTCGGGGATCCCGTGGGTGATGATGTGGGCCCACTCGCGGTAGACGTCGACGTCGTTGCTCGCGGAGTAGAGGTCCCAGCACCCGACGCCCGGGGGGCGGCAGCCGATCTCGGAGAACTTCAGGCCCTTGGGGCCGTGGAACCACTCCATGTGGGTCGCGCTGGTGCCGATGCCGAGGGCCTCGATGACCTTGGCGCCCATCGCGGCCACCTCGGCGTAGAACGACGAGTCGGCCATCCGGTTGGTGGTCGCGAACTGCGGGGAGATCCAGCGGTTGCGCATCGCCTCGAGGACGTTGGGGTAGTAGTGCGTGGTCCAGTCGTGGACCACGCGCCCGTCCTTGGCGATGGTGTCGTAGAAGCCTTCGTGTCCCTCGACGAACTCCTCGATGGCGATCGAGGAGGCGCCGTGCGACCCGAACTCGGTGAGCGCGTGGGCCAGCTCGGCGTCGTTGTCGACCCGCATCGTGTCCTTGGCGCCGGCGCCGTCGCGCGGCTTGAGGATGAGCGGGTAGCCCACTGCCTCGGCGAAGGCCCACGCCTCGTGGGCGTGGTCGATGGCGGCGGAGGCTGCGGTGGGGACGCCCACCTCGCGCAGCGCCTGCTTCATCGACGGCTTGTCGCGACACAGCCACGTGGTGCGGACCGAGGTGCCGGGGATGCCGGTGGCCTCGCGCACCTGGGCGGCCACCATGGTGTGCGCCTCGACCGTGGCCTCGAGCCCGTCGACCCAGACCTTGGACTGGATGAACTGCACCGCCTCGGTCATCGCCCGCAGGTCGGTGACCGAGCCGACCTTGTAGTAGCCGCTCATCGCGCCGCGGAGCTCGTCGTCGAGGGTGTACTCGTCGGACTCCCCGATGCCGATGACATTGGCCCCGACCGAAGCGAGCGCGAGGGCGAACCGGCGCTGGTTGGCAGGGAACCCCGGCTCCACGAAGACGATGTTCACGGCCCCGACTCTAGCCACGCAGCTCGATCAGTGCGCGCGGCCCGCGGCGGTCAGGCCAGGACCGACCAGCAGCCGCGCACCCGCTCGGTCCACCAGGCGAGGCGGTCCGGTGACGCTGCCCACCGGGCGAGCAACGCCTCGTCGGCCGCCACGCGCCCGACCGGGAGCAGGCCCGCCCGGGGCAGGAGCGGTGACCCGGTCACGTCGCCGTCCAGGAGGGCCACGGTGCCCAACCCGCAGGCGAACGGCAGCTCCGGCAGCGCCGCCGCCAGCGCCACCCCGGCCGCCATGCCCACCGACGTGTCGAGCGCCGACGAGACCACGGCCGGGAGTCCGCAGTCGCCCACCACCTGCAGGGCGCGCGCCACCCCGCCGAGTGGTGCCACCTTCACGACGACCAGGTCGGCGGCCTCCTCCCGGGCCACGCGCACGGGGTCCTCGGCCTTGCGGATCGACTCGTCGGCGGCCACCAGCACGTCGGTCCCGCGGCGGGCCAGCGCGATGCGCAGCTCCCGCAGCTCGCTCACCTGCGCGCACGGCTGCTCCGCATACTCCAGCCCGTATGCCGCGAGGCGGCTCAGCGCGTCGGTCGCGTCACGCACCGACCACCCGCCGTTGGCGTCCACCCGGATCCGGCCACCGGGACCCAGGACGTCGCGGACCGCGGCCACGCGGCACACGTCGTCCTCGATCGTCTGCCCACGCTCGGCGACCTTGACCTTGGCGGTGGTCGCCCCGTCGAACCTGGCCAGCACCCCGGGCACCTCGGCGGCGGCGACCGCCGGGACCGTGGCGTTGACCGGGACGAGATCGCGCCGGGGCGCGGGCCACTGCCCCCAGCCGGCCTCGACCGCGGCAGCCAGCCACCGGGCGGACTCCGCCGGGTCGTACTCGAGGAAGGGCGAGAACTCCGCCCACCCCGAGGGGCCGTGCAGCAGGGCCGCCTCGCGCACCGTCACCCCACGGAAGCGGACCCGCAGGGGAATCGACACGACCCGCAACCCGGCCAGCAGCTCCTCGAGCGGGGGCAGCTCGGGTGGGGTCGGCGACGTCATGCGCCCATTGCAGCAGACGCGCCCGGACCGCTGGTGGCGACCCGGGCGCGATCCCCTGCGGTCAGTGGTCGTCGTGGGCGCTCAGCTGGTTGCGGATCTCACCCGCCGGGTAGAGCGTGCTGTGGACGTTGGCGTAGGTGGAGTCGGCGCGGATCGCGGCGAGCAGCTCGGAGAACTGGCCGGCCGTGATCCCCTGCGCCGCGGGACCGATGACGTCCGAGGAGTCGAGGACCCCGCTGACCTCACCCGGGTTGGTCGTCGGACAGGCCGGGGTGCCGGCCGGGCCGTTGCCGAGGTTGCTGCACAGGAAGACGCTGATCCCGCCCGTCTGCGACGGTGAGCCGAAGTGGATGTGCGACTGGGTGACGGTGCCCTCGAGGTTGGCGTAGCGCACCGTGTAGGCGATGGTGCCCGCCGCGGGGTCGACCCGCAGCCGGATCGAGCCCTGCCCGCTGGTCGACAGGGCCAGCGGGGTCTCGTGGAAGCCGCTGAGTCGCTCGGTGATGGTGAACGGTTCCTGGCTTCCGCCGCCGTCTGCCGACGCGACGGCCGCGAACGCCGCGACGCCCACGGCGCCGAGCCCCGCCGCGGTGGCGAGCACGCCCCACTGCTTGAGTGTTGTCATGCAGTCCTCCTGGACAGTTCTGTCGAGCGCCTCTCCCGGCCCGATCTCCCGGACGGTGCGCCGGGACGGGAATCCGTCCCGGTAGTTGCTACGAATCCCCCTCTGCAGGAGTTCATCGCCCCTGCCCGGGATCAGCCCGACCTCGACCCTGAACCGACCCGGCCTCCCGAATTGCCCATACTTGTCCAGCTGCAGACCACCACGCTGCACCCCCCGAACAGAAGGATGTGCCCCCGTGCCGACCCTCTCCGACTTCACCGCCACGACCCTGACCGGTGAGGAGCAGCCCCTGTCCGCGTATGCCGGCAAGGTCGCCCTCGTCGTCAACACCGCCAGCGAGTGTGGCTTCACTCCCCAGTTCGAGGGGCTGGAGAAGCTGTACGGGCAGTACGAGGAGCAGGGCCTGGTCGTGCTCGGCTTCCCCTGCAACCAGTTCGGTGGGCAGGAGCCGGGCGACGAGGCCCAGATCGGCGAGTTCTGCCAGCGCAACTACGGCGTGAGCTTCCCGATGTTCGCCAAGGTCGACGTGAACGGCGACGACGCCCACCCGGTCTTCGACTGGCTCAAGTCGGAGAAGGGCGGTCTCCTCGGCAGCAAGATCAAGTGGAACTTCACCAAGTTCCTCGTCGGCCGCGACGGCAAGGTCATCAAGCGCTACGGCTCGACCACCAAGCCCGAGGACATCGCCAAGGACCTCGAGGAAGCCCTCGCCGCCTAGCCCGGCGGGCCGACCGGCTCGAGCGCCGCGAGGACGCGCTGCCTGATCAGGAAACCCCTGAACCGGCTGACCAGGAGGTCAGCGGCGCCCAGCCGCCACGTGTCGGAGGAGCGGTAGGGGTGACCGAGGCCGACGTCCACGCCGTCCGGGCCAGCCACGGCATGGGCGAACCTGCGGGCGCGGTCGTGCGGGGAGGACCTCAGCCCCATGTGCCTCCACAGGGCGGACGACGTCAGGGCACGGCCCGGGCCGACCAGGTCGTTGGCCATGGCGACCGCATGGATCACCGCCCCTGCCGAGATGTCGTCGCGGTCGTGACCACGCAGCAGGGCGGGCTCGGCGGCCACGGCTCGCACCAGCAGACGTCGGCAGGCGGTGCGACCCTCGACCCCCAGCAGTGACAGCGCCACGGCGTCGATCCGGTCGGCGATCGCGGCCACTCGCTCGCGCAGGTCGCTCGGCACCAGACCCACGTCGAGCGGTTCGTCGGGCAGCGGCTCGGTGGTCAGTGCCTCCAGCTGGTCCGGCCCACCGACCAGCGAGCGCAACCAGGTGCGGGCCAGCTCGTGCCGCGGCTGCATCGGCACGTGCACCACCGTGGGTCGGGGCGGGCGGCGGGGCGTTCCCCGCCCCAGTTCGAGTGCGGCGCACTCGTAGCCACTGCCCTGGACGGGTCGCCGCACGGTGTCCACGACCTTGTCGTCCATCAGGACGACCATCGTGAAGTGACCGAGGTCGGGCCCGTATCCGCCACTGAACCCGTCATCGAACCCGTCATCGAAGTCGTCATCGAAGTCGTCGTCGAACCGGTCCTCCAACCGGTCCTCCAACCGGTCCGCTGACCCGGCGCCAGCCATCGGGCGCTCCTCCCAGCGATCGTCGGTGCTGCGTCGGCCGAACGGCAGCACCTCCGCCGCGCCGCCCCACTCCTCGCCGCCCCACTCCTCGCCGCCGTCGACATGGCTCATCTCTGCCCCCATCTGCCAGGGCGGCCCACCCCCGGGCCGCCTCTCTGGAAGAACCCTGACAGCCCCCGGTGACACTCCTGCTCACTTGTCCACAAGGGTGCCGGCGACCGCGCCGATCTCGCTTGCATCATGATGCACGCTGTGATGCACTGATGCGATGCGGACGACGATCACCATCGACGAGGGGCTCCTGCGAGAGGCGAAGATCCTGGCGGCACGCACCGATCGCACGGTGAGCAGCGTCCTCGAGCAGGCCCTCCGGGAGATGCTCGCGCGCCAGTCCGAGGCGGACGACCGACGCCGGAGGGACTTCACGCTGCCCAGCTATCACGGCGGCGGCTTCCTCGTCGACATCCTCGACAAGGAAGCCCTGGCCGACGCGTTGGGTGACAACGACCGACTGTGATCATCTTCGACGTCAACGTCTTCGTGACAGCCATGGACCTCGACGCCGATCGCCATCCGGTGGCGGACCGGGCCCTGGTCCGTGCGCTGACCGGCACCGAGCCCGTCGGGGTGATCGACGAGACCCTGACGGCGACGGTGCGCATCTGCACCAACCGGCGCATCAAGGCCCAGCCCGCGTCGACCGCGGAGGCACTGGCCTTCTGCGAGCGCATCCGATCGGCGCCCATGGCCGAGCGGGCGTGGGCAGGCGCCCCCGCGTGGCAGCGGTTCGTCGAGCTCGTCACGGCTCTTGAGCTGCAGGGCAACGACGTCACGGACGCGTGGCTGGCGGCCCAGGCCATCGAGCTCGGCGCGCACTTCATCACCTTCGACCGCGGCTTCCGACGGTTCCCGGGTCTCCACGTCACCGTCCTCGGCTGAGCCGCCACCACGGTGAGGCGTCCCGCGCGGGCCACCACGCGGCATACCTCGCCGGACGCTTGGCTAGGCTCGCGCAGGTGAGCGAGCAGCCTGTGGTGAGCCAGCCCTTCGACCCCGACGCGTGGGACACGGTGGAGGGTTTCGAGTTCACCGACATCACCTACCACCGGGCGCGCGAGGTGGGGGCGGTGCGGATCGCGTTCGACCGGCCCGAGGTGCTCAACGCGTTCCGACCCCACACCGTCGACGAGCTCTACCAGGCGCTCGACCACGCCCGGCGCACCCCGGACGTCGGCGTCGTGCTGCTGACGGGCAACGGCCCCGGCCCGGAGGGGTCGGGCAGCGCCGGCCAGTGGGCCTTCTGCTCGGGCGGCGACCAGCGGATCCGCGGGCGGTCGGGCTACCAGTACGCCGAAGGCGACACCGCGGAGACCGTCGACCAGCGCCGGGTCAAGGCCGAGGGCGGGCGCCTGCACATCCTCGAGGTGCAGCGGCTGATCCGCACCATGCCCAAGGTGGTCATCGCGGTCGTCGGCGGCTGGGCGGCCGGTGGCGGGCACTCGCTGCACGTGGTGTGCGACCTGACCATCGCCAGCCGGGAGTGCGCGCGGTTCAAGCAGACCGACGCCGACGTGGGTTCGTTCGACGGCGGGTACGGCTCGGCGTACCTGGCGAAGATGGTCGGCCAGAAGTTCGCCCGCGAGATCTTCTTCCTCGGCCGCACCTACTCCGCGGACGACATGCACCGGATGGGCGCGGTCAACCTCGTCAGCGCGCACGCCGAGCTCGAGTCCGACGCGCTGCAGGTCGCGCGCGAGATCATGGGCAAGAGCCCGCAGGCGCAGCGGATGCTCAAGTTCGCGTTCAACCTGCTCGACGACGGGTTGATGGGTCAGCAGGTGTTCGCCGGCGAGGCGACCCGCCTGGCCTACATGACCGACGAGGCCGTGGAGGGGCGCGACCAGTTCCTCGAGAAGCGCGACCCCGACTGGTCGCCCTACCCCTGGTACTTCTGAGCAGGCCTGCCCCGACGTGTTGCTGCCTGATGGTCATCGACCCCCGGATCCGGGCCTGCCGTGACGATCTGCGCGCAACACGTGCCGCAGCGTCAGCCGGAGCCGCCGAGGTCCACCTCGAAGGCTTCGTAGACCAGGTCGGCGCCCATCTGCCGGTGCCGCACCAACTGGCCCATCAGGGTCGTCACCTCCTCGCGGAAGGCCGGTAGGTCGGCGATCGTCCCCCCGTGCTCCAGCACCGCGAGGTAGCCGGCGATCGCCTCGGCGTAGCTCACGTGCTCGCCGGTCAGCCGGTCCACCGCCGAGATCAGCCGTGGCGCGCTGTGCCGCACCCCGTCGTAGATCCCGCCCGGCCGCTCGGTCAGGTCGATGTGGTCGCGGAAGTCGTGCGACAGCTCGGCCAGCGCCGCCCGCACCCGCTCGCGCCACGCGCCACCCCGGGCGATCGGGGAGGCGAGGGCTTCGTCCACGGCCGCGACCGAGTCGCGCAGCTCGCCGCGGTGGGCGCGCACCCGCTCGATGTATGCCGCGAAGTCGGCGTCCATGGCACCTCCCGATCCCATGGTCCCGCCGCGCGCGGGCGCCGTCCACCTGACGGCTAGCCTGACCACGTGACGTCGCTGCGACCGCTGGCCATCGCTGCCGGCCCGGACGCCGTGGCCGCGATCCCCGTGCTGGCTGCCGCACTGGCCGGCGACTTCGCCGTCCTCCCGTATGCCGCGTCGTCGCCACCACCGGTCGTGCCCGACGGCGCCGTCCCCGACGAGGGGACCGCCCTCGTGGTCGGCACCTCGGGCTCCACCGGTACCCCGAAGCTGGCGATGCTCCCGGCGGCCGCCCTGATCGCGAGCGCCGCTGCGACCCATGAGCGGCTCGGTGGCGCGGGCGCCTGGCTGCTCGCGATGCCGCCACACCACATCGCCGGCGTCCAGGTGCTGCTGCGGTGCGTCTCGGCCGGCACCGAGCCCGGGTTCGTCGACCTGTCGAACGGGTTCACCCCCGACGCCTTCGTCCGCGCGGCCACCGGTTTCCGGGCTGGCACGGCCACGCCCGGCGCTCGGCGCTACACCTCCCTGGTGCCCACCCAGCTCCTGCGGCTCCTCTCCGACGAGACCGCAACCGCCGCGCTGACCGGGTTCGACGCCGTGTTGGTCGGGGGCGCCGCCAGCCCGCCGGCCCTCCTGGCTCGAGCCCGGGGCGCCGGGGTCCGGGCCGTCACGACCTACGGCATGAGCGAGTCCTGCGGCGGTTGCGTCTACGACGGCGAGCCGTTGGACGGCACCACCGTCCGGGTCGCCGACGGCCGGGTGCTGCTCGGCGGAGCGACCCTGGCCACCGGCTACCTCGGCCGACCGGACCTGACCGCCGCGGCGTTCACCACCACCGACGACGGGACCCGGTGGTTCCGCACCGACGACGTCGGCCACCGCGACGGCGACGGCCGCTGGCACGTGGACGGCCGGCTCGACGACCTCATCACCACCGGCGGCCTCAAGGTCGCACCGCGCCTCGTCGAGGAGGCCCTGACCTCCCTGCCCGACATCGCCGAGGCCGTGGTGGTCGGGACGCCGGACCCCGACTGGGGCCAGGCCGTCAGCGCGGCCATCGTGCTCCACCCGACCTCCGGCGCATCCTCCGCGGCACCCACGGTGACCGGCCTGCGCGAGCAGCTGCGCGGCATACTCCCGTCGCACGCCCTGCCCCGCCGACTGCTGGTGCTGCCTGCGATCCCGGTGCGGGGGCCGGGCAAGCCGGACCGGCTGGCGGTCGCCGATCGGTTCGCCGCCGACGCGTGACACGATGGGGTCATGATCCGGCTGCTGCCCTGGCTGCTGACGATCGCGGTGACCGTCTACGCCGTGGTCGACTGCATCCAGACCGACGACGCGCAGGTCAGGGGCCTGCCCAAGGTGTTGTGGCTGTTGCTGATCCTGCTCTTCCCCATCGTCGGGGCGATCGCGTGGTTCATCGCCGGTCGACCGCAGCGCGGCGCACCCGGCCGCGGACCGGGTGGGGGGCCCGGGCGTGGGCCATCTCACCGACCGCCGCCCCCGCGTGGCCCCGACGACGACCCGGACTTCCTCCGTAGGCTCTGAACCACCTGCACCTGCCCGCACCACCGTCCGTCACAGATCACCGCGAGTGAGAACACCACCTCCATGGCCACCTTGAACCAGTGGATCGCCGGCGCGCGTCCGCGCACCCTCCCCGCCGCCATCGCCCCCGTCGTCGTGGGCACCGCAGCCGCCGACCTGCTGAACCGTGCCGACCTCGGGCTCGCGCTGCTGGCCCTGCTGGTGTCCGTCGGTCTGCAGATCGGCGTCAACTACGCCAACGACTACTCCGACGGCATCCGGGGCACCGACGGCGAGCGGGTGGGTCCGGTGCGGTTGGTGGGGCAGCACCTCGCCGACCCCGGCAACGTCAAGCTGATGGCGTTCGCGTTCTTCGGGTTCGCCGCGCTGGTCGGCCTGGCGCTGGTGGCCCTCAGCGAGGCCTGGGTGATGATCCCCCTCGGCGCGCTGGCGGTCCTCGCCGCCTGGAAGTACACCGGCGGCGACAACCCCTACGGCTACCGCGGGCTCGGCGAGGTCTACGTCTTCCTGTTCTTCGGCCTGATGGCCACCCTCGGCACCCTCTACACGCAGGCGAAGCAGCTCACCTGGGTGGGCGTCGCCGGCGCGGTGGGCATCGGCGCCATCGCCGCGGCGATCCTCGTGGTCAACAACCTGCGCGACATCCCCACCGACCGCGAGAGCGGCAAGCTGACCCTCGCGGTGCGGTTGGGCGACCGGGGCACGCGGTGGTGCTACGCCCTGCTCGTCCTCGTCGCCGTCGCGATGGTCGTCGCCGTGGCCCTCCAGCACCCGCTGGCCCTCATCACCCTGGTGTCGCTCGGGCTGCTCTGGAGGCCGCTGCAGACGCTCCGTTCGGGCGCCACCGGACGCGACCTCGTGCCCGTGCTGGCCGCGACCGGCCTCTTCGAGATCGGGTATGCCGTGCTCCTCGCCGCCGGGATCGCCCTCAGCAGCTGAGCGAACGCGCGGCGGTGGCGAGTCGGGTCAGCGGTACTCGACCGGACCGCCGCGCTCGTCCTCGGCGTCCTCGGCCGCTTCGTCGGCCCCACTCACCGCCGGCCGGCCCGCTTGCTTGGCCTCGGCCCGGCGCTCGATGCGGCGGGCCAGCTCGGCGGTGCTCTCCTCCCGGAACCGGGCCAGCACGAAGTAGGACAGCACCATCGAGATCAGCGCACTGAGGACGAGCAGCATCCACTGCTGGTCCTGGTGGCGCAGCCCGAGCAACCAGAGGAGCGACAGCACACCGAAGAAGATCAGCAGCCGCAGGACGGAGTAACGCAGCATCTACAGTCCCGAGTAGGAGTGCTGGCCGACGAAGAACACGTTCACGACGGCGAAGTTGACGATGATGCAGGCGTAGCCCGCCAGCGCGATGTAGCTCACGGTCTGGCGGCTGATGCCACTGGTCGCCCGCGAGTGCAGGTAGGCCGCGTAGACGACCCAGATGACGAAGGTCCAGACCTCCTTGGGGTCCCAGTTCCAGTAGGACGCCCACGCCTGACGGGCCCAGATGGCGCCGGCGATGAGGGTGAAGGTCCAGAGGGGGAACGCGACGATGTGCAGGCTGTAGGCGGTGCGCTCGATGGCCGGCGTCTCGGGGAACCGGTCGAGGACGCTGGCCCTGCCGGAGCGCTCGAAGGCGTCCTTGAGGAGGTAGACCACGCTCAGGGCGGCGCCGATCGTGAACACGGCGGTCGCGAGGGTCGCCACGGTGACGTGGATGACGAGCCAGTAGCTCCGCAAGGAGGGCATCAGCTCGGAGGCCTCGGTGTACCAGACCGCCACGGCCATGCCGAGGACGAGCAGCACCGGCCCGGTGATGAACAACCCGAGCCACCGCAGGTCACGCCGGGTGGACCAGATCGAGTAGGCCAGCACGGTGAACATCGAGCCCATGACGGCGAACTCGAACATGTTGCCGAGCGGCCAGCGGTGCACGGCCAGACCGCGCAGGACCACCGACATGAGCAGCAGGAAGCCGCCGAGCCAGGTCGTCGTCGAGGCGATGCCGGCCGCCTTGGCTGCGCGCGGAGAGAGCCCGACCGGGGCGGGCGCCTCGACCGGCACGGGGGCTCCTGCCCCCACCAGCTCGCGGTCACGGTCGGCCGCACCAGCGCGGAGCCGGTCGCGCGCGGGGAGCAACGCAGCCAGGTAGACCGCGTGGCACACCATGGCGATCGTGAAGACCGCCATCGCCGAGTAGAGGCTCAGGTTGGCGTAGCCGGCCAGGCTCTCGTTGGTCATCGTGCGTCCAATCTGCTGTCCAGCTCGGGCTCAGGGTCCTTCTCGGTGTCCACGTCGGGCTCGCGCTCCGGATCCGGTCCGGGGGCGAACCGGGTCCCCAGGTCGGCGACCAGCCGGTCCACCAGCTCCTGGAGCCCGTCGTCGTCGCCCTTGGCGAGGCCGCCGACGGACACCACGGTACGACCCGGCGCCGCGGCAGGCGAAACCCGCACGAACACCCGCCTGCGACGCACCACCAGCGAGCAGATCAGCCCGGCGAGGGCGAGCAGGGCGGCGGCCAGCGTGACGAACTTGCCCGGGTCGTGACGGATCGACAACCCGGCGAACCTCTGCACGCCGTCGAAGCTGATGCTGCCCCGTCCATCGGGCAGCTGGTAGGTCTGCCCCGGCTCGAGCCAGATGCGCAGCGGGTCGCCCTTGGCGTTCCTCAGCTGGGTCATCTTCGCGGTGTCGAGCAGGTAGACCGACTGCGGTCGACCGCCCGGGAAGAGCTCACCCTCGTAGACAGTGAGGGCCAGGGCCGGCTTCTTGGCGTCCGGGAAGACCGAGATCGGCCCGAGCTCCTTGTCGATGGTGGCGGTCGGCAGGAACAGTCCGGAGAACCCGAGCTGCTTGGGCTGCGCCCCCGTCACCTTCACGACCCCGACGGACTTGTAGTTGTTGTCCTGGGCCAGGAACGGCGTCGGCGCGCTGTAGACCTTGTCGCCCTTGGCGTCGCGCACCGTGATGACCGGGGCGTAGCCGTTGCCGAGGAGGAAGACACCGGCGCCGTCCATCTCGAGCGGGTGGTTCACCTTGATGGTCGACTGCTTCGCGGGCGCCGACGGAGTGGCGTGGGTGGTGACGTGGGCGGTGAAGTCCCGCGGCGAGCCGAACTGCCCGCGACCGGTGACGTTCTCCTCGAAGGTCGCGTCGAGCTGGTCGACCGTGAGCTCGAACGGCGAGAGGCTGTCGGGGTTCACCCACGGTCCGGGGCTGAACGTGTCATACCGCGCGAGGGTGTTGGCGAAGGACTGGCCGACGGGGATGATCACGTCGCCCTTCCAGCCGAACAGGTGCCCGATCGCGACCCCCACGATGACGAAGATCAGCGACAGGTGGAAGACGAGGTTTCCGGTCTCCTTGAGGTAGCCCTTCTCCCCGCTGAGGGACGCGTCGTCGTGCGAGACGAGACGGAACCGCTTGGCGCGCAACAGCTCCCGCGAAGCCGCCACGACCTCCCGCTGGCTCGCGGCGAGCTCGATCGTGCCCCCGGCAGGCAGCCGCGAAGGTCGGGCCGGTGCCCTGGGCGGCGTCGAGCGCATCGTCTTCCAGTGCACCTTGCTGCGGGGCAGGACGCAGCCGACCAGCGAGATGAACAGCAGCAGGTAGATGGCGGCGAACCACGGTGACGCGTAGACCTCGAAGAAGCCGAGGCGGTCGAGCCACGGGCCGGCCTTGGGGTGGTTGGCGATGTAGTCGGCCGTGCGGGCCGCGTCGATGCTGCGCTGCGGCCAGATCGACCCCGGCAACGCGCCGACGGCGAGCAGCAGCAGGAGGAATAGCGCAGTGCGCATGCTGGTGAGCTGGCGCCACATCCAGCGCAGCCAGCCGATCCGGCCCAGCGTCGGCTGGGTGATGGTCTCCGCCATGTCAGATCACCGTCTGGAAGCCGTTGACGAGCGTGGTCTGCAGGTGGCGCGTCAGCGAGTCCCAGAGCCCGGTGACCAGCAGGACGCCGACGACGAAGAGCAGCGCGCCGCCGAACAGCTGTATGCCGCGCTGCCGGCTCCGCAGGAACGCCGAGACCCGTCCGAAGCGCTCGTAGCCCGCGGCGATCAGCAGGAAGGGCACGCCCAGCCCGAGGGAGTAGAGCAGGGCCAGCACGACCCCACGGGTCACCGCCGACCCGTTCCCGGAGGCGGTCGCGAGCACCTGCACCGCCCCGAGCGTGGGGCCGGTGCACGGCGCCCAGCCCAGGCCGAAGACCGCGCCGAGCAGCGGCGCTCCCGCGAGCCCGGACGCCGGGCGGCGGTGCAGCTTCAGCTCGCGCTGCGACCCGGCGCCGACGAACACCAGGGCCATCAGGATCACCACGACGCCGCCGACCCGCATGAGCAGGTCGCGGTGCTCGATGAGGGCGGAGCCCACCCCGGCGATGATCACCGTGGTCGTCATGAAGACGACCGTGAACCCGAGCACGAAGAGCAGGGCGCCCAGTACCATGCGGTGACGCTTGCGGTCGGCGAGCGACTCGTCGGACAGTCCGGTGACGTAGCCGAGGAACCCCGGCACCAGGGGCAGGACGCAGGGCGACGCGAACGACACCATGCCGGCGACCAGGGCCACCGCCATCGCCACCGGCAGGGCACCGGAGGTCACGGCGTTCGCGGCATCAGCAGTCATCGGGTCGCGTTCTACTGCTCGGCCAGGACGTCGTCGACGAGACCGGTGAGCGTCGACGTGCTGACGGTCCCGCTGACCCGCGCGGCGATCCGGCCCTGGCGGTCGAGCACCAGCGTCGTCGGCGGCGAGGTCACCTTGCCCTGTAGGGAGAGGATGGTCCTGCCGCTGGGGTCGTCGAGCGAGGGGAAGGGGATGCCCCACCGAGCCGCCGTGGCCCGACCGGAGTCGGGGTTGTCGCGGTAGTTGATGCCCATGAAGACCACCGGCTTGTCACCCGCGGTCAGCTTCTCGGCCGCTGCCTTCAGGTCGGGCGCCTCCGACTCGCACGGCGGGCACCACGACGCCCACAGGTTGAGCACCGCCACCTTGCCCACGGCCTCCTGCGACGACCACTGCTTGTCGTCGAGTGTGGTGCCGGTCAGGGCGATCGGCTTCTTGCGCTGGCTGACGGCGATGGTCTCGATGGCCCCGTCGCCCGAGATGTAGCCCTGGCGGTTGCCCGACTTCGCTTGTGCCGCAATGGAGTTCGGGTCATCGCTGCAGGCAGCCAGGGCCACGAGCAGGAGGGGGGCGGCGAGCAGAGCCGCGGCCCGCGGCATACGTCGTCCGAGCCTCACCCCGTGCCCCCCATGGACTGGGCGAGGAGCGAGGCAGCCGGCTCCGAGTAGGTGATCGACTCGAGGTCGTCGCCGACGTAGGTGAGGGTGGTCAGCGAGGCCAGGCGGCACTCCCGCTTGCGGGGGTCGTGCCAGAGCCGCTTGCCCATCAGGGCGTTGCGGACGGTCCAGATCGGGAGCTGGTGCGACACGATCACCGCCTCGTGGCCGCGGGCGGCGGCTCGGGCGTCGGCGATGGCCGCCGACATGCGCGCGGCGATCTCGGCGTAGGCCTCGCCCCAGGACGGACGCAGCGGGTTGACCAGCTTGGACCAGTGGGAGGGGTGCACGAAGTCGAGCGGCTTCATGGCACCCACGAGCTGGCCCTCGAAGGCGTTGGCCGCCTCGATGACCCGGTCGTCGGTGGTGATCGGCAGCCCGTGGGCCTCCGCGACGGGGGTGGCCGTCTCCTGTGCGCGCAGCAGCGAGGACGCCACGACGTGGGTGACGTCGTGGTCGGCGAGGTGGTCGGCGACGGTGCGGGCCATCTCGTGACCGAGGTCGGACAGGTGGTAGCCGTCGAGGCGTCCGTAGAGGACGCCCTCGGGGTTGTGCACCTCGCCGTGGCGCATGAGGTGCACCACGGTGCGGTCGGCTTGGCTGGTCACGAGTCGATTGTCGCAAACGCCTCTGCGGCCGCCGACGCCGCGGCCGGGATGGCCGCGAGCACCCGGTCGACCGCCGCCTCGTCGTGGGCCCCGCTGACGAACCACGACTCGAACGCGCTCGGCGGGAGGTAGACGCCGTGGCTCAGCATGGAGTGGAAGAACGCGGCGTAGGCCGGCACGTGCTGCGCCCTCGCCTCGTCGTAGTCGCGCACCGCGCCGGCACGGAAGAACACGCTGAACATGCTGCCGGCCCGCTGGATGACGTGGGGCACGCCGGCCGCGCCGAGGTGCTCGTGCAGCCCTGCGGTGAGCGCGTCCGCGACCTCGTCGAGGCGGGCGTAGAGGCTCGGCGTGCACAGCTGGAGGGTGGCCAGACCGGCAGCGGTCGCGACGGGGTTCCCGGACAAGGTGCCCGCCTGGTAGACCGGCCCGACGGGGGCGAGCAGCGCCATCACATCGGCGCGCCCACCGAAGGCCGCGGCGGGAAAGCCGCCACCCATCACCTTCCCGAAGGTGAACAGGTCCGGTGCGCCCGCGGCATACCCGTGCTCACCGGCCTCGAGGCCGAACCACCCCGCCTCGCTGCAGCGGAAGCCGGTCATCACCTCGTCGGAGATGAGGAGGGCGCCGTGGGCGGCGGTGATGCGTCGCAGTCCTTCGGTGAAGCCCGGCGCGGGTGGCACGACGCCCATGTTGCCCGGCGACGCCTCGGTGATCAGGGCAGCGATCTCACCACCCCGCTCGGCGAAGGCGGCCTCCACCGCGGCGAGGTCGTTGAAGGGCAGGACGATCGTCTCGGCGGCCATCTCCTTCGGCACGCCGGCCGAGTCGGGCAGCGCGAAGGTCGCCACGCCAGAGCCGGCCTGGGCCAGGAGCGAGTCGACGTGCCCGTGGTAGCAGCCGGCGAACTTCACGACGAGGGAGCGCCCGGTGTAGCCGCGGGCGAGGCGGATGGCGCTCATCGTCGCCTCGGTGCCGCTCGACACGAGCCGCACCTGCTCGACGGGCTCGACCCGGCGGACGATCTCCTCCCCCAGCGCCACCTCGTTCTCGCTGGGCGTCCCGAAGGAGAAACCACGGGCCGCGGCCTCCAGAACGGCGCGCTGCACCTGCGGGTGACCGTGCCCGAGGATCATCGGACCCCACGAGCAGACCAGGTCGACGTACTCGCGACCATCGGCGTCGGTGAGGTAGGGGCCCTCACCGGACACCATGAACCGCGGCGTCCCACCGACGGCACGGAAGGCGCGGACCGGCGAGTTCACGCCCCCCGGCGTCACCGCCAGGGCCCGCTCGAGGAGGGCCTGCGAGGCCGGGGCGTCATACGGGTATGCCGTCATCGGGCCACTCGTGGCGTCAGTCATGGGTGTCATTGTCCCAGCCGCACCTGAGTGCTCCCGCCGGGGGCGGGGCAGTCAGGACCGGGGCACACCCTGCGCCGCGGGCTGCGCCTCGTGGGCCTTGGCCTCGCGCGCCACGGCCGGGTGCTCGCCGTCGTCGCCGCCGGGCGCCAAGGCGGCGCGGATCGCATCCATCGCCTCGCCCAGGGCCTGGAACAGCGGAGCGGGCACGGGGTCGATGACGGCCCGCCTGACGCTGGCGACGTGCACCCTCGCCATGTCCTGCACGGCCTGCCAGCCACGGTCGGTGAGCACCAGTTCGACGCCACGCTTGTCGTCGAGGCAGGACTCGCGCACGACCCAGCCACGCTTCTCCAGCCTGGTGGCGGTGTGGGTGAGACGGCTCCGGGACTGCACCACCAGGTCGGCCAGGCTCGACATGCGCAGCCGGCGCCGGGGGCTCTCGGAGAGCATCGAGATGATCTCGTACTCCGTCAGCTGCACCCCGTGGGACTGCAGGTCGCGGTCGAGGGCCTCCTCGATCAGGCGGCTCCCCCGCAGATAGGCACGCCAGGCCCGCTGCTGGTCCTCGCTGAGCCACTGCGGCTCACCCGGTGGGGTGCTCATGAGCAGGAAGTATGACAGGTGGACGGTTAGTTGAAATATAAATGATGTCTGGTACGTTCGAAGGGATCAAGCGGATGGGACCGTCCCGGACGCAGACACCCCCCACAGGAGATTCTCATGGCAAGCATCAACGACCTTCCCGCCGGCACCTGGACCGTGGACGCCTCGCACAGCGAGATCGGCTTCGTGGCCCGTCACCTCATGGTCACCAAGGTCCGTGGCCAGTTCAAGGAGTTCGAGGGCACCGTCAAGGTCGGCGACGACATCACCGACTCGCAGGTCACCGCCGTGGCGCAGATCGCCTCCGTCGACACCGGTTCCGCGGACCGCGACACCCACCTCAAGTCCGGCGACTTCTTCGACGCCGAGGCCAACCCCACCATGAGCTTCACCTCCACCGAGGTCACCCCCGACTCCCTCACCGGCGACCTGACCATCAAGGGCGTCACCAAGCCGGTCACCTTCGACCTGGAGTTCACCGGCCTGGCCACCGACCCGTGGGGCAACGAGAAGGCCGGCTTCGAGGCCACCGCCGACATCAACCGCAAGGACTGGGGCCTGGAGTGGAACGTCGCCCTCGAGGGTGGCGGCGTGCTCGTCTCCGAGAAGGTCAAGCTCAACCTGGACATCCAGCTCACCAAGGCTGCCTGACCAGCACGCAGCTGCACAGACGGACGAAGGGCCGGTTCGGGGGAACCGGCCCTTCGTCATGTCCGCGTCTCCCTCCCCCCGCCTTCGTCCTGCAACCTGAGCGCCCCAGGGGGCGCTCAGG
>NZ_JBFUCW010000034.1:0-29387 GCF_056405035.1 Pedococcus sp. P2_A3 | reverse complement strand
GACAGCACCCACCGAGGGAGAGCCGTGACCACCACCACGCCCGACCACGCCGTCGGCGCAGCACCGCCGACGACCGCTTGGCGGCAACGGCTCCGGCGAGCCGACACCCGCCTGTCGCCGTACGCGATGGTCTCGCCGTTCTTCATCCTGTTCGGGATCTTCGGCCTGTTCCCCCTGCTCTACACCGCCTGGGTCTCGACGCACGACTGGAGCCTGCTCGCCGGTGACCAGGGCTGGGTCGGCCTCGGCAACTACACCGAGCTGATGCAGGACAAGGACTTCTGGAACGCGATGCTCAACACCTTCGGGATGTTCGTCGTGGCCACCGTCCCGCAGCTCGTCCTCGCGATGGTGCTGGCCCAGATGCTCAACTCGCGGCTGCGCGGGGCGACGTGGTGGCGGATGGGCATCCTGCTCCCGAACGTCACGTCGGTGGCGGCCGTCGGGATCATCTTCACGATGATGTTCAGCCGGGACTTCGGGCTGTTCAACTGGATCCTGGGGCACGTCGGGGTCGACCCCATCGCGTGGCAGGACCACCGCTGGTCGTCCTGGGTCGCGATCTCCACCATGGTCGACTGGCGCTGGACCGGCTACAACGCCCTGATCCTCCTTGCCGCCCTGCAGTCGGTGCCCACCGAGATCTACGAGGCCGCACGCATCGACGGGGCGAACGGGTGGCGGACGTTCTGGTCCATCACCGTGCCGATGTTGCGCCCCACGCTGATCTTCGTCTCGGTTGTCGCCACGATCGGCGGCACCCAGCTCTTCACCGAGCCGCTGCTGTTCAACCCCGGGGCGAACTCCATCGGTGGCGGCACCACCGGTCAGTTCCAGACCGCAGCCATGTACCTCATCCAGCAGGCCTTCACCGGCCAACGGTTCGGGTACGCCGCGACCATCGCGTGGGTGCTCTTCCTCTTCATCGCGGTCTTCTCCGCCGTCAACGTGCTGCTGCTGCGGCGCATCCGGTCGGCGGAGTGAGGCGACGATGACCCAGATCCAGCTCCCCGCCGCCGTGCCGCAGGTCGTCGTCCCTGTCGTCGAGACCCCCAGCCCTCGGCGGCGTCGCTCGCTGGCCCGGCTCGCGGCCCAGAGCAGTGGCGCCACGCCGGCCGGCAAGCTCGTCTACCTGTGCCTGGCGATCTCCGTCCTGCTCTCCGCCGGGCCGCTCTACTACATGGTCGTGATGGCCTCACGGCCGAACAGCGACATCACCTCCGTGCCACCGCCGCTCACTCCCGGCGACCAGCTCGGCACCAACGTCTCGAGGGTCTTCGCCAACCAGGACGTGATGTTCGGCCAGGCCATGGTCAACTCCGTGCTCGTCGCCGGAGTCGCGACGGTGTCGGTCGTGGTGCTGTCCGCACTGGCCGGCTTCGCCTTCGCCAAGCTGCGGTTCCGCGGACGAAATGCGTTGCTGCTCCTCGTGATCGGCACCATGATGGTCCCTGTCCAGCTGGGTCTCGTGCCGCTCTACATGCTCATGGGCAAGCTCGGACTGGCGGGCACCTTGCCGTCGGCGCTGCTGCCGTTCCTCGTGAGCGGGTTCGGGGTCTTCATGATGCGGCAGTACACCGCGCAGGCCATCCCCAACGAGCTGATCGAGGCAGCCCGGGTCGACGGGGCGTCGACGTTCCGGATCTTCTTCTCGGTCGTCTTCCCGATCCTGCGCCCGGCCGCCGCTGTGCTCGGGTTGCTGACCTTCATGGAGCGCTGGAACGACTTCCTCTGGCCGTACCTCACGCTCGACGCCGAGCACCCGACGGTGCAGGTCGCGCTGTCCCGTCTCTCCGGCGGCTACTACACCGACCAGGCCCTGGTCATGGCCGGGACCCTCCTCGGGACCCTGCCGCTCGTCATCGTGTTCATCGTGTTCGGTCGCCAGATCATCGGCGGCATCATGCAGGGCGGAGTCAAAGGATGACCATGCCGATCCACCGCAGTCAGGTGCACAGCCAGGTGTCGCGCAGCGACTTCCCCGACGACTTCGCCTGGGGCGTCGCCACGTCGAGCTACCAGATCGAGGGAGCGACGTCGGAGGGTGGCCGCGGGCCGTCCATCTGGGACACCTTCGCGGCCACGCCGGGACGGGTGGTGGACGGCGACAACGGAGACGTGGCAGTCGAGCACTACCACCGCTACCAGCAGGACGCCGACCTCATGAAGGACCTCGGGGTCGACGCCTACCGCTTCTCGATCGCGTGGCCGCGGCTGCAGCCGACGGGTTCGGGTCCGGTCAACGAGGCGGGGGTCGACTTCTACAGCCGCCTGGTCGACAGCCTGCTGGAGCGGGGCATCACGCCCTGGGCGACGCTCTACCACTGGGACCTGCCGCAACCCCTCGAGGACCTGGGCGGCTGGCCGGCGCGAGACACGGCATACCGCTTCGCGGAGTATGCCGCGCACGTCGCCGACGCCCTCGGCGACCGGGTGAAGCACTTCATCACCCTCAACGAGCCCTGGTGCTCGGCCTTCCTCGGGTACGGCAGCGGCCGGCACGCGCCCGGTCGTGCAGACGGTGCCGACGCCCTGGCCGCGTCGCACCACCTGATGCTCGGGCACGGGCTGGCCGTGCAGGCGATCCGCGATCGGGTCCCTGACGCGCAGGTCGGGATCACCCTCAACCTCTATCCCGTCGCGGGAGCCCACGACGGGCACGGTGTCGACGACGCGGTGCGGCGCATCGACGGGCTGTCGAACCGGTGGTTCCTCGACCCGGTGCTGCGTGGCTCCTACCCCAAGGACGTCGTCGAGGACGTCGCTCACGTCAGCGACCTCGCGTTCGTGGCGGAGGGCGACCTGGAGACCATCAGCGCCCCGCTCGACTTCCTCGGGGTGAACTACTACACCCGGCACGTGGTGGCGCCGGGCGCGTTCCCCGGGTCGGGCCTCGTCGACTTCACCGACCGCGGGTTGCCCACCACGGCGATGGGCTGGGAGGTCGACGCGGACGGGCTCTTCGACATCCTCACCCGCGTGACCCGCGACTACGGCGACATCCCGCTGGTGATGACCGAGAACGGTGCCGCCTTCGACGACGAGGTCGGCGCGGACGGGTCGATCCACGACCCGCAGCGGATCGACTTCCTCGCCAGCCACCTCGAGGCGGCGGCGCGCGCGGTGGCCGCGGGAGTGCCCCTCACGGGCTACTTCGCCTGGTCGCTGATGGACAACTTCGAATGGGCCGAGGGCTATGCGAAGCGGTTCGGCATCGTGCACGTGGACTTCGAGACCCAGGAGCGGACGGTCAAGGACAGCGGACGCTGGTATGCCGCGTTCCTCGCCGGTGACCGCACGCAATACTGACCCCATGAGGCACAGCTCGTGAGCACCGGCACCGGCAGCCAGYCGACCCTCGAGGAGGTGGCGGCCCGCGCCGGCGTGGGCCGCGGCACGGTGTCGCGGGTCGTCAACGGGTCACCGCAGGTCTCGGAGCGCACCCGAGTGCGGGTGATGCGAGCAGTCGACGAGCTCGGCTACGTGCCCAACATGGCGGCGCGCGCCCTCGTGACCCGACGGACCGGCGCCATCGCGCTGGTGATCAGCGAGCCCGAGGAACGGATCTTCGGGGAGCCGTTCTTCGCCGGGGTGGTCCGGGGGATCACCACCGTCGTGGGGGAGGCATCCAGGCAGCTCGTGCTGGCCCTCGTGCAGACCCGCGAGCAGGTCGACCGCCTCGACACCTACCTGACGCCCCAGCACGTCGACGGCGTGCTGATGCTCTCGGCCCACGACGCCGACACCCTGCCGAGCCGGATCCAGGGACGCGGCCTGCCCATCGTCTTGTGTGGCCGACCGGGCCAGCCCGGAGAGCTGAGCTACGTCGACGTCGACAACACCGGCGGCGCCCGTGAGGCGGTGACGCACCTGGTGTCGAGTGGTCGCACGGTGGTCGCCCTCATCGCCGGTCCGCAGGACATGATCGCCGGTCGCGACCGCCTCGACGGCTACCGCGAGGCTCTGGTCGCCGCGGGTCGCGAGGTCGACGAGTCGTTGATCGAGGTCGGCGACTTCAGTGAGGTCAGCGGTGCAGCGGCGATGACCGCCCTCTTGGAGCGGCGCCCCGACATCGACGCCGTGTTCGCGGCCAGCGACCTCATGGCGCTGGGCGCGCTGCGGGTCCTGCGCGAGGCGGGTCGCAGCGTGCCGCAGGACGTGGCGCTGGTGGGCTTCGACGACGGCCCGTTGGCAGCCGTCGCCAACCCGCCCCTGACGACGGTGCACCAGCCCATGGAGCAGCTCGGCCGCGAGATGGCGACGATGCTGCTCGCGCAGATCAGCGCCGGGGGAGTGTCGGCTCCCGAGCAGCGGGTGCTCGACACCTCGCTGGTCGAACGCGCCTCCGGCTAGGACCGGCGTCGGTGGGGACTAACGCCCGCGCATCGCCTTGCGGTCGACGCGGGCCTTGTTCGGGTCCATGCCAGCGGGGATCGGCGGTCGCAGGCCACCGAGCGACTTGAGCCGCTTGTTGACTGCCGACACCTCCTCCTTGGTGAGGACCGGCTTCATGCGGGTGATCTTGCTGCCGAGCTTGCGGATCGGCACCTGGTCGGCGCCGTCGCCGACGACGACCGAGGTCACGGGCACGCCGGGGGCGACGCGCTCGACCTTCTTGCGCTCCTGGGTGAGCAGCTTGGTGCGGCGGGCATCAGGGCCCTCGCCGATGAGGACGATGCCGGGACGACCCAGGGCGCGGTAGACGAAGGCCGCTCCGGCGACGTCCTCGGGGCGGGTGCCGCGGGCGCCGTCGACGGCCACCGGCTGCTGGTCGTAGAACCAGCCCCGACGCAGGGCGCCGAGGGCCGCACCAGCCGCCCCGGGCTGGCCCTCGAGCGAGCGGTAGGCCGCGCGCTCCGCCATCCGCGAGAGGACGAGCGTGGCCGCGAGCAGACCCACGGGCACGGAGAGGAACAGGGCGTACTTCCAGTGACCCAGCAGGGCGCCGATGCTCACGCCGACGGCGATCACGGCGAGGAACGCGAGCAGCATCCACCACGGGATCGTCGGGTCAGCCTTGCGCGAGGCCGTGAAGACCTGGCGGATCTGGGCGAACCGGCCCGGCTTCTTGGGCGTGTCCGACTGCTGCGTTTCCTTGCGGGCCATGAGGGTCAGGATACGGGTGTCAGGCGGGGGCGCCCAACGCGCCCGGCTGGCGTGCGGCGAGGAGGGAGGAGGCCTCCTGGCGAGCCGGGTCACCGGCGGCGTCGGCGAGGTGCTGCAGGTGCTCGGGGATGTCACGACCCCACTTGCGCATGGCGGTCGCCCACAGGCGTCCGGCGCGGTAGGACGAGCGGACCAGCGGCCCGGCCATGACGCCCTTGAAGCCCATCTCCTGGGCGACATCGCTCCAGTGCACGAACTCCTCGGGCTTCACCCAGCGGTCGATCGGGTGGTGGAGCTTGGACGGCCGGAGGTACTGCGTGATGGTGAGGATGTCGCAGCCGGCGTCGTGCAGGTCGCGGATCGCCTGCTCCACCTCGTGGTCCTCCTCGCCCATGCCCAGGATGAGGTTGGACTTGGTGAYGAGCTCGGCCTCGCGCGCCATCGACAGGACCTTGAGCGACTTGTCGTAGGTGAACGCGGGACGGATCTGCTTGAAGATGCGGGGCACGGTCTCGAGGTTGTGGGCGAACACCTCGGGTCGTGCGTCGAAGACCTGGCCGACGAGCTCGGGCTTGGCGCCGAAGTCGGGAGGGAGGATCTCGACGCCGGTGTTGGGGTTCTTGGCGTGGATCTGGCGGATCGTCTCGGCGTAGAGCCAGGCGGCACCGTCGGGCTGGTCGTCACGCGCGACGCCGGTGACGGTGGAGTAGCGAAGACCCATCTGGGCGACGGACTCGGCGACGCGGCGCGGCTCGTCGCGGTCGAGGGCCTCGGGGCGACCGGTGGCGATGTCGCAGAAGTCGCAGCGGCGGGTGCAGACGTCACCGCCGATGAGGAAGGTGGCCTCGCGGTCCTCCCAGCACTCGAAGATGTTGGGACAGCCGGCCTCCTGGCAGACCGTGTGCAGTCCCTCGGTCTTCACCATCGAGTGGAGCTTGGTGTACTCGGGACCCATCTTCGCGGTCGTCCGGATCCACTCGGGCTTGCGCTCGATCGGCGTCTCGGCGTTGCGCGCCTCGACGCGCAGCAGTCGACGGCCCTCGGGTGCGATGGTCACGAAGACTCCCTTGCCTTCCGTTCGGTGCACCACCAGCAGCCGGTATGCCGCGGGGCACGGGTGCGCCCGGAGGTCACCGGGCGTCCTCCAAGACTACGCCTGCCGGCCCGACGATATTCCGCCCCCTCAGGCGCTCACCTTGCGGCTGTGGAAGAGCGTGCGGGTCAGCAGGTCGACGGTGGGCCCGACGAAGAGCGAGACCATCAGGGTGCCGGGGCCGACCGCGGCCCCGAGGGCCCAGCCGGCCAGCGCGCTCACCGCCTGCAGCACCGTGTAGCTCCACTTGAACGGCAGCGGGGGGTCGAAGGCAATCGCCGCACCCTCAGCCGGCCCGGCGCCGGTGTGCGAGGCGAGGTAGCCGGCCACGCCCACCGAGAGCAGCGCGAACGCGATGGCCAGCTCGACGAACCTCGGTCCGAGGGCGTCGGGGGTGGGGAGCAACGGCGTGACGGCGCTGACGGTGCCACCCACCACCACGGTCTGCACGACAGTGCCGATCCCCGGGCGGGTGCCCCGAACCCATGCCAGCGCGATGAGCAGGATGCCGACCCCGCCGTTGACGACCACGAACGGCAGCCCCGAGGTCTTGGTGAGGCCCGAGATGAGGGTCGAGTAGCCGTCGGAGCCGAGGGCGGCGTCGAGGAGGACGGCAACGCCGACACCGAGGACGACACAGGACAGCACCAGCTGGACCAGGCGGCGCCCCAACGACGCGCGGGGGGCGTCGTCCCGGGGCCCTGACTGCGGTGGGGCCTCGACGGCCCCCACGTCGGCGGGCTGGTCAGGCACCGGTGGCGAGGACGTCACCCAGGTGCTTCTCGGCATACGGGAGCACGTCCTGGACGGTGACCACGCGGCCGGCTTCGCGGGTGATCGAGCTGACGCCGGCGTCGTCGATGCCGCAGGCGATGATGTTGTCGGCCCAGGAGAGGTCGGCGTCGCAGTTGAGCGCGAAGCCGTGCATGGTGACCTGGCGGCTGACCCGCACCCCGATGGCGCCGAGCTTGCGGTCCGGGCCACGCTCGTCGGCCAGCACCCACACCCCACTGCGCCCCTCGACCCGGGTCACCTCCACGTCGAACTCGCGACAGGTGCGGATCATCACCTCCTCGAGGCGGCGGACGTGGGCGACGACGTCGATCGGCACGCCGTGCAGCCGGACGATCGGGTAGCCCACGAGCTGTCCGGGGCCGTGCCAGGTGATGAGCCCACCGCGGTCCACGTCGATGACCGGCGTGCCGTCGAAGGGACGCTGGTGGGGCTCGGTGCGCTTGCCCGCCGTGTAGACGGCTGCGTGCTCGAGCAGCAGGACGGTGTCCTCTGCCCCGTCGACGACAGCTGCGTGCACCTCGCGCTGGTGCGCCCAGGCCGCCTCGTAGTCCACGAGCTCAGGGGCGAATCCCACGTGTTCGAACCGCATGCGGGCCAGCGTACGCCGAGCGCTCAGGGGGTTCGGAGCCGCCGCGGGTCGATCCGCTCCTCGACGGCCTCGTCACCCTCGCGCAAGACGACGAAGGCACCCTTGCCGTCCTGCTCGCTCACCGCCTCGACGAGCTCCGTCCCGTGGTAGACGAGTCCCACCCCGTCGTCCGTGCAGTGCGTCGTGGGCAGCGTGCCGTCCGCGACGAGCCGGTGCACCAACGGTCGACGCCGCTCCTCGGAGTCGTAGTGCACGCCGTTCCCGTAGGGCAGGAAGCCCAGCCCGTTGGTCACGGCGCGGAGCTCGGGTCCGAACGAGTCGGTCGTGCCCCCGGCATACCAGCAGATCGAGCCGGCGGAGACGCCGGCGAGGACCACGCCCGCCTCCCAGACCCGCCGGAACACGGGCGCGAGCTCGTGCACCTCCCAAACCGCCAGGAGCCCTGCCACCGAACCGCCGTTGACCCACACCACGTCCTGCTCGAGCAGGTGGCCCTCGATGTCGTCGAGGTTCGGCATCGGGAAGAGGTAGAGGTTGGTGAAGTCGAAGCCGGCGACGCGCGCCGCCTCGGTCATGTCGTCGCCGAGCCAGCGCTGGTCGCCGCTGGCCGTCGGGAGGTGCGTGACGCGGGGTCGACCGGTGGCGCCGGACAGCTCTACCGCGTGGTGGATCAGCGAGTTGAACTCGAAGGAGGTGCGGTGTGCACGGCGGTAGCCGCCGGAGGTGGCCAGGATGGTGGGCTGGTCTGCGGGCATGCCCAAACTCTAGGAGGGGCCCTGTGGACAACCGGCAGGGTGGTCCCGCACGGCTCGGCAGACTGGCGACGTGAGCCCGGACCGCACCGCCCTGCCCGCTCCTGACGCCACGGCGCCACCCGAGGTCCCGGGCTACGAGCTGGGCGAGCTGCTGGGCCGGGGAGCGACGGGAGCGGTGTGGGCGGCCACCAGCAGTGCCGACGGGCGACGGGTCGCCGTCAAGGTGGTGCCGGTCGCCCGACCGGAGCAGGCGCACGTCCTGGCCCGGGAGCTCGCCGTCCTCGGGCGCGTGGAGGTCGAGGGGCTGGTGGGGTTCCACGAGGCCGTCGGTCTGGACGCCGAGCAGCCCGCGGTGGCACTCGTCCTCGACTTCCTCGCCGGGGGCTCCCTCGAGCGGGCCCTCGCCGCGCGCGGTCACCTGAGCGTGGGGGAGTCCGTGACCGTGCTGTCCCCGGTCGCTCGCACCCTGGCCGGTCTGCACGGGCTCGGGGTGGTGCACGGCGACGTGACCCCGGCCAACGTGCTCCTCGCGCAGTCCGGGCGACCGTTCCTGGCCGACCTCGGGGTGGCCCGCTTGGCGGGCGAGGCGCCCGGAACTCTCTGGGGCACACCGGGTTTCGTCGCGCCTGAGGTGATCGAGGGCGGCGTGCCCAGCCCTGCCGCTGACGTGTATGCCGTGGGGGCACTGGCCTGGTGGTGCGTCACCGGTGCGGCGCCGCGTCCCGCGGCGCTGCGAGAGCCGCTGGAGGACCTCGTGCCCGGGTTGCCCGCGGCGTGGTCAGAGGTGACGACGCAGGCTCTCCTCGGCGACCCGGCGCTGCGCCCGACCGCGGCGGAGCTGGCCCTCGCCTACTTCGACTCGGCTCCCTGTGAGCCGCTGCGACTGGTCGTCGGGAACGACGAGACCTCCCTGCTCACCCAGCGGCTGCGTCGCCCGCCGACCTCACCTGCCGACGTGGTGCCGCCACCGCGACGACGGCTGGCGGGGGCGCTCCACTGTCGCCGCACGGCCGCGCTCGCCACCGTGGTGGGCCTCGTGGCCGTCCTGGCCGCCGGCACCCTCGCGGCCACCGGTGTGGTGAGCACGCCCAGGTGGCTGGCGCGGGGGACGGGCACCCCGCAGGCGGGCGCCCCGACCAGCGGTCACACGGCGGGCGGCCCGGCCCAGACCCCCTCCCTGGTGCCGACCCAGGCACGTGGTGCGACCACGACTCCGGCCAACGGCGCGACGACGCACGCCACGGTCGCACTCCGTACGGACCCCGCGACCGACCCGGGCGCACCGGACCGAGATCCGCGCGCGCTCATGGTGACGCTGGCCGCCCTCCGTGCCGAGGCGGTGACCAGCCGGTCGCCCGCGGTCGTGGCCCGGCTGGACGCCCCGGGGTCCGCGGCGCTGGCCCAGGACACCGCGCTGGTGGCGGACCTCACCGCCTCCGGCACGGCGTGGCACGACGTGCGCTTCGAGGTGGTCTCCGCGCACCCGGTCGCGCACCGAGGGGGCGCGGCGACCATCGACGCGGTCGTGTCCACGGCGGCATACCAGGTGGTCGGTGCGACGGGGCGGTCGGAGGCGCGTCCAGCGGCAGTCGGGCAGCTGATGCGGTTCGAGCTGGTGTGGGCGGCCGGACGCTGGCGGGTGGACCGGGTGACGGAGGTGCCCGGCTAGGTCCGGGACGGGGTGTTACGAGTGCTGCGACAGGACCCAGCGCAGGGCCGACTCGACGGTCTGGTCCTGGTGCACGAAGCCCGACTCGAGCAGACGCGTCGGGAGGGCGCGCTTGCTGGTGAGCACCTCGTCGGAGAAGCCACCCAGCACGAGCTTGATCCCGAATGCCGGAGCCGGGAGGAGCGCCGGCCGGTGGATCTGTCGGCCGAGCTCTCGGGCGATGTCGACCTGGTGGTCGGGGTGCGGCCCCACGAGGTTGACGGGCCCCTCGAGCTCCGGGTGGTCGACGAGGTGGGCCAGCCCGGCGACGGTGTCGCGCAAGGAGATCCACGGCCACCACTGCCGGCCGCTGCCGAGCGGTCCGTTGATGCCGAGCTTGGCCAGGGGGAGCATGCGCGCCATCGCGCCGCCGTCGGGGGCGAAGACCAGCCCTGTGCGCGGGTGGGCCACGGACAGCCCGGCCTCCCGGGCCGGGTCGGCCGCAGCCTCCCAGGCCCGGACGACCTCGCTGAGGAAGCCCTCGCCCGGGGCGGACTCCTCGGTGAGCACCTCGTCGCCCCGGTCGCCGTAGATGCCGACGGCGGCGCCGCTGACCAGCCGCACCGGTTGGCCGCTGGCCGCCAGTGTCGCGAGCGCCGTCGCGACGGTGGTCGTGCCGTCCACGCGGGATGCGAGGATCTCGCGTTGGTAGGAGGGCGTCCAGCGCTTGTCGCCGACCCCCGCCCCGGCCAGGTGCACGAGGGCCGTGACGCCGTCGAGGCCGGCCGGATCGAGCCGTCGCGCGGCTGGGTCCCACTGCACCTCGTCCGGCGCAGTCGGGGCACGACGGACCAGCTTCAGGACCTCGTCGCCCCGACCACGGAGGAAAGCCGACAGCGCGCCGCCGATCAGTCCGGAGGCACCGGTGATGGCGACGCGCTGTGGCACGAGCTGCTCCTGTCCGACCGTCTCCTCAGAGACCCAGGTCGGAGTCGAAGTTGCCGTCCTCGAGACGGTTCTTCATCGTCGTGAGGAAGCGGGCCGCATCGGCGCCGTCGACGACCCGGTGGTCGTACGACAGGGCCAGGTAGACCATCGAGCGGACCGCGATGGTCTCGCCACCGTCGCCGTCGGAGACGACGACCGGGCGCTTGACGACCGCGCCAGTGCCGAGGATCGCGACGTTCGGCTGGTTGATGATCGGGGTGTCGAACAGGGCACCACGGCTGCCCGTGTTGGTCAGCGTGAAGGTGCCGCCGCCGAGCTCGTCAGGGCCGATCTTGTTGGTGCGGGTGCGCTCGGCGAGGTCGGCGATCTTGCGGGCCAACCCGGCGATGTTGAGGTCGCCGGCGTCCTTGATCACCGGGACGAGCAGGCCGCGCTCGGTGTCGACCGCGACGCCGAGGTTCTCGGTGCCGTGGTAGGTCACTTCGGTGCCGTCGACGCTGGAGTTGACCGAGGGGTGGGCCTTGAGGGCCTCCACCGCGGCCAGCGCGAAGAACGGCAGGAAGCTGAGCTTGGTGCCCTCGCGCTGCTCGAACTCGGACTTGGCCTTGGCCCGCAGGCGGGCGATCTTGGTGACGTCGACCTCGACCACCGTGGTGAGCTGGGCCGACACCTGGAGCGACTCCACCATCCGCTTGGCGATGGTCTGGCGCAGGCGCGACATCTTCTCGGTCGTGCCGCGCTTCGGGGAGACGGCCGCAGCGCTGCCGCCCGAGGACGCGGGCGCTGCCGAGGCGGCAGCCGGAGCGGGCGCAGCGGCAGGTGCCGGGGCTGCGGGAGCGGCGGCTGCTTCCTGTGCCGCCTTCGCTGCGTCGAGCACGTCCTGCTTGCGGATCCGTCCGCCCACGCCGGTGCCCTTGAGCGACCCGAGGTCGACCTGGTTGTCGGCCGCCAGCTTGCGCACCAGCGGGGTGACATAGGCCGACGCGTCGGTCTCGTCCGAGGACGACGGGGCCGGAGCGGCCGGAGCGGCGGGGGCCGCGGGGGCTGCCGGAGCCGGGGCTGGCGCGGGGGCGGCTGCGGGTGCAGGGGCGGCCTGGGCGGGCGCCTCCTGTGAGGGAGCCTGCGCGGCGGGGGCCTCCTGCTGAGCCGGGGCTTCCTGGGCGGGGGCTTCCTGGGCGGGAGCCTCCGCGGCAGGTGCCGGGCCGCCACCAGAGCCACCGATGACGGCGAGGTCGCCACCGACCGGGACCGTCTCGTCCTCCTGGACGAGGATCTTGGTCAGGGTGCCGGCCACCGGCGACGGGATCTCGGTGTCGACCTTGTCGGTCGAGACCTCCAGCAGCGGCTCGTCCACGTCGACGTGGTCGCCCTCGGCCTTGAGCCAGCGGGTGACGGTGCCCTCGGTGACGGACTCGCCCAGCGCGGGCATCGTCACGGTCTCGCCGCCGGACGAGCCGGAGTCGGAGCCGGAGTCGGCGGGGGCGGCCGCGGGGGCGGCCTCGGCGGGGGCCTGCTCCTGCTCGCCCGAGTCCTGCGCGTGCTCGGGCTCGGAGGTGGCCGGCTGCTCAGCCTGCTCGGTGGAGGGTGCCTCTGCGACCGGGGCCTGCGCGGCCTGCTCCTGCGGCTGCTCCTGCTGTGCGGGCTGGTCGTCACCGCCGGAGCCCTCGGCGCCATCGCCGATGACGGCGAGGTCGGCGCCCACGGGGACGGTGTCGTCCTCCTGGGCGAGGATCTCCTGCAGCACGCCGGCCACGGGCGACGGGATCTCGGTGTCGACCTTGTCGGTCGAGACCTCGAGCAGCGGCTCGTCAACCGCCACGGTGTCGCCGACGTTCTTCAGCCAGCGCGTCACGGTGCCTTCGGTGACGGACTCACCCAGGGCTGGCATGGTCACGCGTTCAGACATGTGCCTGTCTCTCCTTGTACTCGTGTTCGCTGGCGGTACTGCGGCGGTGCGGATGGTGCGGATGGTGCGGCGGTGCGGGTGTGGCGTGCGCTCGGGTCAGCCGTGCGCGTGGAGCGGCTTGCCGGCCAGGGCGAGGTGGGCCTCGCCGAGGGCCTCGTTCTGGGTGGGGTGCGCGTGGATCAGGCTGGCGACGTCGGAAGGCAGTGCCTCCCAGTTGTAGATGAGCTGCGCCTCGCCGATCTGCTCGCCCATCCGGGCGCCGATCATGTGGACGCCGACGACCGGGCCGTCCTTCTCGCGGACCAGCTTGACGAAGCCCTGGGTCTGCAGGATCTGGGACTTGCCGTTGCCACCGAGGTTGTACTCGTAGGTCTCGATGTCGGAGTACTTCTCGGTGGCCTGCGCCTCGGTGAGCCCGACCGAGGCGATCTCGGGGTCGCAGTAGGTCACGCGCGGGATGCCGGTCTCGTCGATCACGGCGGGAGCAAGACCGGCGATCTCCTCGGCCACGAAGATGCCCTGCGCGAACCCGCGGTGCGCCAGCTGGAGGCCGGGCACGATGTCGCCCACGGCATACACGCCGTCGACGCCGGTGCGCAGACGCTCGTCGGCGATGACGAAGCCGCGGTCGAGGGTGACCCCGACCTCGGCGTAGCCGAGACCCTCGGTGACCGGACCGCGACCCACCGCCACCAGCAGGAGGTCGGCCTCGATGGTGCTGCCGTCCTCGAGCGACACCGTGACGGTGTCGCCCGACTGCGTCGCGCCGGCGAACTTCACCCCCGTCTTGAAGGCGATCTTGCGCTTGCGGAACGCGCGCTCGAGCGTCTTGGAGATGGCCTCGTCCTCGGCAGCCACGAGCCGGGGAAGGGCCTCGACGATGGTGACCTCCGAGCCGAAGGAGCGGAAGACCGACGCGAACTCGACGCCGATGACGCCGCCACCGAGGACCACGACACGGGGCGGCACGACGTCGAGGGCCAGCGCCTGCTCGGACGTCATGACCCGTCCGCCGATCTCGAGGCCGGGGAGGGACTTGGGGTAGGAGCCGGTGGCGAGCACGACGTTGCGTCCGCGGACCAGACGCCCACCCACGTCGACGGTCGAGCGGTCGACCAGTCGGCCGGCCCCTTCCACCAGCTCGATCTTGTGGGCCTTGGCCAGGCCCTGGAGGCCCTTGTAGAGGCGCGCGACCACGCCGTCCTTGTAGGCGTTGACGCCGCTCATGTCGACCGACTCGAAGGTCGACTTCACGCCGAACTGCTCACCCTCGCGGGCGGTGTCGGCGACCTCTGCGGCATGCAGCAGCGCCTTGGTCGGGATGCATCCGACGTGCAGGCAGGTGCCGCCCAACTTGCCCTTCTCCACGAGCGCCACGGTGAGTCCGAGCTCGGCGGCGCGGAACGCGCACGCGTAGCCGCCACTTCCTCCTCCGAGGATCACCACGTCATACGTGGCCTCTTCGGTGGTCTCGGCGTCAGCCGACATGCTCGCTCCCTTGCGTCGTGTGCATCGGACTTGCGCGTCACCCAGGGGTCGCGGTCAGGTCGTGGCCGGTCCGGGATCGACACAGAGCATCTTGTCACTGATTGCACAGCGAGGCGCAAGCAGGTCGGCCGGTGGTCGACCGGGCGCCCACCAGCAGTGACTCGCTGCCACGGTCGCGCGCCCGATGCCGCGCCGAATGCCGCGCCGAATGCCGCGCGGAATCGCGGCGGATGGTGCGGGATCACCAGAGACGTCCCCGTATCGTTGGGCCATGGCGTGGTGGAAAAGGAGCGGCAAGCGCTCCACCAAGGGTCCCTCCGACGGACCCAACATGGCGGTGGACCAGCAGGCGGTCCGCAAGCACCTCACCGAGTTCGCGCGCAGCCGGCGCGGCGTCGAGGCGTACGTCGAGCCTCCCACCAACGTCACGGCGACCACCGTCATCCTCATCGCCCACGACGGTGAGTGGACTCGTCGGGCGGCCGGCTCACGCGACTCCGCGTTCGACCTGGCCCGGAGCCTGGAGGTGCCCGTCTACGACGTGCTCCAGACCGGCTACCCCAACCGGATGCGCGAGTGGAACTCGCGCCAGCGCAAGAAGCCCTGACGGTATGCCGCGCGGCCGACGCGCCGGGTTATCGGCTGGTGTGCGGCGGTGGGGGATGCGAGGGTGGAACACACAGACCCGCGGGCCGCACGGCACGTCCGCACCGAGGAGCAGGAGGCACCATGGCCAAGTCCGGTGAAGGGAAGAAGCCAGGGGGACAGGGGCCGAGCGAGGACGTCAAGCGCAAGTTCCGCGAAGCCCTCGAGAAGAAGCAGTCGCACGCGGGACGCGACGTCTCCGACGACTCCGAGCACGGCAAGGTCGACCATGCCCAGGCTGCCGCCACGACGGCGACCCAGCAGATGTTCCGGCGCAAGAGCGGTGGCTGAGTGGCCACCCAGCACCTGAGCTGAACCCAGCACCGAGGTCGGTGCACCAGAGGGGCCCGTCCGGTTCGGACGGGCCCCTCAGTCATGGCGCAGTCAGCACTTCTGGCCACTCATGCCCCACGACACCGGCGATCCGGGCGCTCGGTGCCGCACCGGTGGCCAGAAGTGGCGGGATGCGTCAGCCGGCGTAGCCCTCCACGAGGGACAGCAGGGTGCCGACGCCGTAGCCGGTGCCGCCCTTGGGGGTGTAGCCCCAGCCCGAGCCCTCGTTGAAGGACGGCCCCGCGATGTCCACGTGGGCCCAGGGCGTGCCCTCGGTGACGAACTCCTTCAGGAACAGGCCGGCGGTGAGCATGCCGCCCCAGCGCTCGCCCTTGTGGGCGAGGTCGGCCACGGCCGAGTCGAGCTGGCTGCGCAGGTCGGTCGGCAGCGGCATCGGCCAGGCAGCCTCGCCAGCGGCATCCGCGGCGGCGCGCACGCGGTCGCGGAAGGCGTCCTCGTTGGCCATGATGCCGGCGACGCGACCGCCCAGGGCGACCATCTGCGCTCCCGTCAGGGTGGCGATGTCGACGATGGCGTCGGGCTTGGCCTCACCCGCGAGGCAGATGCCGTCACCGAGGACCATCCGTCCCTCGGCATCGGTGTCGAGGATCTCGACGGTCGTGCCGTTGCGCATCGTCACGACGTCGCTCGGGCGCTGGGCGGTGCCGCTCGGCATGTTCTCGGCGAGGCAGAGGTAGCCGGTGACCTTCACCGGCACCCCGAGCTCGGCCGCGGCGAAGACGGTCGCGGCGACGGCGGCGGCCCCGGCCATGTCGGACTTCATGGTGAGCATGCCGCTGGCCGGCTTGATGTTGAGACCGCCGGAGTCGAACGTGATGCCCTTGCCCACCAGGGCGACGGATCCCTGGGCCTTCGGCGGGTTCCACGTGAGGGTGACCATCCGCGGCGGGTTCACGGAGCCCTGGCCCACCCCGACGATGCCGCCGAAGCCACCCTTCTGGAGGGCGACCTCGTCGAGCACCTTGATGCTGACCTTGGCACTCGCCGCAGTGCTGCGGGCCTTGACCGAGTCGGCGAACGACTGCGGGAAGAGCTGGTTCGGGGGAGTGTTCACGAGGTCGCGCGCGTAGGCCTTGGCGTCGGCGAGGACCGCGGCGCGGGTGGCGGCGGCCTTGACCGGCTTGAGCCGGGCGCCGGAGGTGACCACGGTGACGGCGGTGACGCCCTTGCCGGGCTTCGCGCTGGGACCACGCACCCCGGCATACCGGTAGGCGCCGAGGGCGGCTCCCTCTGCGACGGCGCCGACGGACTCGGCACCGGTCGTGGGGAGGGCGAGCGCGACCCGGGCGGCGTTCTTGAGCGACCGGGTGGCGGCCCCCGCGGCGCGACGCAGGACTTCGTGGTCGAAGGACGTGGTGCGACCCGTGGCCTTGCCGAGCCCGGTCAGCACGACGCGCGTGGCGGCGACCCCGGGCACAGCGGCGATGGTCACGACCTCCTCCGCCGCGCCGGTCGCCTGCAGCGCGGCGAGCTGGGCGGCAACATGGGCCGCGGCGCCACGGGGCAGCCCGTGCCCGGCGGCGAGTACGGCCTTGCCGTCGGTGTCGACCGTGGCGAGGACGAGGGCGTCCACCTTGAGGTCGTGGGCGGGGCGGTCGGACACGTTGACGGTGGTCACGTAGTCATCCTTCGGGGGTGGGGGGGTGGGCCTGCACAGCGCAGGATAGCCGTGCTGGTGGGGGAGACGGCCCGGGGCGGTAGCGTTCGACGCATGAGCGACGCAGCCCTCAAGACCTCGCCCCTGCACGACCGACACGTGGCCCTCGGAGCCAAGATGGCCGACTTCGGTGGGTGGGAGATGCCGATCGAGTACCCGGGTGGCGGCGTCGTCCGCGAGCACACCGCGGTGCGCACGTCCGTCGGGATCTTCGACGTCTCGCACCTGGGCAAGGCCCGGGTCTCCGGGCCGGGGGCGCGCGACTTCGTGAACTCGTGCCTGGCCAATGACCTCGGTCGGATCCACGAGGGCAAGGCCCAGTACACGTTGTGCTGCACCGAGTCGGGCGGCGTCGTGGACGACCTCATCGCCTACCTGCGCAGCGACGAGGACGTCTTCCTCATCCCCAACGCCGCGAACACCGCACAGGTCGTCGAGCTGCTGGCCGCGGCGGCACCAGAGGGCCTGACCGTCGAGAACCTCCACGAGCAGTACGGCGTGATCGCCGTCCAGGGCACCAAGAGCGACGAGGTCCTCGAGGCGCTCGGCCTGCCCACCGGGCACGAGTACATGTCCTTCGTCGAGACCGACTGGAACGGCCACCCGGTCATCGTCTGCCGCACCGGCTACACCGGTGAGCGCGGCTACGAGCTGGTGCCGGCGTGGGAGGTGTCGGCCCAGCTGTGGGACGCCCTCCTCGAGGCCGCAGCGCCGTTCGACGGACTGCCCTGCGGGCTCGGCGCCCGCGACACCCTGCGCACCGAGATGGGCTACGCGCTGCACGGCAACGAGCTGTCCGTCGACATCACGCCCGTGCAGGCCCGCGTGGGCTGGGCGGTCGGGTGGAAGAAGGAGTCGTTCTGGGGCAAGGACGCGCTGGTCGCGGAGAAGGCAGCCGGCCCTGCGCGGGTGGCGTGGGGGCTGCTCGCCACCGGTCGTGGCATCCCGCGCGCGCACTGCGCAGTGAAGGTCGGTGACGAGGTGGTCGGCGAGGTCACCTCGGGCACCTTCAGCCCGACGCTGAAGAACGGCATCGCCCTCGCCCTGCTGGCGCCGTCGGTCGCCGCGGGTGACGAGGTGGTCATCGACGTGCGCGGGCGCGCGGTGTCCGCGACCGTCGTGCGGCCGCCGTTCGTCGAGGTCGACGTCCGCGAGGACTGAGCCTCCAGCACGGCAGCGCCGATACAGCAGGAGGAGCGGGTATGCCGGGTGCCGACTTCCGTGGCCACACCTACCTCGCGCGGGTGGAGTGGAGCGGTTCGACGGGCGGTGGCTACCGCGCCTACCCGCGCGCCCACACCGCGTGGACCCCACCGGCGACCGAGGGGTTCGACCTCAGCGCCGACCCGCACTTCCGCGGGGACCCCGACCTGCCCAACCCCGAGCAGCTGTTGGTCCTCGCGGCCTCGTCGTGCCAGCTGTTGTCCTTCCTGGCCGTGGCTGCGCGAGCAGGGGTCGACGTGGTGGGTTACGACGACGACGCCAGGGGCGAGATGCCCGACGACGTGGTGCCCCAGCGGATCACCCGCATCGTGCTGAGGCCCCGAGTGCGGGTATCCGGTGGCGGGGGTGGCGCACGGGTCGACGTCGCGACCGTCGAGCGGATGCTGCACGAGGCCCACGAGCAGTGCTACATCGCGAACTCCCTGACGACCGAGGTCGTGGTGGAACCCGTCATCGACGTCCTTGCCGGCTGACGGGCGTTCCCCCAGAGCGCGATGTCGGTGCCGGCTCCTACGGTCGTCGGATGAAGTACGGATTCGTGGTCCCGTTCGCAGATCCGCGCGAGTTCGCGGAGGTGGCAGTCCTGGGTGAGCAGCACGGCTGGGACGCCATCTTCACCTGGGAGAGCCTGTACGGCGAGCACGCCTGGGTCACCCTTGCCGCTGCCGCCGTGCAGACCTCCCGCATCCGGCTCGGCACCCTGCTGACCCCGGCCTCGCGGCACCGCCCGTGGGACCTCGCCTCGATGGTCGGCTCGGTCGACCGGCTCAGCGGCGGCCGCGTCGTGATGTCGGTCGGGCTCGGCGCCCTCCACTCGGGGTGGACCAGGTTCGAGCCCGACGAGGGCCGTGCCGTGCGGGCGCGCAAGCTCGACGAGTCGCTCACGGTCTACCGCGGGTTGCTGTCGGGTGAGTCGTTCACGTTCGACGGCGCCTACTACCCCGTCGGTCCTGAGGGTGGCGACGCGCCCCCGAGCCCCGCGCCCCCGCCCCAGCGGCCCCATCCACCCGTGTGGGTCGTCGGCGCCTACCTGCCGGGGCAGGGGCGCCAGCCCTCGCTCGAGCGCGCGGCCCGCTGGCAGGGCGTCCTGCCGACCGTCGCGGTCCCCGACGCCAAACCCGGCAGCCCGCACCTCACCCTCGACTCCGTCGCCGAGGCGCTGGGAGCCCTGCGCGGGCTGCGAGAGGAGTCGGGTCTGCCGTGGGACGGCTACGACGTCGTCATCGAGGGCGACAGCACGGGTGAGTTCGTGAAGTCAGCAGGCACTCCGGCCGAGTGGGAGGGCATCGGGGCCACGTGGTGGGTCGAGAGCTGGTGGAGCGTGCAGCCCGGCGCCGAGGGCTTGGCCGAGATCCGGCGCCGGGTCGAGTCCGGCCCGCCCGGGAGGCCCGCCGCCGGCGATCCGTTCACGTCCGGTCCGGTCACCGGGGCGTGAGCGCCGCCATCGCATCGGGCGGGAGCGCCGCCACGACCTCCGACACACGCAGGAAGGGCAACGGCTGCATCACCTTGGCGACCTGGGGTGCGAACGCGGGGGAGTCAGCGAGCACCTGCGGCGCCGGACCGTCGGCGACGACCTCACCCTCGGCGAGGACCACCACCCGGGTGGCGACCTCCGCCGCGAGCTCGACGTCGTGGGTGGCGACGACGAGCGCGTGGCCTTGGGCGGCGCGCTCGGCGAGCAGGGTGGCGAGCCGGGCCTTGGCGGCATAGTCGAGACCGCGCGTGGGTTCGTCGAGCAGGCCCAGCTGCGGCGCCCGCGCCAGGACCAGGCTCAGGGCGACGCACATCCGCTGACCCTCCGAGAGGTCTGCGGTCGAGGGGGCGTCTAGTCTCTCCACAGCGAGGTCGGGCGCGAGCCGCTCGAGGAGCGCCTTGGTCGTGTCGACGGCCAACCCGTGCGTGGCGTCATGACCCGCCAGCTGCGCGGCGAGGGGGCTGTCGGTCAGCAGGTCGCCGGGGTCCTGCGGAGCCAGGCCGCGGGTGCCGGCGACGGCGACCCGGCCAGACGTCGGCGTCAGGGACCCGTCGAGGGTGCGCAGGAGGGTCGACTTGCCGGAGCCGTTGCGGCCCATCAGCGCGACCACCTCGCCCGGCTCGACCCGGAGGTCCACGTGGCGCAGCGCGACCACCGTGTCCCGCACCACGCTGAGCCGTCGTGCGTCCACGAGCGGTACCCGGACGCCGGTGCCGGTGATCGGCGGCGACGTGGCCGGGCCACGGGCCGAACCAGGGGCAGGGCTGGTGGGAGAAATGGGGGCAGGGCTGGTGTGAGAACCGCTGGGAGAACCGACGGCAGGACCGGTCGCGGGACCCAGCCCACCGGCTGCTGATCCCTCGGCTGCTGCTGCCTCGGCTGCTGATCCGTCGGCCGGGGGGCCGAGGAGGGTCCGCAGCGCGCGCGCTGACCGCCGAGCGTCGCGGACCGAGAGCGCGACGCGTTCCCACCCGAGCCGCAGCCCCAGTTCGACCACAGGTGGGTGCAGGGCGGAGTCCGCCATGGCCGCCGCCGGGTCGAGCGGACCGCGGACGCGTCCGGCATCCACCAGGACGACCGCGTCGGCGTGGTGGACGACTCGTTCGAGCCGGTGCTCGGCGACCACGACGGTGGTGCCGACGTCGTGCACGAGGCGGTGCAGGATGGCCAGCACCTCCTCGGCGGCGACCGGGTCCAGTGCTGAGGTGGGCTCGTCGAGCACCAGCACCCGCGGCCCGGCGACGATCGCGGCCCCGATCGCCACGCGCTGCTGCTGACCGCCCGACAGCTCGCCGAGCGGCCGGGCTCGGAGGTCGGCGATCCCGAGCAGGTCGAGGGTCTCCTCGACCTGGCGCTGTCCGGCATGGGGGTCGGCGTCGCGAGCCCGCACGCCGGCGGCGATGGCCGACTCCACGGTGCCTGTGGCCAGGACGCGGGCGGGGTCCTGGGGCACGAGGCCGACGAGCGGTCGGTCGCCGGCCGGGGCGGGTGAGTGCAGGTCGGCGCCGTCGACGAGGACTCGCCCGACGAGCCGGGCGGTCCCCCCTGGCGCAGCCTTGGTCAGGTCGGCGTCCAGGCAGCGCAGCAGCGAGGTCTTGCCCGAACCGGTCGGTCCGACGACGAGGAGCAGCTCACCCTCGGGGACCGTGAAGGTGACGTCGCTCAGGACGCGCTGCCCGGCATACGCGAGGGTCACGCCCTCGAACTCGATCACGGTGCGAACCCTAGAGTGGGGGGATGAGCGATGCGTGGACGTGGACCTACCTCGACGCCGACGGTGCGGAGATGAGCGGCGAGGGTCTGGCGACGACCGCCTTCCCGTCGCAGTCCGACGCCGAGAACTGGTTCGGCGAGTCGTGGCACGAGCTGACCGACCTCGGCGTGGACGCCGTCAACCTGTTCCACGAGGGGCGCCGGGTCTACGGGCCGATGAGCCTGCGAGCGGCGGAATAGCCCGACCAGCCCGCCCTCAGACCGGGTACTCGCCGCGCTTGGCGAGCGCACGCGGCATCCGGGAGCGACGGATCTGGAACCCGCGCATCACGGCGTACATCGCGAGCCCTCGGCCCACCTTGTCCTCACCGAACTTGGCGATGAGCTTGGCCTTGAGCCGACGCCACATGAGGAAGCCGTCGATCGCGGCGGCCAGCAGGAGCACGTAGACGCCGATCGACACGATGGCGAACACGGCGGGGACGCGGATGAACGACAGCGCAAGCACGACGATCATCACCGGCAGCATGAACTCACCGAAGTTCCAGCGGGCGTCGACGTAGTCGCGGATGTAGCGGCGGACTGGTCCCTTGTCGCGCGCGGGGAGGTGGGCGTCGTCGCCGGTGACCATCGCGGCGCGCTGCTTCAGCTGGGCCTCGCGACGCTTGTCGCGGTCGACGCTGCGAGCGGCCTTGCGGTCGGTCACGACCAAGGGGCGGCGGTTCGCTGCCTCCTGGTCCCGGCGCTTGGGCGTGGGCCGGTTCTTGGCGCCCTCGCGGGGCGCAGTCGCGACCGTCTCGGCCTGCTGCTCGTTCAGGGTCTTGTTGCGTCCAAACACAAGGCCCACTGTATGCCGTGGCGGCACCTTCCCCTGAATCCCCGGCAGCGGCCGCGGCAGGAGGGCCCGTGCACTGCCGTCGTCGCCGCCCCACTGGTCCGCGGTCGTGGGGGACGAACCGGACTTCCCCACCCGTTAGGCTTCCCGACCGTGACTGACGACGTGCTGACCGCCGACCAGATCTCCGCCCTCAAGGACACCGTTGCGGGCCTCATGCCGGGCCTGCGCCAGGACCTCGAGGACCTCACCCGCATCCCGAGCGTGAGCCTCGACGCGTTCGACCAGGCGCACGTGGAGGCGAGCGCCGAGGCGACCGCCGCCCTCCTGCGTGCCGAGGGGCTCGACGTCGAGATCGTCCGCGAGGGCGGCCGCCCGGCCGTCATCGGGCACATCGACGGGCCTGTCGGTGCACCCACGGTCATGCTCTACGCCCACCACGACGTGCAGCCCCCCGGCGACGACAAGGACTGGGACAGCGCACCCTTCGAGCCGACCGAGCGCGACGGCCGGCTCTACGGTCGCGGCGCTGCTGACGACAAGGCCGGGATCATGGCGCACCTCGCCGCCCTGCGGGCCCACGCCGGCGCGCTCCCGGTCGGGGTGACGGTCTTCGTCGAGGGTGAGGAGGAGATCGGCTCCGACTCCCTGCCGACCCTGTTGGAGAAGCACGGCGAGAAGCTGCGCGCCGACGCGATCGTGCTGGCCGACTCCACCAACTGGGCCATCGGCGAGCCCGCGCTCACGACCACGCTGCGCGGCATGATCCGCGTCGTCGTGACCGTCACGACCCTCGACCACGGGGTGCACTCGGGCATGTTCGGCGGTGCGGTCCCTGACGCCCTCATGCCGCTCATCCGCATCCTCGCCAGCCTGCACGACGACGCCGGMGACGTCGCGATCGCCGGCCTCAGGTCGGGCACGGCGAGCGACCTCGACTTCGACGAGGCCCGCCTGCGCGAGGAGTCCGGTCTGCTCGACGGCGTGCAGGTCGTCGGCACCGGAAGCCTCCTTGACCGGATCTGGGCCAAGCCGACCGCGACCGTGATCGGCCTCGACGCGCCTTCCGTGGCGAAGTCATCCAACACGTTGGTGCCGACCGCCAGCGCGAAGGTCTCGATCCGCCTCGCCCCGGACGAGGACCCCCTGGAGGCGTATGCCGCGGTGCAGCGCCACGTCGCGGCCCACACCCCGTGGGGTGCCCGGGTCGAGGTGCACCTCGACGACCAGGGTGCGGGTTTCGACGCCCACGCTGTCGGGCCGGTCTACGACCAGGCGCGGGCGGCCTTCACCGACGCCTGGGGAGTGGAGCCCGTCGACATCGGCGTGGGTGGCTCGATCCCGTTCGTCGCCTCCTTCGCCGCGAAGTTCCCGGACGCGGCGATCCTCGTGACCGGGGTCGAGGACCCGGACACGCGCGCCCACGGCGCCAACGAGTCGCTGCACCTCGGCGAGTTCGAGAAGGTCTGCGTGGCCGAGGCCGTGCTCCTCGCGCGGTTGGGGGCCATGCCCCGGTGACCCAGTTCCCCAGTCTTCCGCAGGACTTCACCTTCGGGGTGGCGTCCGCGGCCTACCAGGTGGAGGGTGCCGTCAACGAGGACGGCCGCGGCCGTTCCGTCTGGGACACCTTCTGCGACCAGCCGGGTGCGATCGCGGGCGGTGCCAGCGGTGCGGTCGCGTGCGACCACTACCACCGCTACCGCGAGGACGTGGAGCTGCTGAAGGTGCTCGGCGTCGACACCTACCGCTTCTCGATCTCGTGGCCGCGGGTCCTGCCCACCGGGTCCGGTGAGGTGAACGCCGCCGGGTTGGACTTCTACGACCGCCTGGTCGACGAGCTGCTCGACGCGGGCATCCAGCCCACGGCGACGCTCTTCCACTGGGACACCCCGCAGGCCCTGGAGGACCGCGGCGGCTGGACCGGGCGCGAGATCACGGAGCACTTCGCGGCATACGCGACCGTGGTCGGCGAGCGGCTCGGTGACCGGGTGGCGCGCTGGATGCCGCTCAACGAGCCCAACGTGGTGACCATGTTGGGCTACGCGATCGGCAACCACGCGCCGGGCCGGACCCTCGGGTTCGAGGCGCTGCCGGTGGCGCACCACCTGCTCCTCGGGCACGGGTTGGCGACGCAGGCGCTGCGCGCGGCCGGCTGTGACCAGATCGGCATCGCGAGCAACCACGCCCCGGTCTGGCCGGCTTCGGAGGACCCGCGGGACGTCGAGGCGGCCCAGCTCTACGACAACCTGTGGAACTGGATGTTCGCCGACCCCGTCCTGCTCGGCCGCTACCCGGTCGCGGGCACCGAGCAGGGCTTCCCCACCTACCGTGACGGTGACCTCGCGACCATCGCCGCGCCGCTCGACTGGTTCGGCATCAACTACTACAACCCGGCGCTCGTGGGTGCGCCCGGGCAGGCGCCAGACAGCTCCCAGCTCGACGGCGCGGAGCTGCCGCCGGGGCTGCCGTTCGAGAACCGCCGCATCGAGGGCTACGACCGCACCGACTTCGACTGGCCGATCGTGCCCGAGGGCCTGGCCCAGGTGGTCCGCGGCTTCCGTGAGCGGTATGCCGAGCAGCTGCCCCCGCTCTACATCACCGAGAGCGGGTGCTCGTTCCACGACGACGACCCCGTCGACGGCAGGGTGGCCGACCCACGCCGGATCGCCTACCACGACGCCCACCTGCGGGCGCTGGGCGACGAGATCCGTGCCGGTGCCGACGTGCGCGGCTACTTCGCGTGGTCGGCCACCGACAACTTCGAGTGGGCGGCGGGCTACGCCGAGCGGTTCGGGCTGGTGCACGTCGACTACCAGACCCAGGTCCGCACGCCCAAGGACTCCTACCACTGGTACCGCGACCTCATCGCGCACACCCGAGCGAACGGAACACCGTCATGAGCCCCACCACCTCCATCCGCACTCACGACGTCGTCGTCTTCGGAGCCACCGGGTTCGTCGGCCGGCTCGTCGCGGCGTACCTCGCCGAGCACGCGCCCGCGGGCACCCGCATCGCCCTGGCAGGGCGCTCCGAACGCCGGCTCGAGGAGGTGCGCTCGGGGCTGCCCGCGGCCGCTCGGGACTGGCCCGTCGTGGTCGCCGACGCCGCCGACCCGGCCTCGCTGCGCGCCCTCGCGGAGTCGACGACGGCCGTCGCCTCGACGGTCGGCCCCTACCTGCGCTACGGCCTGCCCCTCGTCGAGGCCTGCGCCGAAGCGGGCACCCACTACGCGGACCTCACTGGTGAGGTGCTGTTCGTCCGCCGCGCGATCGACGCCGTGGACGCCCGGGCCAAGGAGACCGGTGCGCGGATCGTCACCGCCTGCGGCTACGACTCGATCCCGTCCGACCTCGGGGTGCACCTCCTCCACGAGCGGGCGGTTGCCGACGCCGCCGGCGCCCTCCTGGACACGACCCTGCACGCGAAGTCGAGGGGTGGCCTGAGCGGTGGCACCATCGACTCGTCGCGGGCCCAGCTCGAGGCGGTGGAGCAGGACAAGGCGCTGCGCAAGGTCATCTTCGACGCCTACGCCCTCAGCCCTGACCGCGCGGCCGAACCCGACCTGGGCCAGGAGCGCGACGCGAGCTCGGTGTTCGTGGACGCGCAGACCGGTGACTGGGTGGGGCCGTTCATCATGGCCGGCTTCAACACCAGGATCGTGCGTCGGAGCAACGCGCTGCGTGACCACGCCTACGGTCGTCGGTTCCGCTACCGCGAGGTCAGCGCCTACGGCAAGGGACTGCGGGGTCGCCGTCGGGCCACCGTCTTCACCGGCCTGATGGGTCTCGCCTACGCCGGCATGGCCAACCCCCGCACCCGGCCCATCGTCGACCGCCTCGCGCCCGCACCGGGCGAGGGGCCCAGCGAGCAGGCCCGGCGCGCGGGATGGTTCTCGATGAAGATCCGGACCACGACGGAGACCGGGCGCCGCTACGTCGCCACGGTGGCCGCGCAGGGCGACCCCGGGTATGCCGCCACGGCCGTCATGCTCGGCGAGTCTGCGCTGTGCCTCGCGCTGGACGGGCCGGCCCTCCCGGACGCCGCAGGAGTCCTCACGCCGTCGACCGCGATGGGCGACGCCCTGGTGGAACGGCTCCGTGCCCAGGACTTCACGCTGACCGTGGACGAACTGCCCGACCGCCCCTGAACTCGGTCGGGGCAGCTCGCCCACGGCGGGTGTGGCCGGTCCCCATCGGGACCCGCCACACCTCTCCGCCGCTCGGACTGACCGAGCACGTCGAGACCTGCACATCACGACCGCGGATCGCCACACCACATCGTGCGAATCCTCAAGTGTGGGTGCAGTCGCCTGCGGTTGACCTCCGTCAGAAGGACTAGTCACACCCGACGACCGGGCGTGCGATCGTCGACCGATCAGTCCCTGTGGGTCTCTCCCGGGAGGGCCAGCATCTGGTCGAGTGCCACGCGGGCGTGGTGGGCCACGTCGGGGTCGACGCGGATCGGGTTGACGATGCGGCCGGCGACCAGCGACTCGAGCGTCCACACCAGGTGGGGCAGGTCGATGCGGTTCATCGTGGAGCAGTAGCAGACGTTCTTCTCGAGGAACGAGATCTGCTGCTCGGGGAACTGGGCGGCGAGTCGACGCACGAGGTTGAGCTCCGTGCCGACGACCCACTTGGTGCCCGCGGGTGCCGCGGCGATGGTCTTGATGATCTTCTCCGTCGAGCCCACCTCGTCGGCCGCCTCCACGACCTCGTGCTGGCACTCGGGGTGCACGATCACCTTCACGTCGGGGATCTCGCGCCTGGCCTGGTCGACGGCCGCCAGGCTGAAGCGCCCGTGCACCGAGCAGTGGCCCCGCCACAGGATCATCGTGGCGTCCTCGAGCTCCTGCCGGGTCAGGCCGCCCATGGGCTTGTGCGGGTCGAACACCACGCAGCCGTCCAGGGCGCCGCCCAGCTCGCGGACGTACGTGTTGCGGCCGAGGTGCTGGTCGGGGAGGAAGAGCACCTTGCCGCCCTCGCCCGCCTGCTCCAGCGCCCACGTGAGCGCCGTGCGGGCATTGGACGAGGTGCAGATGGTGCCGCCGTGGCGGCCGGTGAAGGCCTTGATCGCCGCAGCGGAGTTCATGTACGTGACCGGTATGGTCCGGTCGGCGACCCCGGCCTCGACGAGGTCGTCCCACGCATCCTCGACCTGGCGGATCGCGGCCATGTCGGCCATCGAGCAGCCGGCGGCGAGGTCCGGCAGGATCACGGTCTGCTCGTCACTCGTGAGGATGTCTGCCGACTCGGCCATGAAGTGCACGCCACAGAACACGATGTACGGCGCGTCCGGTCGGGCGGCGGCGTCCTTGGCCAGCTTGAAGGAGTCACCCGTCACATCGGCGAACTCGATGACCTCGTCGCGCTGGTAGTGGTGCCCCAGCACGAAGACCCGGTCGCCGAGTGCTGCCTTGGCTGCGCGGGCACGCTCGACCAGCCCGGGGTCGGAGGGCGCCGGCAGGTCGCCCGGGCACTCCACGCCGCGCTCGGTGTGCAGGTCGGTGCCACGACCGAGGACGAGCAGCGGGAGGGGGGAGGGACGGGGGTCCGTATGCGTCACGGGGGTGCTCACGTGCCGATCGTATGCCGTGCCGTGGGTGGTCCCGCGCGACCCCGGCTAGGGTCGCGGCCATGGACGACGACCACGCGCTGGCCGCGCTGCGCACGGCGACGTCGAGGATGCTCGCCACCGTCCGCACCGCCGACCCCGGAGCAGCGGTGCCCGCCTGCCCCGGCTGGGTGGTGACCGACCTCGTGGACCACCTCGGGCGGGTGCACCTCTGGGCGGCGCACAGCGCCCGCGAGGGAGCACCCCCTGACCTCTACCCGCGTCGCGACCGCGACCAGCCCCTCCCGGACTGGTATGCCGCCTGTGCCGACACCATCGTGGCCACCCTCGAGGCGCTGCCCCCGGACCATCCCTCGTGGAGCTTCTCGGCGAACCCGGCGCACGCGACCGCGAGGTTCTGGCGACGGCGCCAGTTCCACGAGACCACGGTCCACCACGTCGACGCCCTGCAGGCCGCGGGTCGGCTGCCTGTCACCGGACCCGTGGGGGAGGTGCCGGGACTCACGCCCCAGGACGCGGCCGACGGCGTGGCGGAGGTGTTCGAGGTGATGGCCCCTCGCAGCCTGGTCCGTCACGCCGAGCTCCCACCCTTGCACGTGATACCGGCGCCCACGCCGATCGCATTCTCCTGCACCGACATCGATGCGTCGTGGACCGTGCGGGTGGTCGACGGAGCCGTCGTCCTCGTCGACGGCGTGGCGCCGGGAGCGGTCGCCGGCGTCAGTGGACCCGCGACCCAGCTCTACCTGGCGCTGTGGCACCGAGCCGACCCTGCCGAGCTCTCGGCAGACGGCGACGAACCGGCCGCCCGCCGGCTGCTCGGAGCGGCCCTGGTGCCCTAGGTGCGCTGACCTAGAGGGGGTGGATCTTGCTGCTCGACATGGCCACGCTGACGGTGTTCTCACCGAAGCGCACGTGGATCCGGTCGCCAGTCACCCTCACCACCGACCCGAGCCCGTGCCGGTCGTGGGTGACCCTGTCGTTGACGGCGAAGTCCGGGATCTCCGGGACCTCGGCGGCGCGGAAGGGGCTGTTGGGCAGATGGGGCTTCTTGGCGGGCTGACGGGGGCGCATCTGTCTAGTGTGGACCTGTTTGCCGCCCCCCGCCTCCACCGCGCCGTGCATTTGCGCTCAATCCGTGCTCAACGGGGGCGAATTTAGTCCTCCGCAGCCGCCCACACGAGGACTGGAAGGATGGACCCGTGCACGTCGTCATCGCGCCGGACTGCTTCACCGGCACCCTCACCGCCCAGCAGGCCGCGCAAGCCATGGCGCAGGGGTGGTCCGCCAGCGCCCCCCACGACCTGCTGACCCTCCGTCCCCTGTCCGACGGTGGCCCGGGCTTCCTCGACGTCCTCGCCGGGGCGCTGCCCGACGCGCAGACCCTTGCGGTCACGGTCACCGACCCCCTCGGACGTGAGGTGCCCGCGGCGCTCCTGGTGGTCGAGCAGGCCGGTCGCCGCACGGCATACCTCGAGTCGGCCCAGGCCGCYGGGCTCCACCTGCTCGCTGCYGACGAACGCAACCCGGCCCTCACGAGCACGTGGGGGGTGGGCCAGCTGCTCGAGGCAGCCCTCGCC
>NZ_JBFUCW010000033.1:0-38492 GCF_056405035.1 Pedococcus sp. P2_A3 | reverse complement strand
CCAGGAGCACTGAAACCGGGCCGCGACCTCAGCCACCGGGACACCGCTGTCGACCACCAACTTGGCGACCGTGAGCCGGGCACGAGGGGTCAGGGCAGCGTTAGCGTGGGACACGAGGGCCTCCTGTTTTGTGAGCGGATACCTAGGCAGTTCCACTCCACCGCGGGAGGCCCTCCCGCGCCACTGATCAGATCAGCGGATCACACCCACTCAACCAACGTCCCCGGTCAGTACAGCTAGCAAAGGTTGGGTATGCCGAGGGCCAACCTTTTGCGGTGCCCCGTGCGTTACTGGGTGAGCGCACCCGGTGAGGCGTGGTGGTGAGGTCTGGAGGCGGTATGCGGCACGAGGTGGACGAGGAGTTCGCGCGGTACGTGCGCGCGCGCCAGCACGGGCTGCTGCGCGCGGCCTTCCTCGTGTGTGGTGACCTGCACCTCGCCGAGGACCTGGTGCAGGGAGCGCTGGCCAAGCTGGCCCCCCGCTGGGAGCGGCTGCGGCACGAGAACCCGGACGCCTACGTCCGGAAGGTCCTCTACCGCGACGCGGTCTCCTCGTGGCGCCGGACCCGGCGGGAGAGCCTGTCGCTCTTCCCCGACGTGGACTTCGGGGGCGCCGAGCCGGACCGGTCCACGCGAGCGGGGGAGCGGGTCGACGTGCTGCGCGCCCTGGGGCGGCTGACCCCCAAGCAGCGGGCGGTCGTGGTGCTCAGGTTCTTCGAGGACCGCACCGAGGCCGACACCGCTGACGCACTCGGCGTCTCGGTCGGCACCGTGAAGAGCCAGACCCACGCCGCCCTCGCCAGGCTGCGCACGCTCCTGCCGGACTTCGCGCCCCACCTGGAGGAGACCTCATGACCGACCGTGACCTGAGCAGCCTCCTCGAGCGGGTGGCGGAGGACGTCGTCGAGCTCGACTTCGCCGAGCGGGCCTGGGCTGCGGCCCTCGCAGGCCGCCGCAGCCGTCGACGCAGGGCCCTGGCCGGTTGCGGAGCCCTGGCCGCGGCGGCGCTCGCCGTGACGGCGGTGCAGCTGGGAGGGTCGGACCAGCCCCGGCCCCGCCCGGCCGTCACGACCACCACGAGGCCCGACGTGCTGCCGGACGGCACGGCATACGCGGTGCTGCCCCCGGAGGGGAAGGAGGCGCAGCTGCCGGACTTCGACACCGGGCTGCCGTCGCGGATCGACCTGCGCGCCAGGGGTGAGGCCTTCTCGTCCGCCCGCCCACCGGAGTCGGTTGCGGCGGTCTACCTGCGCCAGGCGGGTGAGGTGTTCCACCCGGTGCTGGTGACCGGAGACGGCCGCCAGGTCGGGGTCGGTGAGGTCGACCTCGTCCCCACCACCGACGCGGCCGGCAACCAGGCGACACCCCTGGGGCCGAGGGCGATCGGCGCGGGTGGTCGCTACGTCGTCTTCCCGCAGCGCGACCACGTGGTGCGGCTCGACACCCAGACGGGTGACACGGTGTCCTACCCCGTCCCCTCGCAGCACGTGGAGTGGGCCGGCTGGAACGCCGCGGGAAACCTGGTCGTGGCCCGCGACGCGCAGAACGCCTGGAGCATCGACGCCTCGAAAGCCACCGCCAGAGCGGTGCCCGTCATCGGTGGCTACGAGGGGGCGTTCCGCATCACGGCGTCCGACACCCTGCCGGGCGACGTCCGGGTGACCCGCTTCGACTCCCACGGCAGACCGCTCGGGTCGATCCCCGTGCGCAGCCCCGTGTCGTCGGTCTGGGGCGAGACGGTCAACACTGAGGGCCGGGCGGCCACCGGGGCGTTCTTCGACCAGAACATCACCGCCACCGTGATCCAGCGCGGGTCCGGACCGATCTACCAGGGTCTGGCGGTCGTCGAGCCGTCGTCCGGGACGGCTACGGTCCTGCTGGCCCCGGAGAACCCTGACGGGCAGACGGGGCGCTTCAAGGGATGCTGCACCGTGCTCGGCTGGGCCGACGGCCAGACCGTGCTCTTCCAGTCAGTGGGCAGCCACGGGCGGTGGATCCTGGCCTGGAAGACCACGACCGGCCAGGTGTTCCAGGTCTCGCGAATCACCACCGGGGCGCCCGACGACCCTCCCACCCCGGTCGCCGTCAACGTCGGCATCCGCCAGTGACCCCGTCGCTGAGCCCCGCCTGACAGACGTCATGGTCAGCAGGTGACGACTGTGTGAAGGGCACGGCCCGCGCAGGCGGCACGGTGGTCGACATGTCACAGACGGCACGGACAGGCACCCGGACCCTCCACCAGGCAAGCGCCACCACCGTGCCCGCCATCGAGCTCCGGCGGCTCACCAAGAGCTTCGGAAGCGTCCGCGCGGTCCGCGGGATCGACCTCACGGTGCGCCCTGGCGAGATCATCGCCTTCCTCGGCCCGAACGGCGCCGGCAAGACCACGACCATCGACATGATGCTGGGCCTGTCGAGGCCAGACGACGGCAGCGTGCGGGTGCACGGCCTGGAGCCGTCGGACGCGGTCCGGCACGGACTGGTCTCGGCGGTCATGCAGACCGGTGGCCTCCTCAAGGACCTCACCGTCACCGAGACGTTGCGGCTGACTGCCAGCCTGTTCAGCAACACGCGCCCGGTCGCAGAGGTGCTGTCGCGCGCCGGCATCTCTGACCTCGGCGACCGCCGCGTCGGCAAGTGCTCGGGCGGCCAGCAGCAACGTCTCCGCTTCGCCATGGCGCTGCTGCCGGACCCCGAGCTGCTCGTCCTCGACGAGCCCACCACGGGGATGGACGTCACCGGCCGACGTGACTTCTGGGCCGCCATCCGCCAGGACGCCGAACAGGGACGCACCGTGCTGTTCGCGACCCACTACCTCGAGGAGGCCGATGCCTACGCCGATCGCATCGTGCTGGTGAGCCACGGACAGGTGGTCGCCGACGGCACCGCCGCGCAGGTCAAGGCGCTGGTCTCCGGACGCACCATCAGGGCAACCCTGCCTGACGCCGATGTGCCTGCGCTGCAACGGCTTCCCGGCGTAGAGACGGTCGAGGTGCGGGGCGACTCAGTGCTCATCGCGACGACCGACAGTGACGCCGTCGCTCGTCACCTCCTAGGCGCCACGGCGGCCCACGACCTCGAGATCACCTCTCGTGGCCTCGAGGACGCCTTCATCTCACTGACCACCGAGGAGGACGAGTCATGACCACCACCGCCACCACAACCGTCCCCGGGCGGGCCGTCCCACCCTTCGGTGGGTTCAACACGACCCTGCTGCGCCTCGAGCTGCGCCGCATGCTGCGCAACCGTCGTACCGTGATCTTCTCGGTGGTGCTGCCCGTCGTCTTCTTCCTGCTGTTCGGCACGGGAAAGGCCTACTCCCTCAAGAACGCCGGGCACGGCAACGTCGCCGCCTACGTCATGATCTCGATGGCCCTCTACGGCGCCATGCTCTCCACCACGGCGGGAGGTGCCATGGTGTCCACCGAGCGCAGCCAGGGGTGGAGCCGCCAGCTGCGACTGACCCCCCTGACACCGTCGGCCTACATCGCGGTCAAGGTCCTCGTCGCGATGCTCCTCGGCGGACTGTCCGTTGCCGTGGTGTACCTCGCAGGATCCTTCACGCAGGCGCAGATGGACCGCCACCTGTGGTGGGAGACGGCGCTCATCGCGTGGCTGGGGTCGCTGGTCTTCGCAGCCTTCGGCGTCTTCATGGGATACCTGCTCCCGAGCGACAACGTCATGCAGATCCTCGGGCCCGGTCTCGCCCTGCTGGCGTTCCTCGGGGGACTGTTCACCCCGCTCGACGAGATGGGCCAGACCTTCCAGGCCATCGCGAAGCTCACGCCCATGTACGGCCTGAGCGAGCTGGCCCACGCACCCCTCACCGGCGAGGCACCCGGTTGGGCCGCCGCCGTCAACGTGGTGGTCTGGCTGGCGATCTTCGCGGGAGGCGCGACATGGCGGTTCCGGCGCGACACCGCGCGCGTCTGATCCTGGTGCAGGCGGTGCGCCCGTTCACCGTCGGCGCGGACTCTGACAGGGTGGGCACTGTGAGCGAGCGCAACGGCGAGGGTACGGGGTCAGGACGCCCCGGGCCGCAGCTGTTCGGCGACACCGGGGAGAACACGTGGGGCACCAGGCTGCTCGTGCTCTTCCTGGCCGGCATCTGGCTGGTGTTCCTGTCCGACGCGTTCAGCGCGGCCTGGCAGCAGCGACAGAACCTGCGGGCCGACGGCGGTCTCGTCGTGCTCGTCCTCTTCGCCGTCGTCTACCTCGTCCACTTCTCCCACCTGCGTGCTGCGGTCTGGGGACCCAAGGGTTTGACGGCGACGCGGTGGTACGTCACGACGATGGGGATCGCCTCGTGGGTCGGGTTGGCCGTGCTCGCGGCGCTGGCCACCGTGACCGTGGGGCAGAAGGGCGCGGCGACCTGGGTCTTCCTCGCGGTGTCCGGGTTGTGGACCTTCCGGGTCCGCATCGGGTTGGCCATCGGTGGCTGCCTGGTCGCCCTGTACGAGTTCCTCACCTTCCACGTGGACGGCTGGAGGCACGACGTCAGCATCAGCATGTCGATGGTGCTCGCCATGGCGGCCGTGACCGGCGGCATGATCGCGTCCCAGCGGCAACGCGCGCTCGCCGAGGCGAGGGTGGAGAACGCGCGGCTGGCGATCCAGGACGAACGCAACCGGATGGCCCGCGACGTCCACGACATCCTCGGCCACAGCCTGACGGTCATCACCGTGAAGGCGGAGCTGGCTGCGCGCCTCCTGGAGGTGAGCCCGGAGCGCGCCAAGGCGGAGGTCGCCGACCTGGAGCGGCTGGCCCGCGACGCGCTCGCCGACGTCAGGCAGGCGGTGGCCGGCTTCCGTGAGATGTCGTTGCCGGCCGAGCTGGCCCGCGCCCGCTCGTCCCTGGCCGCTGCCGGGATCGAGGCCGACCTGCCCACCGCAGCAGACGCGGTGCCCAGCCACCTGCGCGAGCTCTGCGCGTGGACCCTGCGGGAGGGCGTCACGAACGTCATCCGGCACAGCGGGGCGACGAGCTGCCGGGTGACCCTCGACGAGCACGGGATCACCATCACGGACGACGGCTCGGGGGTGCAGGTGGGCAGTCCGGGAACCGGGCTGCTGGGGCTGCAGGAACGTGCCGCGGCCGCAGGAGCCCGGCTCGTCGCGGGATCGCAGGTGCCGCACGGCTACCGGCTCTCGGTCACCTCGTCCTCCGACCCACGGCCGACCACCCCTGACACCCCCGAAAGGGTCGAGGCATGACCATCCGACTCCTGCTCGCCGACGACCAGGCCATGGTGCGAGGCGCCCTGGCGACGCTGCTCGGCCTCGAGCCCGACATGGAGGTCGTCGCCGAGGTGGGCAGCGGCGACGAGGTCGTCGCTGCCGCGAGGTCCAGCAAGCCCGACGTCGCCCTCGTCGACGTGGAGATGCCCGGCCTGGACGGCATCGCCGCGACGGCAGCCCTGCACGAGGCGATGCCGGGCGTCAGGGTCCTCATCGTCACGACCTTCGGGCGGCCGGGGTTCCTGCGCCGTGCCCTGCAGGCCGGCGCCAGCGGGTTCGTGGTCAAGGACACCCCCGCCCGACAGCTGGCCGAGGCGGTGCGGAGGGTGCACTCCGGCCTGCGCGTCGTGGACCCGGCGCTGGCTGCCGACTCCCTGGCTGGTGGCGAGTCGCCACTGACGGCGCGCGAGACCGAGGTGCTCATCGCCGCCCGTGACGGTGGCTCAGTGGCCGACATCGCGCGCGACGTCAGCCTCTCCGAGGGCACCGTGCGCAACCACCTGTCGTCAGCCATCGGCAAGACCATGGCTCGCAACCGTGCCGACGCGGTCCGGATCGCCGACGAGTACGGCTGGCTGTAGGTCGCGGGGACGTCGGCCTCAGTCGCCGGTGGCGACCGGTCGGCTCGGGTCGGTGATCCACTCGCTCCACGAACCGGCATACAAGGCCGCTTCGACGCCGGCCTCGTGCAGGGCCAGCACCTCGTGCGCTGCGGTGACCCCGGACCCGCAGTATGCCGCGACCGGACTACCCGGTCGACCCACCGGAACTCCCTTGCGGGAGAACAGCTCTCGCAGCTCTGCGACCCCGAGGAACCGCTCGTCCGGCGCGAGGTAGTCGGTGGTGGGGGCGCTGACCGCACCCGGGATGTGGCCGGCCACCGGGTCGATGGGCTCGGTCTCACCGCGGAACCGCTCCACCGCGCGTGCGTCGAGAAGGACCCCGGTCCTCGCCACCTCGGCAGCTGTCTGCGCGTCGACCACCGACATCCCGCCAGCGTGCGCCTCGAACGTCCCGGCACCGGGCTCGGGCAGGTCACTGGTCACCGGACCGGCGGCCGAGCGCCAGGCGGCGAGACCTCCGTCGAGGACGCGCACGTCGGTGGCACCGAAGTACCGCAGCACCCACCAGGCCCGCGCCGCCCCGTAGGACGGGCCCTGGTCGTAGACCACGATGCGGGAGTCGTTGTCGGCTCCGCACCGCTGGGCCGCCGCCGCGACGGAGTGGGCCTGGGGGAGGGGGTGACGACTGCCGCGTCCGGGCGGCCCGGCCAGCTCGGCGTCGAGGTCGACGTGGTGGGCACCGGGCAGGTGCGCGGCGGCATACAGGTCGCGGCCGGGCGGCCCGCCTGCCGTGGTGAGGTTCCACTGCACGTCGACGAGCACCACCCGGCCCGGGTCGTGGGCGAGGTCGGCGAGGAGCTCGTCGGCGCTGATCAGGGCACGCATTCGGCCAGTCAAGCACCAGATGGGACACTGGTGCCGCCATGACCGCCACCACTGCTGCCCTGCTGCCTCCGCTCACCATCGGCCGCCACACCATCGAGTCGCCCGTCGTGCTGGCGCCGATGGCCGGCATCACCAACCGGGCATTCCGCAAGCTGTGTCGCGAGTACGGCAACCAGGGCCTCGACCAGGGGGGTGCGAGCGGCGCGACCTCCCTCTACGTCAGCGAGATGATCACGTCGCGGGCGCTGGTGGAGCGGACGCCGGAGTCGATGCGGCTCATCGAGCACGACCCGGAGGAGAGCCCGCGGTCGATCCAGCTCTACGGGGTGGACCCGGCCACCGTCGCCGCAGCCGTGCGGATGTTGGTCACCGAGGACCGCGCCGACCACATCGACCTCAACTTCGGCTGCCCCGTGCCCAAGGTGACCCGCAAGGGCGGCGGCGCCGCCCTGCCCTGGAAGCGTGACCTCTTCGAAGCGATCGTCCGGGGTGCGGTGCGCGAGGCGAGCCCGTATGACGTGCCTGTCACCGTCAAGATGCGCAAGGGCATCGACGACGACCACCTGACCTACCTCGAGGCGGGCCTGACCGCCGAGCGCGCGGGTGTCGCAGCCGTGGCGTTGCACGGACGGACGGCCTCCCAGGCCTACTCGGGCGAGGCCGACTGGTCCGCCATCGCCCGGCTGAAGGAGACGGTCAAGACCATCCCGGTGCTCGGCAACGGCGACATCTGGTCGGCCGAGGACGCCGTGCGGATGACGCGCGAGACGGGGTGTGACGGGGTGGTCGTCGGCCGCGGCTGCCTGGGTCGCCCGTGGCTGTTCACCGACCTCGCGGCAGCGTTCGCCGGCACCCCGGCACGCGTCGAGCCGACTCTCGGTGAGGTGACGGCGACGATGCGCCGGCACACCGAGTACCTCATCGACTTCTACGACGACGAGTACAAGGCCTGCCGCGACATCCGCAAGCACATCGCGTGGTACCTCAAGGGATTCCCGGCGGGTTCGACCGTGCGCCACCAGCTGGCGCTGGTCGACTCACTGGCCGCCCTCGACCGCCTCATCGGCTCGATGGACGTCGAGGCGCCCTGGCCCGGCGAGGCAGCGGAGGGGCAGCGCGGCCGGGCCGGCTCACCGCGCCACGTCGCGCTCCCCGAGGGGTGGCTCGACAGCCGCGAGCTCAGCGAGGCGCACCGCGAGGCCGTTGCTGAGGCCGAGCTGTCCGTCTCCGGGGGCTGACGCGCCCCGAACGGCCTCGTTAGGCTCTGCCGGGCGCACCGCGCGCCGGGGAGAGGGAGAGACGATGAGCAGGGGCAGCACCAGGCAGGCGGCGTCGACCGGGGGCCACGTCGCCGACAGCCACGACCTGATCCGCGTGCACGGCGCGAGGGAGAACAACCTCAAGGACATCAGCGTCGAGATCCCGAAGCGGCGGTTGACCGTGTTCACGGGGGTGTCGGGGTCGGGCAAGAGCTCGCTGGTCTTCAGCACCATCGCCGCCGACTCACAGCGGATGATCAACGAGACCTACAGCGCCTTCGTGCAGGGGTTCATGCCGTCGCTGGCCCGCCCCGACGTCGACCTCCTCGAGGGGTTGACGACGGCGATCATCGTCGACCAGGAGCGGATGGGGGCCAACCCGCGCTCCACCGTGGGCACCGCCACTGACGCCAACGCCATGCTGCGCATCCTGTTCAGCCGGATCGGCGACCCCCAGATCGGGCCGCCCACGGCGTTCTCGTTCAACGTCCCGACCCGCAGGGCGAGCGGGGTGATGAGCACCGAGAAGGCCGGCGGACGGGTCGAGAAGGCTGTCGTCCAGAACCAGGTCTACCTGGGGGGCATGTGTGCGCGCTGCGAGGGGATGGGCGCGGTCTCCGACTTCGACCTGACCGCGTTGTACGACGAGACGAAGTCGCTGAGGGAGGGCGCCCTCACGGTGCCTGGGTACTCGATGGACGGCTGGTACGGCCGGCTCTTCGAGGGCATGGGACTGCCGATGGACAAGCCGATCGGCTCGTTCACCAAGAAGCAGCTCGAGACGATGCTCTACGCGGAGCCGACCAAGATCAAGGTCGAGGGCGTCAACCTCACCTTCGAGGGCGTCATCCCCAAGATCCAGAAGTCGATGCTGTCCAAGGAGGTCGAGGCCATGCAGCCCCACGTGCGGCGGTTCGTGGAGCGGGCGATCACCTTCCAGTCCTGCCCCGAGTGCGAGGGCACCCGGCTGAGCAAGGAGGCGCGGTCCTCGAGGATCAGGGGCAAGAACATCGCCGACCTCTGCACGATGCAGATCAGCGACCTCGCCGAGTGGGTGCGTGAGCTCGACGAGCCGTCGGTCGCCCCGCTGCTCGCCGGGCTGCAGCACGCCCTCGACTCGTTCACCGAGATCGGCCTGGGCTACCTCTCGCTCGACCGCCCGGCGGGCACGCTGTCCGGGGGAGAGGCCCAGCGCACCAAGATGATCCGGCACCTCGGCTCCTCGCTGACCGACGTCACCTACGTCTTCGACGAGCCGACGATCGGCCTGCACCCGCACGACATCGCACGGATGAACCAGCTGCTGCTCCAGCTACGCGACAAGGGCAACACGGTGCTCGTCGTGGAGCACAAGCCGGAGACCATCGCGATCGCCGACCACGTCATCGACCTCGGTCCCGGCGCAGGAGCCGGCGGCGGCACCGTCTGCTTCGAGGGCAGCGTCGAGGGCTTGCGCAAGAGCGACACCACGACCGGTCACCACCTCGACGACCGCGCGACGATCAAGGACTCGGTGCGCCGGGCCACCGGCGCCATGGAGGTCCGTGGGGCCTCGACGCACAACCTCCGCGACGTCAGTGTCGACATCCCCCTGGGTGTCCTCTGCGTCGTGACCGGCGTCGCGGGCTCGGGCAAGAGCTCCCTCATCCACGGGTCGGTCGAGGGACGCGATGGGGTGGTCGTCATCGACCAGGCCGCGATCAAGGGGTCGCGGCGCAGCAACCCGGCCACCTACACGGGTCTGCTGGAGCCGATCCGCAAGGCGTTCGCCAAGGCCAACAACGTCAAGCCGGCGCTGTTCAGCTCGAACTCCGAGGGTGCCTGCCCCACGTGCAACGGCGCGGGCGTCATCTTCACCGAGCTGGGGGTGATGGCCACCGTCGAGTCGACCTGCGAGGAGTGCGAGGGTCGCCGCTTCCAGGCTGCGGTGCTCGAGTACAAGCTGGGGGGCAAGAACATCGCCGACGTCCTGGACATGTCGGTGACCGAGGCTGAGGCGTTCTTCGCCGACGGTGACGCCAAGACGCCTGCAGCCCACACGGTGCTCGACCGGCTCGCCGACGTGGGCCTGGGCTACCTCAGCCTGGGCCAGCCGCTCACGACGCTGTCCGGTGGCGAGCGACAGCGCCTGAAGCTGGCCGCCCAGATGTCCGAGAAGGGCGACGTCTACGTCCTCGACGAGCCCACGACGGGGCTGCACCTCGCGGACGTCGAGAACCTGCTCGGGCTGCTCGACCGACTCGTGGACTCGGGGAAGTCCGTCATCGTCATCGAGCACCACCAGGCCGTCATGGCGCACGCCGACTGGCTCATCGACCTCGGTCCCGGGGCGGGTCACGACGGTGGGCTGGTGGTGTTCGAGGGCACGCCCGCCGACCTCGTGGACGACCGGTCGACCCTCACGGGCGAGCACCTCGCGCTCTACGTCAGCGCCTGACCGGCTCGGGGAGCACCGACGCGAGTCGCGCCACGGCGTCCGGCACCTGCTCGACGGTGATCCGGCGGAACCCCATCGCGAGGCCGGGGCGCGGCGTGGTGCCCTGGAACCGGACCGAGACGGGTTCGAGCGCGACCCCGACCCGGGCTGCCGCCGCCGCGACCGCCAGGTCGTCGACGGTGCGGTCGGCGAAGTAGGTGCAGACGTGGAGACCAGCAGCGGAGGGCAGGACCTCGAGGACCCCTGGCGGGAGGGTCGCCAGGCCGTCGAGCAGGGCCTGGCGTCGGGTGGCGTAGACCTTGGTCACCTTGCGGACGTGGGCCGACAGCAGTCCCTCGCCCATGAAGCGCGCCAACGCTCCCTGCGTCACGGCATCGCCCTGCCAGTCGGTGAGCAGCTTGGCCTGGCCCAGGACAGGTTGCAGAGATCGTGGTGCGATGAGGTAGCCGACCCGGAGTGAGGGCATGAGGGTCTTGGAGAACGACCCGACGTAGACGACTCGCCCGTCGCGGTCGAGGTTCTGCAGGGGCGCCAGGGGTCGGTCCTCGAACCGGAACTCGCTGTCGTAGTCATCCTCGACGATCACGACGTTGCGTCGAGCTGCCCACTCCAGCAAGGCGATCCGTCGTCGCAGCGACATCACCGCCCCCGTCGGGAACTGGTGCGACGGCGTCACGTAGACCATGCGGGCGGTCGTGGGGAGGTCGTCGACGACCAGGCCCTCGTCATCGACCCGCACCGGGTGCACGGTCGCACCGTGTGAGGCGAAGAGCCTCGTGGCGGCGGTGTAGCCGGGGTCCTCGACGACCACCACGTCGCCAGGGTCCAGCACCGCACGGGCAATGACGTCGAGGGCCTGCTGGGCGCCGTTGGTGAGGAGCACGTCGTCCGGGCTCGCGACCACCGACCTGGCCAGGCCGGCATACCTCGCCACCTCTCTCTGGAGCCCCGGGTGCCCGCCCCCCTCGTAGGCGGAGGCGGCCAGCAGCGACGGCCGCAGGGTCGCGGACACGAGCCGCCGCCAGACGGCGAGCGGGAACAGGGTGGTGTCAGGTCCGCCGACCGACAGGTCGAACTCGGTGGGTGCGGCATCGGGCACCGGTCGGGGTAGCGTCGCCCACACCGACCTCGGTCGGACGTCGCCGACGGGGGCCCGTCGCGCGCGCCCGGGCTGGATCTCGGCGCAGACGAAGGTGCCGGCCCCGACCCGGGTCACGAGGAAACCCTCTGCCGTGAGCCGGTCGTAGGCCGTCGTGACGGTGCCGCGCGCGACACCGAGCGACGAGGCGAGCTCCCGACTCGGTGGGACGCGGTCCCCAGCGGCCAGCCGGCCGTCGAGGATGGCCTCGAGCAGCCCGCGGTAGATGCTCGCGGACCGGTCGCCGGTGGTGTCGGGAGGGAGGTGCAGGTCCACCTGGCCACGGTAGGTCCAGAGCACCCATTGGCTCAATCGACTTGCCGAGAAGTGGACCTTCTGACCGGGCCAATGCCGCGCCACGCTGGAGCCATGACGACGAGGCAGGCAGGGACGCAGGCGGGGACGCCGGCAGGGCTGAGCATCCCGCAGGGCACGGCCCTGTCCATCGGTGCCGTGCTCGGCACCGGCGTCATCACGCTGCCGGCCCTCGCGGCGGGTATCGCCGGCCCGGCCTCGCTGGTGGCCTGGGCCGCGCTGGTGGTGCTGAGCATCCCGTTGGCCTCGACCTTCGCGGCGATGGGTGCCCGCTTTCCCGACACCGGGGGAGTCTCGACGTACGTGCGCCGCGCCTTCGGTCCGCGGGCCTCGGCCGCGGTCGGCTGGTGCTTCTACTTCGCCGTCCCCGTCGGCGCCCCACCCGCCTCGCTGATGGCGGGGCACTACGTGTCCGACGCCGTGGGGGGCGGTCACGTGGTGGCCGTCGCCGTGGCTGCGAGCCTGATCGTCGGGGTCGCCCTCATGAATGCCGCCGGGCTCCGGCTCTCGGGCCGCGTCCAGCTGGGGCTGACCGCGGTGCTCGCGACCCTGATGGTCGTGACCATCGTCGCGGCGTTGCCGCACGCCTCGTGGGACCACCTGCGCCCGTTCGCACCGCACGGCTGGGGTGCCGTCGGGTCAGCGGCGGCRCTGCTGGTCTGGGGCTTCGCGGGGTGGGAGGCGGTCGCGTCGCTGGCGGGCGACTACCGGCGCCCGGCGCGCGACGTGCCCCGGGCGACCGCGATCGCCCTGGTGGTCGTGGGCACCCTCTACCTCGCGCTCGCGGCCACCAGCCTGCTGGTCCTCGGACCGGGCACCGGCTCCAGCGAGGCACCGCTCTCGGACCTGTTGGCCTCGGGGGTCGGCGGCGAGGTCCGGGTCGTCACGGCGGTGGTCGCGGTGCTGTTGACGGTCGGGGCGATGAATGCCTACTACGCCGGCGGCTCGCGGCTGGGGGCCGCCCTGGCCCGCGACGGCGCTCTCCCGGCATACCTGGCGTCAGGCTCGGGGCAGGGGGAGGTGCCGCGTCGGAGCCTGGCCGTCATCGGCCTCCAGTCGGTGCTGTGGCTCGTCGCCTCGGAGCTGCTGCACCTCGGGCTCACGCCGCTGATGCTGCTGGCCACCGGTTGCTTCACGCTGGTCTACGTCCTCGGCACCGCGGCGGCCGTGCGCCTGCTGGAGAGGGGGTCGCGCGCGTGGTGCACCGCCGTGGTCGCCCTGACCTCGGTGCTGGTGCTCCTGGTCATGAACGGCTGGCACGAGGTGTGGGCGCTCGGCGTCGCCGCCGCCGCCGTGACCTACCAGGGGTGGGCCCGGCGGCGGGCGACGTCGAGGGAGGGCTCAGGCCGTCTGGCTGGCCGCGCCGTGGGTGATGGCCTCGAGCAACGCGGCGTTGAACGCAGGCAGGTCGTCGGGGTTGCGGCTCGTGATCAGGTTGCCGTCCTGGACGACCTGCTCGTCGACCCACTCCGCTCCGGCGTTGCGCAGGTCGGTCTGCAGGCTGGGCCAGCTGGTGACGGTGCGTCCGCTCACGACGTCGGCCTCGACCAGCGTCCAGGGGGCGTGGCAGATCGCGGCCACCGGCTTGCCGCTGGCCACGAAGTCGCGGATGAACGCGACGGCGTCCGCGTCGGTGCGCAACGCGTCAGGGTTCGCGACGCCGCCGGGCAGGACCAGCGCGTCGAAGTCGTCGACGGATGCCGATGACACCGTCTGGTCGACCGGTCGCGTCTCTGCCTTGTCGAGGTGGTCGAAGGTCTGGACCTCACCGGCCTCGGGTGAGAGCAGGACGGCGCGGGCCCCGGAGTCGGTGACGGCCTGCCACGGCTCGGTGAGCTCCACCCGCTCGATCCCCTCCTTGGCGACGAGGAAGGCGACGGTCTTGTCGGTCTTGGTTGAGTTGGAGGTCATGCCTCCACCTTCTGTCAACGCGCTGACCAGCGCAAATGCGGCCCTCGTCCGATGACCGAGCGCGTCGTCAGGGTCGCGTGGCAGGCTGCCGCCATGGCTACGACGAGGTCGAGGCGGATCGGGACGCCAGGGGGCACCGTGGAGCGCCCGGCGACGTTCTTCTCCGGACCCGAGGAGTTCGGCGCCTGGCTGGCTGCCCACCACGACAGCGCCACCGAGCTCTGGATGGGCCTGTACAAGAAGCACGTCCCCGACCGCGGGCTCACCTGGGAGGAGGCGGTGGTCGAGGCGCTCTGCTGGGGCTGGATCGACTCGGTCGCCCAGCGCATCGACGAGGACGCGACCCGCCAGCGCTGGACGCCCCGCAAGGCCACCAGCAACTGGAGCGCCATCAACATCGCCGCGGTCGAGCGGCTCAAGGCCGAGGGTCGGATGCAACCGCCGGGGCTGGCCGCCTATGAGCTCCGGCGCGAGGACCGCTCCGGCGTCTACTCCTACGAGGAGGCCGGCGTCGTCGACCTCGCGCCGGAGTATGCCGCGCGGCTGGCCGGTGACGCGGCCGCGAGCGCCTTCTGGGAGGTGGCCACCGCGTCGTACAAGAGGCTCGCCCAGCACTGGGTGATGACCGCCAAGCAGGAGGCGACCCGCGAGAAGCGGATGGCCCAGCTGCTGGAGGACAGCGCGGCCGGGCGGCTGATCCCCAGCCAGCGCTACGGCACCCAGCCCAAATGGGTGGAGCGGGCCGCCGAGGCAGCGCGGGCCGCCCGGCCCTAGGCTCGCCACCGTGGCGTACAGCTCGGTCGACCGTGAGCGCTGGGTGCGGGAGGACCCTGCCACGAAACGGGCCGACCGCGACGACTTCGCGCGGGACCGGGCCCGGCTGGTCCACTCCGCCTCCCTGCGCCGGCTGTCGGCCAAGACCCAGGTGGTGCAGCCCGGCGACGACGACTTCGTGCGCAACCGGCTCACCCACAGCCTCGAGGTCGCCCAGATCGGCCGCGAGTTCGGCCAGGCCCTCGGGTGCAGCGCCGACGTCGTCGACTCCGCCTGCCTCGCGCACGACCTCGGTCACCCACCGTTCGGCCACAACGGCGAGCGCGCCCTCGACGAGATCGCGCGCGACATCGGCGGGTTCGAGGGCAATGCCCAGACCTTGCGGCTGCTGACCCGGCTCGAGCCCAAACGGGTCCACCCCGACGGACGACCCGCCGGGCTCAACCTGACGAGGGCAACGCTCGACGCCGCGACCAAGTACCCGTGGAGCCGGGGGGACGGCGAGACCGGTGCCGGGGGCAAGTTCGGGGTCTACGCCGACGACCTCCCGGTCTTCGAGTGGTTCCGCGACGGCCGCGCTGACGGCGAGCGGTGCATCGAGGCCGACGTGATGGATTGGTCCGACGACGTCGCCTACTCCGTGCACGACGTCGAGGACGCGATCGCCTCGGGGCGGCTCGACGTCCGACGCCTGCGGGACCGCACCGACGTCGACTCCGTCCTCGCCGTGGCGACCGGGCTGTACGCCGCAGACCTCGGGGTCGACGCCCTCGGTGCGGCGCTGGAAAGCGTGCTCGCCAGCGGCGCGGTGCCCACGGCATACGACGGCTCGAGGGTGGACCGCGCGGCGCTGAAGGACATGACGTCGAGGCTCATCGGCCGGTTCGTCCACGCGGTCGAGGTGGCCACCCGGCAGCGGCACGGTGACGGGCCGCTCACCCGCTACGCCGCCGACCTCGTGGTGCCCGACGACACCCGGGCCGAGTGCGCCGTGCTCAAGGCCGTGGCAGCCCACTTCGTCATGCACGCCCAGGAGCGGGTCGACGTGCTGAGTCGCCAGCGGGGGGTGGTCGCCGACCTGGTCGCCGCCTACCAGCAGGACCCCGTCGGACGGCTCGACCCCGACCTGCTGGGCGACTGGAAAGCCGCCGGTGACGACGCCGCAGCCCTGCGGGTGGTGGTCGACCAGGTCGCGTCCCTGACCGATGTGCGGGCGGAGCACCTGCACCGCGCCTGGGCCTGACCGGGCGACGTCCTGGGCACCACCTAGACTCAACCGCGACAAGGAGGGCCAGTGGCGGGTCGGATCAAGGCCGAGGACGTCGCGCTCGTCAAGGAGCGTTCGTCCATCGAGGATGTCGTGCGCGAGCACGTGACCCTGCGACCTGCCGGTCCCGGCTCGATGAAGGGCCTGTGCCCCTTCCACGACGAGAAGTCCCCGTCGTTCAACGTCCGCCCGGCCGTGGGTGCCTGGCACTGCTTCGGCTGCGGCGAGGGCGGCGACGTCATCTCCTTCGTGCAGAAGGTCGAGCACCTCACCTTCACCGAGGCCATCGAGCGGCTCGCGCAGAAGATCGGCATGGAGCTGCACTACGAGGAGGGTGGCAAGCCCGCTGGCGGCGAGTCCCTCGGGCGCCGCTCGCGGCTGATCGAGGCCCACCGGGTGGCGCAGGAGTTCTACCACCACGCCCTGCTCAACGCGCCCGAGGCCCGGGCGGGGCGCGACTTCCTGCGCGAGCGCGGGTTCGACAGCGAGGCGGCCAAGAAGTTCGGCGTGGGCTTCGCGCCGCGGGGCGGCGAGGAGCTGTCACGCCACCTGCGGGCCAAGGGTTTCACCGACGACGAGGTCACCCTCGCTGGGCTGTCGGGTCGCGGCAGCCGCGGGCTCTACGACCGGTTCCGCGGGCGGCTGGTCTGGCCGATCCGTGACATCACCGGCGACACCGTGGGCTTCGGCGCCCGGCGGCTCTTCGACGACGACCGGATCGCAGCCAAGTACCTCAACACCTCCGAGACCCCCATCTACAAGAAGTCGACCGTGCTCTACGGCCTCGACGCCGCGAAGAAGTCGATCGCGGGCGACCGCAAGGCCGTCATCGTCGAGGGCTACACCGACGTCATGGCCTGTCACCTCGCAGGGATCGAGGGTGCGGTGGCCACGTGCGGCACGTCGTTCGGCGTCGACCACATCAAGCTGCTGAGGCGGATCATGCGCGACGAGGCCGACCTGGCGCCGGCCCGCGTAGTGTTCACCTTCGACGGAGACGCGGCAGGTCAGAAGGCCGCCATGCGGGCGTTCGGCGAGGACCAGCGGTGGGCGTCCCAGTCGTTCGTGGCCGTCGCCGACGGCGGCATGGACCCGTGTGAGCTGCGGATCGCCAAGGGGGACGACGCCGTGCGCCACCTCATCGACGACGCCGTGCCGATGTTCGAGTTCGCGGTCCGGACGACCATCGCGCGGTTCGACCTCACCACAGCCGAAGGGCGGGTGCAGGGGATGCGTGCGGCTGCCCCGATCGTCAACTCGATCCGCGACAGCTCGATGCGTCCGGAGTACATCCGCACCGTTGCTGGGTGGATCGGGGTCGAGGTCGAGCAGGTGCAGGCCGAGGTGTCGCGTGCGCAGCGGATGGCGGCCCGTGACGCCAAGGAGGCTCACGACGCCCCAGCCGGGCGTGGCGGTCGCGACGGGCGACCCGGGCAGCACGAACGCTCGCGCGACGCAGGCAGCAACCGACCGGACGCCGACACGGTGCCTGAGCCCTCCATCGAGGAGGCCCGCGCAGCACTACCCGCCCCCGACCTGCGCGACCCCATCGTCTTCGCCGAGCGCCAGCTGCTCCAGACGTTGCTGCAGTACCCCGACAGCTTCTCCCCGGGCGACGTGGACAAGGTCTCCGCCGACGCGTTCACCGCTCCCGCTCACCGGGCCGTGTTCGACGGGGTGCGCGGCGCGGGGGGCCCTCAGCGGGGGTTGTCCGTCCAGGCGTGGGCCGACCGCGTCACGCAGGCGGCACCCCTGGCCGTGCACGGTCTCGTCGCCGAGCTGGCCGTCGCGTCCCTGCCGACCCGGTTCGACAAGGCGACCGGCCTGCCCGAGCGCCGCTACATCGACGCGCTGCTCACCCGCGTGCAGGAGGTCTCGTTGACCCGTAGGATCGCCGACGCGATGTCGGCCATGCGGCGGATGGCGACCGACCCGCACACCGACCCGGCTCAGGCACGCACGCTGAGCGGCGAGCTGCAGGACCTGCAGCGCGAGCTCGCGACCCTGCGCGACCAGGCGTCCTGATGGCTCTCTCGCTGCGTCGCCCCGAGCGGCTGCCTTCCGAGGTGCGCGCCGCGGTCGGGCTCGGGTCGGGCGAGCGGGTGCTCAGCTGGGGGCGCGAGGAGGCCAGCGGCACCACCGTGGTCGCCACCAACCATGCGCTGTATGCCGTCGACGCGGCCGGGGAGCGCACCCTCCACCGCCCGTGGCACGAGGTGGACGGAGGCACCTGGTCGGCTGAGCTCAGCCAGCTCACGGTCACCTGGGTGGACGGGTCACGGCCGTCCCAGTGGGTGCTGGGCGCGACGAGCCTCGTGCCGGAGACCCTGCGTGAGCGCGTGCAGGCGAGCGTGGTGCTGACCCAGCGCATCGAGCTCGGACCTCGGCGGACGGCCAAGGTGGCCCTTCGTCAGGACCTCGCCAGCGGCGGCCTGGTGGAGCAGGTCGTGCTCGGCCGAGGAGTCCGAGCCGGCGACCCCGAGCTGGTCGCCCGCACCGAGGCGGCGCTGGTCTACCTGCGCGAGCAGGTCGGGCTCTAGCGACGCTTTCGGCGACGGCCGGGCCGTTTTCAGAACTGCGCGCATCCTTTGCTATGGTTGCGCAGCGCCGAACGCGGGGGACCGCCGACGGACTTTCCCCTGTAGCTCAATTGGCAGAGCAGCCGACTGTTAATCGGCAGGTTGTTGGTTCGAGTCCAACCGGGGGAGCCACCCCACCACGAGGCCCCAGACCACCAGGTCCGGGGCCTTCGTCGTGGGGTCGACCGGGCTCGCTCAGGCGTCCGCGCCCGCGGAGGCGGGCGCTGGCACGGCCGCCGCCTCTCGGATCGTGGTGCGCCCGCGACGCGAGAGCCTGCGCTGCAGCCGGCTCGCGATCACGGTGAGGGTGAAGTTGATGAGGATGAAGAGCAACGCGGCGACGATGTAGGCGGGCAGGGTGTTGGCGAACGCCGACCCCAAGGTCTTGGACCAGATGAGCAGCTCGCCGTAGGTGATCGAGTAACCCAGCGCCGAGTCCTTGAGGATGACGACGAACTGGCCGATCAGGGCGGGCAGCATGGCCGTGATGGCCTGTGGCAGCTGGATCGAGCGCAGGGTCTGCGACTCCGTCAGCCCGATGGACAGACCGGCCTCGGACTGGCCCTTCGGCAGGGAGAAGACACCCGAGCGGACCAGCTCCGCGATGACGGACCCGTTGTAGAGGGTCAGCCCGGTCACGACGCCGGCGAGGGGTGCAGTCTCGCTCGAGAACACGCCGGCGCGCGAGTAGTAGCCATAGCTGGCGATCATCATGATCAGCACCGGGACTGCGCGGAAGAACTCGACGACGACGCCGGACACCCAGCGGATCGCCCTGATGCTCGAGAGCCGACCCACGCCGAACAGCAACCCGAAGGCGATGGCCAGGGCGATGGAGATCACCGCAGCCTTGAGCGTGCCCCACAAGCCGATCAGCAGGTAGTCACGCCAGACCGAGCGGTCGGTCACGAATGGCTCCCACATGTAGCCCTGGAGCTGGTTGGCCGCCTGCATCTTGCGGACGACCACGTAGCCGGTCGCGACGAGGAGCAGGACGCCGATGACCGACAAGATGGCGTGTCGCCGACGCGCACGGGGGCCTGGGGCGTCGAACAGGACGGAGGCACTCATCGCTTCACCGCCAGCCGACGCGACAGCGAGGTGAAGAAGACGCCGAGGGGCAGGGTCAGCACGACGAACCCGAGGGCGAAGATGAAGAACACTGACAGCGTGCCGGTCTCGTTCTCGATGATCTTCTGCATCAGGCCTCCCGCTTCGGCGGCGACGATCACGGCCGTCACGGTGGTGTTCTTGATGAGGGCGATGAAGTTGGAGCCCAGCGGCGCGACGGCCCCGCGGAAGGCCTGCGGCAGGATCACCTCCCGCATGCTCTGGGAGAATGTCAGCCCGATGGAACGGGAGGCCTCGGCCTGGCCGACTGGCACGGTGTTGACACCCGACCGCAGCGCCTCACAGACGAAGGCCGCGTGGTAGACCGACAGCATCACGGCCGACCACCGCAGGGCGTTCTGCGTGATGTCCTCCTGGTCGAGGTTGAGTCCGAGGATGTACGTCAGGCCCAGGATGCTGAAGACCATGAGCAGGGTCAGGGGAGTATTGCGGAACACGTTGACGTACCAAGCGCCCATCAGGCGCAGGACGCGCACCGGCGACAGCCGCATGACGGCGATGAGGGTGCCGATGACGAGCGAGCCGATGCCCGCCACGAGGGCCAACCGGATCGTGACCCAGAACGCCTTGAGGATCTCGGGGCCATAGGTGCTCAGGATGTCGCCCATGCAGGGAAGCCTTCCGTCGCGGGGGAGGAGGACATGCGCTCCGGTATGCCGCCCGCTCGGGTGAGCGGGCGGCATACCGACAGCGGTGTGGAACCGGTCAGGAGCAGGCGTCCTGCTTGGGCGGGTTGGTCGCGCTGTCGACCTTGAACCCGGCCGGGCCGAGGTTGGCGTCGATCGCCTTCTGCCATTCACCTGAGGAGATCATCTTGCCGATGGCCGTGTTGATCTTCTCGCAGGTGGCGGTGTCACCCTTCTTGATGCCGATGCCGTAGCGCTCCTCGGAGAAGGTCTTGCCGACGACCTTGAGCTTGCCCTTGTACTGCGCCTGAGCGGCGTAGCCGGCGAGGATGGTGTTGTCGGTGGTCAGGGCGTCGACGCCCTTGGAGACCAGGGCGGTGACGCACTCGGAGTAGGTGCCGAACTCCTGGAGCTGCACGCCCGGGTACTTGTCCTTGACCTTCTGGGCGGACGTCGAACCGGTCACCGAGCACAGCTTCTTGCCCGTGAGGTTCTCCGGCCCGGTGATCGAGGTGTCGTCGGCGCGGACGAGGAGGTCCTGACCGGCGACGAAGTACGGGCCGGCGAAGGTGACCTTCTGCTTGCGGGCATCGCTGATCGAGTAGGTCGCGACCACCATGTCGACCTGTCCCGTGGAGATGAGCGTCTCGCGCTGGGCGGACGGGGCCTGGACCCACTGGATGTCGCCGGCGGCATGGCCGAGCTCTTTGGCGACGTAGGTCGCGACGTCCACGTCGAGACCCGTGTACTTCGAGCCCTCCTTGAGGCCGAGGCCGGGCTGGTCGAACTTGATGCCGACCTTGAACTTGCTGCCTCCGCCGCCACCACCCGTGCCGCCGTCCTTGGCGCTGTCGCCACAGGCGGTCAGGCCGAGCGCGAGGACCGATGCGGCGGTCACTGCGCCAATCTGACGAATCTTCATTCCGTTTCCTCCTGATGTGTTGCCCGCTGCGCTGGCGCGCCCCGGTGTTCAGTGCGGTGCGGTCTGGATGTCGTTCTGCGTCAAGGGATCCCGATGTCTCAGGACCCGTGGTTGGGATGGCTAGTGGGTGAGGATCTTGCCGAGGAAGTCCTTGGCGCGGTCAGACTTCGGTGCGGTGAAGAAGCCCTCGGGGTCGTTCTCCTCGACGATCTGGCCGTCGGCCATGAAGACGACCCGGTTGGCTGCCTTGCGGGCGAAGCCCATCTCATGGGTGACGACGACCATCGTCATGCCCTCTTTGGCGAGGGCGACCATGACGTCGAGCACTTCGGTGATCATCTCGGGGTCGAGGGCCGAGGTCGGCTCGTCGAAGAGCATCACCTTCGGGTCCATGGCCAGCGACCGCGCGATGGCCACGCGCTGCTGCTGGCCGCCGGAGAGCTGGGCGGGGAACTTCTGCGCCTGGTGGGCGACGCCCACCCGCTCGAGCAGCTCCATCGCGCGCTTCTCGGCCTCGGCCTTGGGGACCTTGCGCGCCTTGATCGGGCCCAGGGTGACGTTGTCGAGGATCGTCTTGTGGGCGAACAGGTTGAAGGACTGGAACACCATGCCGACGTCCGCCCGCAGCTTCGCGAGCTCCTTGCCCTCCTCGGGCAGCGGCACGCCGTCGATGGTGATCGAGCCGGTCTCGAAGGTCTCGAGCCGGTTGATGGTGCGGCACAGGGTCGACTTGCCGGACCCCGAGGGTCCGATCACGACGACGACCTCGCCCTTGCCGATGGACAGGTTGATGTCCTGGAGGACGTGCAGCTCGCCGAAGTGCTTGTTGACGCCCTTGAGGACGACCAGTGGCTCCGTCATGTCCGGCAACCTACCCGTTTGTCGCAGTTCCCTGACACCTCCGCCCCCACATGTCACCCAAAGGCAACATGGGCATCCGCAGGAAACGGCAGCCCGGGGGCTCCGGTTCCGGTGCAAGGCACGGAGGAGCGAGGGGCAGCCACGCGGTCGGTGGGGCAGGTCGGGCCTGAACCGACGACCGACGGAGTATCAGAGGTCCCGAAGGTGCAGGTCAGGGGCGGTCTTGGGCCGATTCGTGCTCAGTTGGTGGTGGTCGTCTGACGCCCGAAACGGTCGATTCTCAAACTGGTGTGCCACCCATGTGCCACGGGCACTCGGATGGTGCCCCGAACCGCCAACCTACGGAGTGCCCGTCAGTCGTGCGGCCGCGAGGAACTCTAGGGCACTCTTCGTGCTTGGTGGCTGCCGTCTTGTCGTGGTTGTTCGAGACCCGGAAACAATCGTCTTGTCCTGCTCGGTGTCCTGCCCCGCGCGGGTCAGATCTACGTGCTTGGTGGCTTTTCCTTATCGAGGTCGGGCTTGCGCGGCACCGCTCGCTCGGCAAGCCAACTGCCCACCGCAACTGCGAGCAGACCGACAAAGAGACCCCACCGTCCGGCAGCCAGCCAGGCGAAGAGGAAGACGACTCCTGACACGGCCCAGAAAGCCCACCCTTGGCGCGGCGTGGGGGTCCAACGCGAGGCCTCGTTGATGGCGCTAGGCGTCCTGAGGTGAATCCGCACGAGCCAAGATTAGGTGCATCGACGAAGCAGCGTGACGATTCGCGCGGATCGCGACCATTTGCGTTCTCGAAGAGCTGGACCACGGGGAGTCACCGACCCGATAGCGGAGCAGGGGAGTCTGCCGGAGTGGTGGGGTCAAGGGTGGCCGCGCCCCGTCGACCAAGCGGTACGTGTTCGGCCCGGTCGCGTTGACGATGATCGGCTGCTGCATGCCGTTGACCCGCAGGCTGACCGCCAGCTCGTCGAGGTTGCCGAGGTCCTTGCGGTGTTCTTCGGGTCGGGTTTCACGCTGCGGGTCGGCAGCACCGCGAATCGGATGGTGGTCATACCTGTCCCGTGCGTCGTGGGGCAACCATCGCCTCGACCCAGTCATGAGAGCGGCGGACCCTGCTCAGCACCTCACGACCCTCAAAGAAACATTGGACACTCAGGCCGGGTCAATAGGAATGTGGAGTCATGTCGATGCGCACAGGCCAGATCAGCCCCACCACAGCGCTGAGCCACCCAACCCGGCTCACCATCCTGTCCCTGCTCACGGGGTCAGAGTTGAGCGCCAGCGACGTGGCGCGCGAGCTCGGAATGACGCAAGCGAATGCTTCGTACCATCTGCGGTATTTGTTGGCGTCAGGACTGATCGAGGAATGCGAGGGCGTCGTCATCCGCGGAGGCGCGGCACGCAGATACCGCCACCCATGGCGACATGGCCAACATGCAGCGGCCCAGGTGTCGCAAGAGGACCGCATCGCCTGGGTGACCGCCTTTGCCAGCCTCATGATCAGCCGCTTCGAGAAGTATGAGGGATACCGAGACAAGTCCAGCGGTTCGTTCACCGACGCCGAACTYTGGGTCGACCCGCAGGTATGGACCAGGGTCGTAGCGCTGCTCGACGAGGCGTCAGCGGTGGTCCACGCCTCAGCAAAGCCTCCGAGGTCGAACGGCACCCTGAGAGTGAGCCTGAACGTCGCGGCCTTCCGCATGCGGAAGAAGTCGTGAACAGCCAGGCCCTTACCGCCCTGCGCCAGCCGTCGTTCGCGTGGTATCTCGCAGCGCGAACCATCTCGTTGGCCGGCTCCAGCATGGCGCCAGTCGCGCTTGCATTCGCCGTGCTACACGTCGATTCTCGGCCCTCATCACTCGCGCAGGTCCTAGGCGTCCGCGTGACTGCAACGCTGCTGTTCCTGCTGGTGGGCGGGGTGATTTCCGACAGGCTGTCACCCGTCGCTGTTCTGCGTGCAGGCCATGCGGTCACCTTCTTCTCGCAAGGCGTCGCTGCCTATCTCATAATTTCGGGTGACGGGACTGTCGCGGCGTTGACCATCATCGAGGCGGTCAACGGAGCCGCGACGGCCTTCACGATGCCGGCGATGATGGGGATCGTCCCTCTGGTCACGGAGCGTTCGACGTTGCCTCAGGCCAACGCCCTGGTGTCGATGTCAAGAAGCACAACGCAGGTCGCCGGCCCGGCCCTCGCTGGGCTGATGGTGGCCACCACCGGCCCCGGCTGGGCCCTAGCAGCAGACGCGGCGACTTACGGCATAGCTCTGTGGTGTCTCGGTCGCATACGGCTGGGCCAACAACGTGGTGCCCCTGTGGCTCGATCGTCCATGCTGTCCGACGTCGCCGCCGGCTGGAGAGAGTTCACCGTCAGGTCCTGGGTCTGGATCGTCGTAGTGACATTCGCGGTCCTGAACGCCATCCACGTTGGGAGTATCACGGTGCTGGGGGCAACCATCGCGAACCACACTCCCTCCATCGGAAGCAAGGGCTGGGGACTTGCGCTCTCGCTGGAGGCGGCGGGGACGGTCATCATGACGGCAGTGCTGGTGAGCCGACAACCCGCTCGGCCAGTCTCCGCCGGCCTCGTGGCCATGGCGCTCTACTCGCTACCCATCCTCGCGCTGGCGGCGCAAGCTCCCCTTCCGGTCATAGCCGCTGGCTTCGCGGTCGCCGGGGCCGGTGGCGCCGTGTTCGCGATCGGGTGGGAGACCTCATTGCAGCAGCACGTGCCCCAGACGGCCTTGGGCAAGGTCGCAAGTTATGACGCCCTAGGCTCGCTGGTGGGTCTTCCCGCGGGCATGTTCCTGTACGGCTGGCTGCCTGAACACGTAGCCGAGACCCACCTGCTGGTGATGTCAGCTGGGGCCTATGTGCTGGTGGTGGCCACCTCGCTGTTGAGCCCCTCGGTGCGGGGCGTCAGGCGCGCTGGAGTGCCGGCACACAACCAAGGCGCCAACTAGCGGTGCCATGCTCGTCCGTCAGCGTCAGTCCGTCACCGGCCGAGCGCAGGGATGGTCCGCCCACGAGCGGGCCAGCAGGATCCACTTGATGGCATTTGGAGTATCGACGTCGACGAGCTGCCCCATTCGTACGCCCAGTGCAGCAACCACAGAAGCACCGCTCTTCTCAATGACAGTCTGCAGTGTCGCCAGCGAGTAGAACCGTTCCGCAACGACGTGATCACTGCGAATCCAACCATGTGGACGGGAGCTGAACCGTGTGAGCTTCAGGCCGTACAACCCCGGTCCAGTCGTTCGCAGATCGGTGCGGTTCCAGACGAAGAAGTCGTTGGGGTACTCAAGCACGGTGGTCCCGGCGTAGAGCGTCTCGAACGTCCAATGAGTGTTGGCATCCAGGACGAGAAGCCCGCCGGGGCGAAGGACTGCTACGGCGCCACCGACTGCTGACGCCAACTCGGCCTCGCTAAGTAGGTGATTGGGGATGTCCCCACACATGGTGACGACATCGAAGCCCTCCCAAGCGCGGGGCAGGCTCCGGATGTCGGCCTGGTGGAAGACGAGATCGGGGTATTTGATGCCAGCGCGGGCCAACATTTCGACGGAGAGGTCGCAGCCGACCGCTCGAAGGCCGAGATCGGCGAGCATCGCGGTGCTGTCGCCGGTACCGCAAGCGAGGTCGAGGGCCGTGATCGCGTCGGGCATATGCTGCCCGAGCAGCCCATTCAGTTGAGCCGCCCAGATGCGTCTGTCGTCGCCTGCCTTGAGGGCGTCGTAACCGAGAGCCGAGAGGCTGTCGTAGAACGCCTGGGAGTTGTCCGCCGTTGGGTCCGACGTCACGCCTTCACCATGGCCGGGCTGCGGGCCAGTGTTGAGCGGGCGAAGGATTGGTCCAAAGTGAAGGCGTCAACATCATCCCAGAACTGCCGGGCTGCACCTGCTTCGCCCTTGGGTGCCGCCGAATGGTCGCAGCTGACCCAACGTTGCGCGATTTGGCTGTCGGGGCTGTAGCCACCCTCAACGTCTCCGACCTCCCAATCCGATCGGCCGGCGGTCTCCCAACAACTGAATAGCTTGCCGTCTGCGTTGATGACGGCACCGGACTTCGCGTCGAAGTCTCCGCAGAATGTGCAGTCCGAATTGCTTGCCGTGATGGGCACGGAGAAGCCAGCCCCTAGCGCGTGAACGATGAGTTCCTTGAGTTGCGCGGACAGTGCTGGCCCGTATCGGAGGTCATTCGAGTACCCAAGCCCTACATCGTCCACCAGGGCCAGTCGCATCTTGAGTGGGCGTCGGAAGGTGATGCTCTCCAAGTCCGCGATGGTGGATCGGACCAAGTGGAGATTCTTGTGCGAGAGGTTCAGGCGAAACTGCCAGCTGAAGTCGATGTCCGCGCAGGCCTGGAGGTTGCCGAGGATCGTGTCGTAAGTTCCTCGACCGTTGCGGGTGGCGCGGGTTGCGTCATGGCTCTCGCGGTCGCCATCGAACGTGACCTGAACCTCGCGCATCCCGCGCTCGAGGAGTTGCGAGGCGACATCACGGTCCAAGAGCACCGCGTTGGTGACCATGCCTGCTGCAACCAAGCCGAGAGGAGCCAACCGGGACAGGATGTTGAGGCATGCGTCTCTGCGCAGCAACGGCTCGCCGCCGAAGAGAAGTACCTTTAGCTCTGGCAGGTTCAGAGCCGCCTGGCGTCCGGCGATGAAGTCGGCGACCCGCTCCAGCGTCATTGCCGACATGTACACGGACGGAATGCGTTTGGGGGCAGTCACTCCGGGCCGTACTGGTTCCACGTTCTGGAAGCAGTATCCGCAGCCCAGATTGCAGGACGTTGTGGTGAAGATCGTGACGGAGAAGGCATTGGTTGTGACTGGCGCCAGAAAGCCAGTCGAGGCCAACGCTTCCAGGGCATCGTTTGTGAGCGAACCGTTCTCTGACGCCTCGCGTGGCAGTCGCGCGACCTTCCCCTGGCATGCGACCCACGTGGCGTCTGTGCCGGCCAAGACTCGGTATTCCATCGGCTCTCCTTAGGCGGCAACATCGCCGCGTCCTCGCGAAGGACTGGGACACTGAAGGCTCGTGCATCCGTAGCCATATGGATGTAGCGAGCCGGTGGTCGGTGTGAGTGAGGCATTTCGGCTGCCTCACTCACACCGACCAGTCGGTCACATGAAGCTCTGGCAGGTGAAGGAGTCGTCGTCCTCGAAGATTTCGATCTGCATGCGGCACACCCCCTTAGATGTCGGCCGTCCCAATGCCTGTTTGACGGTGAAGGGAACCTAGGAGGCCCACTAGGCGCGGCGCTACTCTCAAACAGAGAATTGATGGCTCCCCGTCCGTCCTGCTATCGCGAGCACGGCGAACGCCGTTACGACCTGGGCGCCGAGCCCAAGTGATGAGATGCGGACGCAAGCGTTCATCTCGCGATTGACAGCGATAGCCGAAGCACTGAAGCCGGCTCTCCGGTTCAGGCCGCCTCCCGCGCAGTCCGACCTGCGCCGGCGTTTAACCCACGCTGGCACAGCCAGCTCCGAGCCGAGTGCGCGCACCAGCTGAGTGAGGCCACGTGGGTGACCTCACGGCCGTCGCCGATCACTGCCAAAACCGCTTGATACTTCTGCTCCACCACACTCAGCTCCACCAACATGAGGTGAGTGTCAAGAATCAGCCGGAGCCAGTGTCAAGGATGACCCGAAGCCATGTCAGGCATGTCCCGGAGCCAATCCGTCGCGCATGAGCCGAACTCATACAGCTGTGGGTGGGGCAGGTCGGGCTTGAACCGACGACCGACGGATTATGAGTCCGCTGCTCTGACCGACTGAGCTACTGCCCCGGCACCAGCTCGGCTCGCACCGGCTGGGCGCCGCGAGCCTACCGCCGTCCGACCGGAGGGCAGGCAGGTGCCGGGCGGTGACGACGCGGCATACCTGGGACTCGGCTGGACTGTTCACCTTGATGGGGCCGAGGTGCGTGGTATTGCTGGTGCGGATGTGGTTTGTGGTGCACAATGGGTCCCGCACAGCCAACTGAACAACGCGGCAACAGGCCGAGCCAGCAGGTGACGAGGTTCGTGGGGAAGACGTCCCTCGCACACCAAGGAGGCCCGGAATGTCTGTCGCGATGCCGCGTGTCATGACCCGCGGGGTGGTGTTCATTCACTCCACCCCGAAAGCGCTGTGCCCGCACATCACCTGGGCCCTCGAGTCCGCCCTCGACGGCCGCTTGGCCATCGACTGGACCCCACAGCCGGCCGGTGCCGCACTCGTCCGCGCGGAGTTCCCGTGGGCAGGAGTGCAGGGCACCGGCGCCAAGCTCGCCTCGACGCTGCGCGGGTGGGACAACCTGCGCTACGAGGTCACCGAGGAGCCGAGCGCCGGAGCCGACGGGTCGCGCTGGTCGCACACCCCCGCTCTGGGGATCCACCACACGTGGACCTCGGCGTCCGGCGACGCGGTGATCAACGAGGACCGGCTCCGTGACGTGATGCGGCTGTCGCAGGGCTCACCGGAGGCGATGGTCGAGATGGTCGAGGAGCTGCTCGGCACCGACTGGGACGCCGAGCTGGAGCCCTTCCGGTATGCCGGTGACGGTGCTCCGGTGCGCTGGCTCCACAAGGTCGGCTGAGCCTCGAGAAGGGTCGGCTGAGCCTCACGAAGGTCGGCTGAGCGTCCTGCGGCACCCTCTTGACCTGCACGTTTCGGGGGTTCGGCCGGGGGTTGGGTAGCCTTGCGCGCTGTCCGCTCAACTCTGGAGGAACGTGTGACCCGCCCCAAGCTCATCCTGGGGGCGCTGTCCGCAGCCTGTGTGGGGACGCTGCTGTGGTGCGCCTGGCTCATCCTGGCCGCCGATCTGCCCCGTGGCGCCATGGTGGCGTCGTGGACGCTCTGGCTGATCTCGGCGGCAGCGGTCGTGACCCTGCTCGCCTACCTCCGCGAGTTCCTGAGGCACCGTGAGGCCGTGGGACGTGAGGCGTCCTGGAAGCCGCTGCCGGGACTGGTGCTGCTCTGGGTCGGCGGGGTGACCGCGTTGGCGTCGTTCGCTTTCGTGCTCCCCGATCGGGCCGGCGCCGCCGACGCCGAGGGCCCTGGGAGCGCCAGCACCTCGCTGACCGCGCGGCCTGGTGTGACGTCCGGCGATGCCACGGGCACCCCGGCCGCAACGGTCTCCAGGTCGACGTCGGCGCGGACGACGCCGCCTGCGCCCGTCTCGACGACGGCGCCCACGCAGGCCCCGGCGACGGGGGCCGGTTCGACGACCTCGACGACCGCCACCAGCACCAAGACGAGGGGCAAGTCCACCCACTCGTCGACCGGCAAGCCGACGCCCTCGAGTACCAGCTCCACGACCTCGCCGCTGATCGGCATCACCCTGCCGCCACCGCCCCGCTGACGCGCGGCCGGACCTAGGACTGCAGCTCGGGCCAGAGCGCCATGCCCACGACCGGACGGCCGGCGCGGGTCCGCAGCACCTCGAGCCCCACGCCGTCGAAGAGCTCCATCGGCAGGCACCAGAACCGCTGCCCGAGGTCGACCACCACGACGTCCCGCAGCGTCACCACCGCGACGACGCACGAGTAGGCCAGCTCCGTGCACGAGTCGTGGTCGCGGAACCGGATCGTCTGGCTCCCGACCGTCAGGCCGATGATGCGGCCGGGGACGAACTCCCGGTCGCAGTGCCTGCCGATGGCCAGGACGGTGTGGACGACGCTGGCGGCCGTGGCCGCCAGGAAGACCAGGGGTGCTGCCAGGACCGCCGCGGAGACCTCACCTGACCGAGCCCCCAGGAGGTTCGGCGCGGTGACGGCCAGCAGCAGCACGGCACTCGTCACCAGGGGCGCACCCCAGGTCTGCGGACGCCGCAGCACGTGACGGCGCGAGGCCCTCTTGAGCCGACCCGCCAGAAGCTGGTCCACGATGAGAATGCGCTCCCGACCCCCCAGGGTCCCCCCCGACCTGCCGACCATCGATGCCCTCCCCGGGCCGCCCCTGCAGCGACCGTTGGGACACGATAGAGCGCCCGCCCCGAGGTTCGAGGCGGGCGCTCCAGGTGTCGGCCGAACGGCTGAGGCGTCGTCGAGCGGCGTGTTGACACGACAATTTCCGGGCGGCCCGGATGGCGGTAGGTTTCACGCCGACGACGAGGAACGGAGTTGCTGTGGCCGAGCTGGTTCTGCTGGCCGTGATGGCTGGGGCGTCGGCAACCGTCGTCTTCCTCGCGTCCGTCCGATCGGGCACCCCCCGCATCGCTCGGCACAGCCGCCCCTCGTCGATCGTGACGCGTCTCGTGCACCCCCTCCTGCCGCTGCTCCTGGTCTGCGGAGTCCTCTCGGTCTGGATTCCTGCCCATGCCCTCGGGTGGCCCCTCGTCGTGCTCTGGGTCTCGACGCTGCCCTGGTTGCGAGTGACCCGGCGCTGGGGACCTTGGGCACACACCAGCTGGACCCTGACCGTAGCCGCCGGCGCTGGCTACCTCGTCGCCATGACGGTGTGGACTCTCGAGTCGGGTCTCGACGGCCTCCCTCTGGTGGGAGCTTGGGGGCTGTTGTCGTTGGAGGTGGTGGCCTACCTCCTCATCCTCAGCTACGTGTGGGAGATCCACGACGCCCTGGGCTCGCGGGTCTGGCTACGACGCATCCTCCCTGAGGCCGCGGCGACCCACAGCGAATCAGGGGACCTTCCCTTCGTGACCATCCACGTACCCAGCCACAACGAGCCTCCCGACCTGGTGATCGACACCCTGACAGCCCTGCTGGCCCTCGACTACCCGTGCTACGAGGTCCTGGTCATCGACAACAACACCACTGACGACGCCCTGTGTGCGCCCGTGGAGGCGTTCTGTGCAGCGCACCCGGAGCTGCTCCGCTTCCATCGGCTGCTTGACTGGCCCGGCTACAAGTCCGGCGCCCTGAACTTCGCCGAGGAGCACTCCGATCCTCGCGCGCAGCTGATCGCCGTGGTGGACGCGGACTACCAGGTCGACCCTGACTGGTTGCGCTCCACGGTCGGGGCGTTCGCAGATCCGCAGGTGGCTTTCGTGCAGTCACCCCAGGACTATCGGGACTGGGCCCACGCGCGCTACCTGCGCAGTCTCTACTTCAGCTACGACTACTTCTTCACCGTGTCGCAGCCCTCACGGGACGAGCGAGCCGCCGCGATCTTCGGCGGCACCATGGGCCTGGTCCGGCGATCGGCATTGATGGACGTCGGGGGGTGGGACGAGTGGTGTGTCACGGAGGACGCGGAACTCTCTCTGCGGCTGCTGAAGAAGGGCTGGACCGGGCACCACCTGGACGCCGCCTTCGGGCGAGGGATCATGCCCTTGACGTTCGAAGCCCTGAAGCGGCAGAGGTTCCGCTGGTGCTTCGGGGGAATGCAGATCCTCAAGCGGCACTGGCGCCACCTGCTGCCGTGGAGCCGGGGGACCCAGCTCTCGCTGAGCCAACGCCTGGGTTATCTCATCGGTGGCTTCCAGTGGTTCGGTGACCTGGTTGGCCTGGTGTTCAGCCTCGTGGTCATGCTGAGCCTGCTCGACCTCGCTCTGGGCGGAGGTTTTGTCGTGCGGAGGATCAGCGGCCTGCTGATCATCGCTGTTCCGGTGCTGGTGCTGCTGGGCATGGTGCGTGCCGTGGCCGTTCTCAAGGCGGTCGGGCGGGAGGCAACTCTCAGGGACGCGGCCGGCGCCTACCTGGTCTGGCTCTCCCTCGGCTGGGTGGTGGCCGTTGCCTGTGTGAGGGGATTGGTGGAACCTCACGGGGTCTTCCTGCGGACCCCCAAGGTGCGGGGCGACCTGCGGTGGAGCGACGCCGCGCGAGCCAACGTCGCCGAGCTCGCTCTGGCGACCTCCGGAGCCCTCAGTGCGCTGGCGGCCTTGGTGTTGCACCCCGGCTGGGTGACCGCCGGTCTCACCGCTCTGCTGGTCGTGCCCGTGACTGGATGGCTTGCCGCTCCTGGCCACAGTGTTGCCGCGATGCGCGTCGACCTGCCCGCGCCGCTCCGTCGCCGTCGCGCGGCCGAGTGGCGCCGCGGCTGGTGGGGGCCGCGCACCCGCTTGTCCCTCGCGTCGGCGTTGGGTGCTGCTGCCGTGGTGGGACTCGTCGTCGGCCTCGTGCAGCCGACCAGCGACCAGCAGCCGGTCCCGGCTGCCGTGCCCAGCATCGAGCGACGCCAGCCACCTGGCCCCGAGTCCCCGACGACGAACTCCACGCCGACGCAGACCACGACCAGCAGCCCCAGCTCGGAATCCTCCACCTCTGGCGGGCGAGTGGCACCTTCGGCCCCCACGACCGGCCCGTCGAGCACCTCGGCCCGGACCAGCTCCACCTCTCCCAGGGCAACCGCCTCTCCATCGTCCCCCGGGTCCCCGACGTCACCGGGGTCGCCGACCGGGCGGCCGACCTCGACGGCAAGTCCTACGGCGAGGCCGACCGGACCGCCGAGCACGCCCCCCGGTAGGCCCACGACAACCCCCACCGGCCGCCCCTGACCCGCTGACCCATGCCCAGCCGGGGCTGTTGAATGACCGCTGCGGCAGCTGGGAGGGTCAGACGGAGGTGAAGACCACCGCCACGTTGTGACCGCCGAAGCCGAACGAGTTGTTGAGGGCCGCGATGTCGCCACCGGGCAGCTTGCGTGCCTCTCCGTGCACGACGTCGAGCTTGATCTCGGGGTCGAAGTCGTCGAGGTTGATCGTCGCCGGCGCGATCCGGTGGTGCAGGGCGAGGATGGTCAGGACGCCCTCGAGCGCACCGGCGGCGCCGAGCAGGTGACCGGTCATCGACTTCGTGGCGCTGACCGGCATACCGTCGGCGTCGTCGCCGAAGGCGCGGCGGATCGCGTTCGACTCCGCCACGTCACCCACCGGGGTCGAGGTGGCGTGGGCGTTGACGTGCACGATGTCCTTGGGTGTGAGGCCCGCCCGCTCGACCGCCTCGCGCATCGCCCGCGACGCGCCGGCGCCCTCGGGCTCCGGCGCCGCGATGTGGTGGGAGTCGGAGGACATCCCGACCCCGCCGATCTCGGCGTAGATGGTCGCCCCACGAGCCTTGGCTGCTTCGTACTCCTCGAGCACGATCACGGCAGCGCCCTCGCCGAGCACGAAGCCGTCGCGGCCGGTGTCGTAGGGGCGCGAGGCGCGCTCGGGGTCGTCGTTGCGGGTCGAGAGCGCCTGCATGGCGGCGAACCCGGCGATCGGCAGGGCGTGCACGGCCCCCTCGGTGCCACCGGCGACGGCGATGTCGGCGCGGCCGTTGCGGATCATCTCGTAGGCGTAGCCCATCGCCTCGAGCCCGGAGGCGCAGGCCGAGACGGGCGTGTGGGCGCCGGCCCTGGCGCCGATCTCCAGCGACACCGCCGCGGAGGAGGCGTTGGGCATGAGCATGGGCACGGCGAGCGGGAACACCCGTCGCGGGCCCTTCTCACGCAGGTTGTCCCACTGGTCGAGCAGCGTCCAGACGCCGCCGATGCCGGTGCCGATGCACGCCGCCAGCCGCTCGGGGTCAACCTCGGGGGCGCCCGCGTCGGCCCACGCCTCGCGGGCGGCGATCAGGGCGTACTGCGCGCTCGGGTCGAGCCGGCGCACCTCCACCTTGGTCAGCACCTCGGTCGGCTGGGTGTGGATCGTGGCGGCGAACTTCACTGGGAGCTCGTACTTCTCCACCCAGTCGAAGTCCATGGTCTTGGCGCCCGACCGTCCGGCCAGGATGGCGTCCCACGTCTCGGGGACGGTGCCGCCCACGGGGGTGGTGGCTCCGAGGCCTGTGACGACGACGCGTCGTTCGGCGGTCATGGCTGGGTCTGCTCCTTCGTCGGGTCGTGCGGTGGCTGGTCGCCGGTGCGGGCCTGTGCGGGGCTGGGCGGCCGGTGCGCGGTGGCGGCTCATGCGGCTTGGGTATGCCGCGTGGCCGCCACCGCGCGGGTGGTGCTGGGTGGTGCCGGGCTCAGCCCTGGTTCTTGGCGATGAAGGCGACGGCGTCGCCGACGGTCTTGAGGTTCTTGACCTCGTCGTCCGGGATCCGCACGCCGAACTTCTCCTCGGCGTTGACGACGATGGTCATCATCGACAGCGAGTCGATGTCGAGGTCGTCGGTGAAGGACTTCTCGGACTGCACCGACTCGGTGTCCAGCCCGGTCTCCTCGTTGACGATCTCGGCCAGACCCTCGAGGATCTCCTGTTCGCTCTGCGCCATCCGGCTCAGCTCCTTCTGTTGGTGGTGTGACTGGTGGTCGTCACGTGGGGTGGTCACTGCGGTGGCCCGGTTCACCCGCGGGCCGACGGGAGTCTTCAGGGGAGGACGACGACCTGGGCCGCGTAGACCAGTCCGGCGCCGAAGCCGATCTGGAGGGCCAGCCCGCCGTGCGGGACCTCGCCCTCGCGCAGCATCCGCTCGGTGGCGAGGGGGATCGAGGCGGCCGAGGTGTTCGCGGTCTCGGCGATGTCGCGCGCGACGGGGATGTCGGTGGGCAGCTTGAGCTGCTTGATCATGGCGTCGATGATCCGCATGTTGGCCTGGTGCGGGATGAACGCGTCGAGGTCCTCGGCCCGCACGCCGGCGGCGTCGAGGGCCTTCTGGGCCACCGGGGCCATGCCCCAGACCGCCCAGCGGAAGACGGACTGACCCGCCATGCCGATGGCCGGCCAGCCGAGGTCGCCGTCACGCACCTCGACCCACGAGTCGCGTTGCGAGATGGTCTTCCACTGCGAGCCGTCGGAGCCCCAGACGGTCGGACCGATGGCGGGGGTGTCGGAGGGGCCCACGATCGCGGCGCCCGCACCGTCGCCGAAGATGAACGCGGAGCCGCGGTCGGTCGGGTCGGTGAAGTCGGAGAGCTTCTCGACGCCGACCACGAGGACGTGGCGGGCGCTGCCACCCCGCACCATGTCGCTGGCGAGGCTGATCGCGTGGCAGTAGCCGGCGCACGCCGCGGAGATGTCGAAGGCCGCACCCCGGATGCCCAGCCGGTCCGCGAGGATCGGGGCCGCGGCGGGCGTCTGGTACGGGTGGGTCACCGTGGCCACGACGACCGCGTCGACGTCGGAGGCCTCGAGCCCGGCCGCCGTCACGGCCTCGCGGGTGGCCTCCTCGGACATGTCGACGACGGACTCGTCCTTGGCGGCGAAGCGACGGCTCTTGATGCCGGAACGCTCCTGGATCCACTCGTCGGAGGAGTCGATCGCCTCGATGATCTCCGAGTTCATCACCACGCGCTCGGGCCGGTAGCCGCCGACGCCCATGATGCGGGCGTAGGTGGCACCCTCGGACGGGGTGATGAAGCCGGTGCCCTTGGGGGCTGGTGTGCTCATGTCAGGCCTCTTGCGCGTCGGTCGGGAGGGATCCTGCGTCGGCGGGGTCTCCGCCGTGGTCGCGAACGAGCTGCTGCGCCGCCTCGAGGTCGTCGGGCGTCTTCACTGCCAGTGTGGCAACTCCGGGCATCGCGCGCTTGGCGAGCCCGACGAGGGTGCCGGCGGGGGCCAGCTCGACCATCGCGGTGACCCCGAGGTCGACCATGGTCTGCATGCACAGGTCCCAGCGCACGGGGCTGCTCACCTGCTTGACCAGACRTGCCAAGGCGTCGGCCCCGTCGGCGACGGGCTGGCCGTCGGCGTTGGACAGCAGCGTGACCCCGGGGTCGCTCACCTCGAAGTCGGCCGCGAGCTGCTGGAGGGCGTCGACGGCGGGCGACATGTGGCTGGTGTGGAACGCGCCGGCCACCTGGAGCGGGATGACCCTGGCCTTGGCCGGGGGGTCAGCGGCGAACGCCGCGAGCTGGTCGAGGGTGCCGGCGGCGACGGTCTGACCCGCACCGTTGGCGTTCGCAGCGGTCAGTCCGTGCCGCGCCAGTGCTTCGGCTACCTCGGCCGGGTCGCCACCCAGGACGGCGCTCATGCCGGTGGGGGTCAGCGCACTGGCGGCGGCCATGCCGGCGCCACGCTCGCGGACGAACACCATCGCGTCGTGGTCGGACAGCACGCCGGCGAAGGCGGAGGCGGTGATCTCGCCGACGGAGTGGCCCGCCGTGACGCCGACCGGGCCGACCGGTCCACCGGGCATGAGCACGGCAGCCGCGGCCAGACCGGCCGCCACGATCAGCGGCTGGGCGACCGCGGTGTCCTTGATCGTCTCGGCGTCCGAGGTCGTGCCGTGCGTGACGAGGTCGAGCCCCGCCACGTCGGAGAGCGACTCGAGCCGCGCACGGAACGCCGGGAGCTCGAGCCAGGGCGCGAGGAAACCGGGGGTCTGGGAGCCCTGTCCGGGGCAGACGATTGCTAGCACGTCCCCACCCTCTCGGTCGGAGGGTCGCGCCTGCGTGACCGTTTGGCACGAACATCGGAGAGGTCTTTTGGAGGATGTCTACAAACGAGGCGTGGAACTGTCGCGCCGGCTGCGCTTCGTGTGAGCAGTGTCTCAGCGGGCGAGCGCACGTCAGCGGCGGGTCGGTGTCCTCGGGCTGACCGGTCGGCTGAGCCGCCCCAGCGCGAGGGCGATGCGCACGGTGTGGGCGTCGTGCGGGTCGGTCAGCTGGTAGCCGGTCAGCTCGGCGATCTTGCCGAGCCGGTAGCGGACCGTGTTGGGGTGCACGAACAGCACGCGGGCGGTGCCCTCGAGCCCGCCACCGGACTCGAGGTAGGCCGAGGCCGTCTCCAGCAGGGCGCCGCTGCTGGAGGACAGCGGGTGCCAGATGCGGTCGAGCATGAGGGCCCGGGCGGGCGCGTCGCCGACCAGCACGCGCTCGGCCAGCAGGTCGTCGGCGGTGACCGGTCGCGGAGCCCCGGGCCACGCGTGGGCGCACGACTGGCCCGCCAGCGCCGCCCGCGCCGAACGCCCGGCTGCGAACAGGTGGGGGACCGTCGGCCCCACGACGAGCGGTCCGTCGCCGAAGTGGTCGGCCACTGCCCGGGCCGCGGCCATCGGGTCGTCCACGTTGCCGAAGATGCAGACCAACCGGCGTCCCTGGACGGCAGCCAGCGTGTCGACCCCCACCCGTTCGGCCGCACGGCGCAGTCCGTCGACCACGCCCTCGGACCCGCCGGGCGGCGTGCTGCCGGCAATGACGGCGACCCGGGTCGTGGACCCCCACCCGAGCGCCGCGGCCCGGGACTGCATGGAGTCGTCGGCCTCACCGCGCAGGACCGCGTCGACCACCAGGCCCTCGAGCCGCGCATCCCAGGCGCCGCGCGCCTCGGCCGCGTGGGCGTAGACCTCGGCAGCCGCGAAGGCGATCTCCCGGGAGTAACGGAGCACCGACTCTCGCAGGGCCTGTTCCTCGCCGGGCTCGGCCAGGGCGGTCGCGTCCTGCTCCACCACGTCGACGACCGAGCGCACGAGGTCGAGGGTCTGGCGCAGGGTGATCGACCGGGTCAGCTCGCGCGGCGCAGTCCCGAAGACGTCAGCCGTGACCGGGGTCTGGTCGCCCCCCTCGCGCAGCCACGAGATGAAGGCTGCGATGCCGGCCTGGGCGACCAGACCGACCCACGACCGGTCCTCGGCGGAGAGCACGCGGTACCAGTCGTGCGCCCCCTCCATCCGCCGCGTCGCCGCGGACGACAGCTCCCCGGCCGACCGCTCGACCCGCTGCAGGGTGGCGGTCGACGTGGTCAGGCGGGTGGCCGGCATACCGCGAGTCTATTTGTATGCCGCCGACAATCCGCACCTCGTCGCTGGCCACTGTTCGACGCCCCTTCACCCGGGGGTCGCCCTGCCGTCGCCCCCCGTGGCGCCGGGCTTCCTAGCGTCGCCTGCATGACCAGAATCCTTCCCGTCCTCGCCGTCGCCGGGCTCTTCATGGTGGGCTCCACCGCCGTTGCCGTCAGCACCGCCCAAGGCGCGCCGGGCGCCGCCGCTCCGGTCGCCACCCGCCCCGTCGCCGACCACCAGCGAGACCAGACCAGCCCACTGGTGCTGGCACACCGCGGCGCCTCGGGCTACCGGCCCGAGCACACCATCGCCGCCTACGAGCTCGCCGTCGCCATGGGGGCCGACTACATCGAGCCGGACCTCGTGATGACCCGGGACGGCGTGCTCGTCGACCGCCACGAGCCGGAGATCTCCGGCACCACCGACGTGGCGTCCCACCCCGAGTTCGCCTCTCGCAAGACGACCAAGCTGCTCGACGGGGTGAGCACCACCGGGTGGTTCACCGAGGACTTCACCCTCGCCGAGCTCAAGACGCTGCGCGCCGTCGAGCGGCTACCCGCGATCCGGCAGGAGAACACGCTCTACAACGGCCGGTACGACGTGCCGACCTTCGAGGAGGTCCTCCGGGTGCGCGAGCGGCTGTCCCGGGAGTACGGCCGCGAGATCGGCATCATCCCGGAGATCAAGCACTCGACGTACTTCCGCGCCGCCGGGCTCAACCCGGAGCGCGCCCTGATGGAGGCCGTCTCCCGGCACCACCTCAACCGGTCGTCGGCGCCCCTGTGGGTGCAGAGCTTCGAGCTCGGCAACCTCGTCGCGCTCCGCGAGCAGTACCGCTACCGGGCGAACTCCGTCTTACTCACCAGCGCCACCGGGGCGCCGTACGACCTCGTCGCAGCGCACGACCCGCGCACGTATGCCGACCTGATGACCCCGGCCGGCCTGACGTCGCTCTCGCGGTGGGTCGACGGCATCGGCCCCGACAAGGGACTGGTCATCCC